>JALQYJ010000122.1 GCA_023254175.1 Runella sp. | reverse complement strand
TCCAACAAGCATAAAAACACCGAAATCCTGTCCAACAATTGGGGAGCATCATAGTTGCTTTCACTGCTGATTTTTTACTAATACACACACGGTCAGACGATAGTCTGACCGTGTGTGTATTCCACCATAATAACTACCGTTTGACTGTGGCATTATCCACCGTTTTTTGCCAAACCCGCCATACATTGCGGTACATGAGATTGGCAATATCGCTTTCATTATAACCTCTTTTAAGTAACACATAAATCAAATTGGGGTACTGCGACACGTCCTTCAGCCCCGTAGGCAAACTATCTCCCACTCCATCAAAGTCTGACCCAATTCCTACGTGTTGGGTACTTCCTGTCAATTTCACAACGTGGTCGATGTGGTCGGCCACCGTTTCTACGTCAGCAAAAAGTACTGGGTTTTCTTTTTGGAATTGTTTCTGAAATTCGCCGGCTTCGGGCGTACCCATTTTAATCCCTTTTTCTTTCAGAGCTTTGCCAAATTTATCTTGCAAAACTTCAATTTGTTGACGGTACTTTTCATCCAAAAAGCTAGATCCAAAATTGATTTGAATCACGCCTCCTTTTTTGGCCAAAAGCTTAATCATATCGTCCGACATGTTTCGCTTGAATGTAGGCGTAAAATACCGACACGAAGAGTGCGACGCAATCACTGGTACCGAAGATAACTCAATGGCTTGGTAAAACGCATCGTCCGACACATGCGAGATGTCAACCATGATGCCAACGCGGTTCATTTCTTTGACTACTTCCCGCCCATAAGCACTCAAGCCTTTGTGTGTGTGCGTAGTGTCGTACGACGAATCACAAATGAGATTGTCTTTACCGTGGGTCAACGTCACATAGCTAATGCCTTTTTTACGAAAATAAGCCACATCGGCAATTGTCAATAATGGCGCGCCGTTTTCCATTCCCATCGGAAACGAAATAACTCCTTTTTTAAAATTAGCCTCTGCTTCCTTGGGAGTCGTGACAACACCAAATTTGTCGGGGTGAGCCGTCGCAATACCACGCACCATATTAATCAGTGAATCGGCCAACTCTTTTGCCCCGCCCGTTTGTTGGTACGACGACGGGATATAAATCGACATAAACGGAGCCGACAACCCTCCTTTTTTAGCTCGTTCGTAGTCAAAATCGCCTTCGGTAGTTTTCAAAGGAATCCCCAAATATTCACGCTCTAGTCGGAAGTTCTTGATTTTGAGTCGATACGGCAAGTCCACATGGCCGTCAGTAAGAATGTATTTATGGGCAAGTTCGTCGGCTTTTTTGCGAAGAGCCTCGTCAAGCATCTGTTTTGTTTCTACTTCTTTGAGGTAGCTTTTATTTTGCGCCGCGCCATTTAATTGGACAAACAGCAAAGCAACAACGGTAATAATAAAGTGTTTCATGTAGTAATTTGTTGATTTTGATAGTAACAATCAGTATTGCTATTCAAAAAGGTTCAAATAGCTTTTCAAATCCAGTGCTCTTTTCTTGACAGTTTCAAGACGGCTATCAATGGCCATTGGCTGATACATCGTCCCTTCCATGGTTGCATACAGCTCTGCCTGAAATTTAAACTCCAAATCACGGTATTCAATCCATTTCCGTTGCGAAGTAAGCAGAGCCGCTTTTTGTTTTGCATCAAGTTTCAGGTTGAGGGCTTTGTAATTTTTGTTCAATTCGGCATCCCATTTTTTATAGGCTTCATCCAGACACCCAACCATTCCCTGAGTAGAAGGATTTTTATCCATACATTTGTCCAACGCAATGTCAATGGGATGTTTTTCGGTTTCGTCTTGAGCCAAACTAAGAAGAGGGAGAGTAAACAAAAAGCATACAACTAAGAAAAATTTCGATTTCATTGATGTTACAGGTTTTAAAAAATTGAGTTTGCTACAAATAAACGAAAATAAATGACGTCAAACGATTTCGTTCAGCAAGAGCGGAGCCGATTTATTAAGGCCAAAGCACAGGAACTTAGCTTTGATTTTTGTGGTATCTCAACGGCCACTTTTTTAGAAGGGGAAGCCCCTCGTCTAGAACAATGGCTTCTGAGCAACCATCATGGCCAAATGCACTACATGGGAAATCACTTTGACAAGCGCCTTGACCCTCGAAAATTGGTAGATGGAGCAAAGTCAGTCATTTCTGTCTTGTTGAATTATTATCCTGAACAACGGCTCAACGAAGACGAAAATGACATGAAACTGTCAAAATACGCTTACGGTACCGATTATCACTTTGTGTTGAAAGACAAGCTCAAAGCCCTCGTTGAAGAAATTCGATGCGAAGTAGGCGAAGTAAACGGACGAGTTTTTGTGGATTCAGCCCCCGTGATGGACAAAGTCTGGGCTGCCAAAAGCGGACTCGGCTGGGTCGGAAAACATACCAATCTCATCAACCGCCAGATGGGAAGTTTTTTTTTCATTGGAGAAATTATTTCTGACCTCGAACTTTGGCCTGATGCCCCCATCAAAGACTACTGCGGCACCTGTACGCGCTGCGTGGATGCGTGTCCCACAGAAGCCATCACGGAGCCTTACGTGGTCGATGGCAGTAAGTGTATTAGCTATTTTACGATTGAACTCAAAGAAGCAATTCCCGAAGAGGTCCGAGGAAAGTTCAAGAACTGGATTTTTGGCTGTGATATTTGCCAAGATGTTTGTCCGTGGAATCGGTTTTCACGTCCCCACCAAACGCCAGAATTTAATCTTCACCCCGATTTGGCAAAGTTTACCCAAAACGATTGGGTGGAAATTACGCAGGAAGTATTTCAAGAAGTATTTCGCCGTTCGCCCGTCAAACGGACAAAATTGGAAGGCTTGAAACGTACTATTGAGTTTGTGTCTACGCCAAAAGCATAGACTTATAGTAGACCTGACAAGTTTTTGTAACTTATCAGGTCTCAACACAAACGGTATCAAAGCAGCCCTTCTTCGGACACTATCTTATGAATATTGATAACAACATTGTCCATCACGCGGACTTCTTTACCCCAATCAACAATGAGCGTCGATTCCCCTTGTTCCATGACAAACACTTTTTTGTGTTTGGTAATAATCCAAAATATCCTTTTAGAATGTATTTTTTGCGATTCACCATTGAAAACAACATCCCATAAATAACACCCACGATGTAGAACTACTACCCATGATATCTTCTAATTTTTTAGACCTATTCACTACTCCCTTGTAACCTTTATAATACAAGGATACACCCCGTAGTTCTTCACGAATGAGCTTCGCGGGAACTTTACGAGTGCGATGAGTAGGTGTTACTACAACTCTATACTCTCATTATCAAATATTTATAAATCAGTCTATCCATAATTCACGTTAAAACAAGCTACCCCATTGGCATTTTTGAGAGACCCTAGCTTCAAGAAAAAATCATAAGCATCTTTCGCACGGTTAATGAACCCTCACTCATGTAGCGGCCTCGTATGTCCTGAGTTACAAAAGTGTATTTTTCTTCTGACAACAATTTACTTGGGCTAGGCCCATTTCCTGAGTAATTGGTGTCACCATAAGGCCCCGCTGAATAGGGCGTTCGCTCCATAATAATCGGATATTTTTGGCTGCTGTCTTTAGGTACATAAATGACAGTATAAAGCTTTACGCCATCCCGCATCGTAATCTGTTTATCAAGTTTTGTATAATTTGTCTTTCACAAAATTTTGGGCTTATACGGCCACACTCAAAAGCTCCGCAAGGGCAAGAAAGGGAAGTTTCATGGAACTAATTGGTTTTGAGCAAAAATAGAACAGAACGCTGGCAAACAAAAAGTACTACGCTACACAAATAACAGCATAGACTTATCATCTCTGTCATATTTTGTATTATTCAAATAAAAAACTAGCAAATTCCACTTCTTTAAAGAGATAATATTGTAATAAACTGAGTTTGTCAAGAAAAAAACGTACCTTTACGGGTCTTTTTTCAAAGCCATAATTAATTGTTAATCACTGACTTTCTTTGGATTAATTGTTAAGGCAAAACAACTAACAAAAATACAAATGCAATCCATCCGCAACATCGCCATCATTGCGCACGTTGACCACGGTAAAACCACTTTGGTGGACAAGTTCATCCACTATTCGAAGCTGTTTCGTGAGAACCAACAGTTTGACGACCTCATTTTGGACAACAATGACCTCGAACGTGAACGAGGCATTACGATTGTTTCTAAAAACGTATCAGTACGCTACAAAGACGTAAAAATTAATATCATAGATACCCCAGGCCACGCCGACTTCGGGGGAGAAGTAGAGCGCGTGCTTAAAATGGCTGATGGTGTTGTGCTTTTGGTCGATGCTTTTGAAGGGCCGATGCCACAAACTCGTTTCGTATTGGGGAAAGCGCTTCAATTGGGTTTGAAAGTAGTATTGGTTATTAACAAAGTTGACAAACCTAACTGCCGTCCTGATGAAGTACATGAAGCAGTATTTGATTTGATGTTCAACCTCGAAGCTAACGAGCACCAACTTGATTTCCCAACAGTGTTTGGTTCTTCAAAACAAGGTTGGATGGGTCCTGATTGGCAAACGCCTACGCAAGACATCGCTCACTTGTTGGATATAATTGTTGAAAATATCCCTCCTGCTCCCGTATATGAAGGCGAGCCACAAATGCAAATCACGTCGCTTGACTACAACTCGTTTGTGGGTCGTATCGCAATCGGACGCGTACACCGTGGAACGCTCAAAGAAGGCTCCCAAGTGGCTCTTTGCAAAGCCGATGGCAGTGTAAAACGTAACCGTATCAAAGAAATTCAAGTTTTTGAAGGCCTTGGTCGTCAGAAAGTGATTGAGGTTTCTTCGGGAGATATTTGTGCCGTAACTGGTCTGGAAGATTTCGAAATCGGTGATACTATTACTCTTTATGAAAATCCAGAGCCACTTCCACGTATCGCCGTAGATGAGCCTACTATGAACATGTTGTTTACGATTAACAACTCTCCTTTCTTTGGAAAAGAAGGTAAATTCGTAACATCTCGCCACTTGCGTGATCGTTTGTTCAAAGAGATGGAGAAAAACCTTGCATTACGCGTGGAATCAATGGACAGCGAAGATAAATTCTTGGTCTTTGGTCGCGGTATTCTTCACTTATCGGTATTGATTGAAACAATGCGCCGCGAAGGTTATGAATTACAGGTAGGTCAACCACAAGTTATCTTCAAACAAGATGACCACGGACAACGCCTCGAACCTATCGAGATGCTCGTAGTAGACGTTCCTGAGGAAACAGCGGGTAAAGTGATTGAACTAGTCACGCAACGTAAAGGCGATTTATTAGTAATGGAGCCACGCGGCGATTTGCAACACTTAGAGTTCGATATTCCTTCACGTGGTTTGATTGGTCTTCGTTCAAACGTTCTGACAGCCACCCAAGGAGAAGCCGTAATGTCGCACCGTTTTAAATCGTACGAGCCTTACAAAGGCCCCATCCCTGGTCGTATCAACGGTTCTATCATATCTAAAGGAACAGGTACTGCTACTCCGTACGCACTCGACCGGCTTCAGGATCGTGGTAAGTTTTTTGTTGATCCAGGCGAAGAGCTTTACATAGGCATGGTAGTAGGTGAGCATAGCCGCCCAGGTGACATTGTAGTAAACCTTCAAGAAACGAAGAAATTGACCAATATGCGCGCTTCTGGTTCGGACGATAACGTGCGTATTGCTCCTAAAATCAACTTCTCATTGGAAGAATCAATGGAATACATCCAGAAAGATGAATATTTGGAAGTAACACCACAAACGCTTCGAATTCGTAAGATTTACCTCGACGAAAACGAACGTAAACGTAACTCTAAAGAGCTAGAAATGGCCTAAATAAATGAAGGCAGTAGGAAGTTCCTACTGCCTTTTTTAATGCTTAATGTTTCGGACAATCACAGGCATTTCTCTTTCGAAATATCCCCCAAAGAAACCCCTTTCGCTGACGATTTCTTCTTTTCTGACGTAGTGTAGAGTATTCAGAAGCAGCCTTGACGGTTTTTGTTTCTGCTTTACGATTTATGTTTGCTTCGACGTCAGGAATCTCCAACATCATTCCCAACATCAATAGACAAAGGAACTTTTTCATAGTGTATAGTTACTTTTTGCTTTTAGGGAGGCAAATGTAAGAATTTCTTGTCCTGCCTACCCAAATAGTACTACTTCATTTGTTTACCAGCGTCTGCGGCCATGGTGATAGTGGTGACCTCGGCTTTCATAGCGGTGCGGCGGGCGGTATCGGGATGGAGCCACATACACCCGTGGTCGATACACAGGAGGTGACGGTACTACCCGAACATAAGGGCGCGATGAGTAGTAAGGAGAATCATAATACCGAGAACGGTATCCCCCCGAATAAAAACAACTACTTAAGAAAGTAGATAGCACCAAGAAGGTGGCTAATAAAGTGAATCGGGTTTTCATAGCTCATTAGAAATATTGTTTTCACTAAAATAACGTTTTCTATCGAATTTTAATGCAACGGCAATTCAAAAAGTATTTCCCCCTATTTCTTCTAAGTAGTTAGACGCCAGCTTTCAGTAATTAGTAGTCTGAGCTTAAACACCTAATCAAAACTATTTTGAAGCATAAACAGCTTCAAAAAAAATAGCCAATTTTTCTTCATCTAACTGCCCGTTGGAACGAACACTACTGCATAAATCCAAGCCAAAGGGTCCGACAGTTTCTATTGCTTCTCGCACATTTTCTGCACGAATCCCGCCCGCAAGAAATAAGGGAATTGAAATACTTTCCCGAATTTTTCGGCTTAGCACCCAATTGTGTACCCGCCCCGTTCCTCCGAGTTCTTTAACTTGAAGCGTCGGATTACCGCTATCGAGCAACAAGGCATCGACATGTTGAGCGACTTGAAGGGCTTCCTCGACAGTTCGTTCATCAATTACGTGAATGACTTGAACGAGCTTAACCGCAGGTAATTGCTCGCGAATTTGGCGGTAGGTTCCTTCTGCCAAGGCATCAACAATTTGTATCGTCGTCGTATTTACTTTTTGGTGATGCTCAATAATAGAAGAAGCCGATGTTTCACTGGTCAGTAAGAACGTTGAAATAGGTGGCGGTACTTGTTGGGCGATTTCGGCAATTAGCTCGTCCATAATTACCCCCGGCCCACTTGGCATTTTTCCCACTAATCCCAACGCAGAAGCTCCATAGGAAACGGCAAGTTGGGCTTCAAAAACACTGTTTATACAACAAATTTTAACTCTAGGTATTTGCCTCATTTTGTCCTAATTTTAGAGTATGTTTAAAAATCAAGTTTTGTACTTATCCCAAGCGGTTTGGAATTGCAACCTTTTACTGGAGGAATTTATTTGGCATGTTATTCTGATGTTTTTCCGGGGAATCTTCCATTCCCTGGCCCCCTTGGAAATTTTATTTAATTGATTTGCTTTTGGCAAATCAATTAAATAAACGGCTAGATTTTACTTTTTCGATTTATGCCCTCATGCTCCTTTTTTCTCGGTTTGTAGCTTTTCTTCAAATGCCTGAGGGCTCAAATATCCTAGTGAAGAATGCCTTCTCTTTCTATTAG
>JALQYJ010000100.1 GCA_023254175.1 Runella sp. | reverse complement strand
CTTCTTCTTAAGCCGACGATGTGCGTGATACCGGTGGAACCCGTCAACCAGATAATAATTTACGCCATCTGAATACAACTGAACCGGCGGGACGATAGACCCGTGATCCATCGCTTCAGCGTACTCACTGACCACCTGCTCGTTGATCTCGGCTCGAGACTGAGTCCCTGCACCGATATTGATGATGTCGATATTGATAGCTGTCATTTGCCGCTCATCGAATAGCCCAGCCAAAACCAGCGCCAGTAGGTTTGCACGTTCTTGGTGGTGTACTTCCTACCGTCCCACACCGGTGCTGATCTGCCCGAAGCAGTCAACATCGTCTCAAAAATTTTTCTTGCCTGATCCATTTCGACTCCATAAAAGTATGAAAGAGTAGTCAGATTACCACTTGCGTTTACCAAAGTCAAATGGTATATTAGAGTCTAACCTAACAGACAGGAGATGAAATGAAAGACTATACGAACCAGGATGTGCAGAAGCAGATCCTTGTAGATTACATGCACTTGATGATTGTTTTGGAAGAATGGGATGCACTGACAGAAGTGTCTGAATTGATGTGCCACTTTCCTCATCAACCGTCATTTCTGAGAAGACATGATGAAGACCTGTCCGCCGTGTAATCAGAACTGTAACCAAGGCCGTCTATGTCCAGCTCGTATCAGTGATGCTGACATCCGAGATTGTATGGACGACATACCTAATTCACTAACCGCAGACAACTTTCTATACGCTTTTGCCCGAGCGATTGAATTTAAGGTGAGGAACTATGGATCACGCATTACACATCATGAAAGCAATCAATGCATTGAAAAAAATGCACAACCTTTGCGAAGAAAAGAACTTTGAAGAAGCGATTGAATGTGGCTTGGAAGCTATCGCTGAGTCACGTATGGCTACTCTGTCAGTCCGCACTAGGATTGGCGACGAAGAGAGATTTTGAGATGAGCGAGACAATTGTTAGAAAGAAAAAACCAAACGTTTTCTATATTCGTTGGGACACTAATCTGTACGACACCTCATGAAATGGTCATTTGTTATTCAGCAAAAAATCAAAGCATCGTTACTTCTGGGCGGAATTATGGTTGTGATTTTGCTGAGCGCTCTTGTATCACGCATGAGCTTGGATAACATCGACCATTCACTGTCGTCTATTTACCAAGATAGACTCGTGCCCACCGTGGATATAGTGTATTTGAGCGAGCATTTGTATTCTAAACGTTTGCTTTTGGAACAAGGTCTTGAAAAAAATGTTTCTACTTCGTGGTCAGAACTGGGAAAACAACTTTCGGTGCATACCCATAAGATTGATTCATTGTTGGTAGAATTTCAAAAAACAAAGTTGGTAGAGGAGGAAGTAAAAGCGCTCAGTGCGTTGAAGACCCATGCCCATAGCTACGCTGTTTTGGAACAGAAAATAGTAAGACTAGTAACTCACTCAGAGTTTGAAAAAGGAAAACTATTGTTTCAATCGGAAGGAAATCAGTTGTTTCAGCAGTCGATTCATCAATTAAGTGAACTCACCAAAATTCAGTCGGTAGTTGGACAAAAGCTCATTAAAGATTCGCAAACCGAGACATATTACTGCAATCTACTTTCAAACCTTCAAATCATCATTACTATTATTATCGGCACCATCGTGATGTCGTTGGTAGTGAATTCCAAAATCATCCGCAAAGACTCCCAACCTTTTCATTTGAATTAGCAAAAAATCTTTTTGAAAAAACAGTGCTTCGTATGCAACGTGAGTTTGGAGTTTTGCATCTATTTAACAAAATACAAACTCATACAATCATGAAAGCCATCGTCTTTACACTATCGTTCGTTTTAGTTGCTTTTGTTACATTTTCTCAAAAAGAGAACGAAACTCCATATTTTACCAAAACATTTAGCGCATCGGCCGTCAAAACACTTCAAGTACGTACCTCGGGCGGGAGCATTCGCGTAGCGGGCAGTACCAACGAACCCAAAGTCGAAATGTACGTACGTTCCAACAACTGGAACGGCACTTCTGAATTGAGCAAAGAAGAAATTGACGAACGCCTTAAAGAATACGAAGTACGCATAGCGATGGAAGGAGAAACGCTCGTGTGCCGTGTGAAACGCAAAAACGAAGACGAAAAATGGGATTGGAAACGCTCACTGAGTATTTCATTTAAAATAATTGTTCCCGAAAAAACAGCCACCGACTTGGCTACCAGCGGAGGAAGTATTCATTTGGCCAACTTGTCTGGAACACAAAACTTCTCTACCAGTGGTGGTAGCTTACACTTAGATGATTTGAGCGGCAATGTCAAAGGCCGAACATCTGGGGGAAGTATTCACTTAGCGAAATGCTATGAACATATTGATCTCAGCACCAGCGGTGGCAGTATTCATGCCGAGGGATGTAAAGGTGACATCAAACTCGTAACTTCAGGAGGAAGCATTGAGCTCAACCAAGTTAATGGCGTTTTGAAAGCAAGCACTAGCGGTGGAAGCATCAGAGGAGGTGGGATAAAAGGTGAATTGATAGCCTCAACTTCGGGAGGTTCGATTCGTTTGAACGACGTAGCGGCTTCGTTGCGGGCTTCAACAAGCGCAGGAAGTATCCACGCTGAAATGGTATCAGTAGGTCAATTTTTAGATTTGTCCACTTCAGCAGGCGGGATTCACGTCCAAATGCCACTTAACAAAGGCATGGAGCTAGATTTACGTGCTAACCGCGTCAATGTAGGTACGCTTAAAGATTTTAACGGTATCGTGGAAAAAGACCGTGTAAAAGGTTCACTCAATGGCGGTGGCGCGTTGGTATCGATGCGTGCAAGTGCTGGCTCTATCTCAGTAAATGACTAACAGGTTAGACGATTTTTCGGTCGGACTACCGTCTGACCTAGGTAAGTCCGCCAGTTTTGGCGGACTTTATTTTTTGGTGCTGAGTTTCACAATGAAATAGCTAATTTTGGCGCTAGATTACCGAAACACAATTAGAACTTCCGCATTCGTATGAAAGGAATTATTTTGGCGGGCGGCTCAGGCACTCGCTTACACCCGCTTACATTGGCCGTAAGTAAGCAGTTAATGCCAGTTTACGACAAGCCTATGATATACTATCCGCTGTCAATTTTAATGTTAGCGGGTATTCGTGAAATTCTCATTATTTCAACCCCTCACGATTTACCTCACTTCCAAAAACTCTTGGGAGATGGGAGCCGTATCGGTTGTGAATTTAGCTACGCCGAACAACCCAGTCCCGATGGTCTTGCACAAGCGTTTATCATTGGTGCTGATTTTATTGGAGATGACAAAGTAGCCTTGGTATTGGGCGATAATATTTTCTACGGAAGTGGTCTTAGCAAATTGCTACAAGCCAACAATGACCCCGATGGAGGGGTGGTGTACGCCTACCAAGTGCACGACCCCGAGCGCTATGGCGTGGTAGAATTTGATAAAGACTTTAACGTGCTTTCAATTGAAGAAAAGCCACAGCTACCTAAGTCAAATTATGCCGTTCCAGGGCTTTATTTTTACGATAATGAAGTGGTGAAGATTGCCAAAAATATCCAACCTAGCCCGCGCGGAGAACTCGAAATTACGGACGTAAATCGCGTGTATTTGGAGCGTGGAAAACTCAAAGTAGGGGTGTTGAACCGTGGAACAGCTTGGCTAGATACAGGTACGTTTGCGTCGTTGATGCAAGCGGGGCAATTTGTTCAAGTAATTGAAGAACGCCAAGGACTCAAAATCGGTTGTATCGAAGAAGTGGCCTACCGTATGGGTTTCATCAAAGCCGATGAACTTCGCGAAATTGCCCAGCCATTGCTTAAAAGCGGTTATGGCCAGTACTTACTAGGAATTTTGAAGTAAACCAAAACCACATGTTCACAGGAATTGTAGAAGCGACGGCCGAAATCGTCGAAGTTATTGCGGAAGGAACAAACCTGACGTTTAGGTTGAGCGCAGCTTTGGCGCCAGAACTCAAAGTGGACCAGAGTGTAAGTCATAATGGCGTTTGTCTGACGGTTACGAGCATTGAAGGTACTACCTACACAGTGACGGCGGTAGACGAAACCCTCAAAAAAACAAACTTAGGCCAGTGGAAAGTAGGCACGAAGGTCAATGTAGAACGCTGTATGCCAGCGCATGGCCGTTTTGACGGGCACATTGTTCAAGGTCACGTTGACCAAACGGGGGTTTGTACCTACATTGCCGAAGTGGGTGGAAGTTGGTTGTTTGATTTTACGTACGATGTTTCTGTAGGAAACATTACTGTAGAAAAAGGCTCGATTTGTGTTAATGGAGTGAGTTTGACGGTCTTTAACTCACACAATGACGGTTTCCGCGTTACCATCATTCCATATACTTACGAACATACAAATTTTCATCAATTACAAGTCGGTGACATCGTCAATTTGGAGTTTGATATTTTGGGGAAATACATGCAGAAGATTTTGGCGAAATCAATGGTGCCAATTGCGGTTAAATAAACCTTGGAAATCTTGACTCACCCCCGAATTTGTTACGAAATTTTTGTTCGTTCTTTTTGTGATTCCAACGGAGACGAAATTGGTGATTTGAATGGCATTCGTTCCAAGCTTCCTTATCTTCAGGAACTTGGTGTTGAGGCAATATGGCTTACTCCGATTCAGCCATCACCAAGTTATCACAAATATGATGTTGTTGATTATTATGGGATAGAACCTGAATACGGAACGCTCGACGATTTTAAAAATCTCCTGACTGAAGCCCACGCTCGCGGTATCAAAGTCATCCTAGATTTGGTGATTAATCACACGAGTGCGCGCCATCCTTGGTTTATAGAGTCGGCCAAGGGTAAAACCAATCCTTACCGAAACTATTACAATTGGAAAAGCCCCGAGGAAATCGAAGCATTGGGCATTGCCACGCGTGAAGCCACCCCCGATACCTGGGAGCGAAAGCCTTGGCACAGTGCGGTGGGTAATACAGAAAAATACTACGGCCTGTTTTGGAAAGGAATGCCTGATCTCAACTGTGACCACCCACCCGTGCGCCAAGCGATTTATGAAATTGGTAAATATTGGGTAGAAATGGGCGTGGACGGCTTTCGATTGGATGCTGCACGCCACATTTATCCCGAATGGGAAGAGTACAAAAACTACGAGTTTTGGGTCGAATTTCGGACAGAAATGCAGAAAGTAAACCCTCAGGTGTATCTAGTGGGCGAAGTGTGGAACGCAGCCGATAAGATTGCTCCATATTTTCGCGGGCTGACGGCTAATTTTAACTTTGATTTGAGTTTGGCGCTTCAAAAAATCACGACTGAGGAGCGAGATACCGTGCATTTGATTACGACATTGGCCAAAAACCGTCAAGTATTTGCCCAAATAAATCCTCGTTTTATTGATGCCATTATGTTGACCAATCACGACCAGACGCGCATAGGCAGTGTGTTGCATGGTAAACTGACCCACTTGAAAGTAGCGGCCAATTTGCTCTTTACATTACCAGGACAGCCGTATGTGTATTATGGCGAAGAACTGGGGATGCTGGGGCAAAAGCCCGACGAGTTTATCCGCGAACCGTTTTTGTGGGGGTATCGTCAACAAGACCGCGAAAGAGCGCGTTGGATGAAGCCCAAGTACAGCAAAAGCCTTACCGTAACTCCGTTGGTGGGTCAACAAAACGACCCCAATTCGCTCTATAATCACTACAAACGCTTGATTCATTTCCGTAAATCCAATGCCGTCATCAGTAGTTTTTACGGACAAATCGAACCTTTACCTAATCGCAATCCCCGCTTGGTCGCATTCAAGCGTGGCCTTGCCGAGCAGGAAGTATGGGTGCTTCATAATCTTTCCAATGCAACGGTAACTTACTCCGCCTCCTTCATGCCCACCGAATTATTATTGACCACCGACACCGCGTCGCGTTTTGAAAAGGTCGATACCATTTCATTGGCACCGTTTAGTTGTGTAGTGTTGGGAGAATAAATTTGTGTTATGGACCTGCTGTTTAAGGGTGTTTGAGAATAAAACGGTCTTTAAAAACAACCTCAATTTTGGTGCTTCCGATTCAGTTGCCGAACTTTGTAGCTTAAATTATAGTATTACGTAGAGGCATAATAAGTTGAGTATCTGTTTTTTTCTTTTGACTCATGAAGCCTGCCTACATTCTCTGAATCAATGAAAACCAAAGGAACCAAACGAAACAAAGTTAATATCGTGACACTGGGTTGTAGTAAAAACTTGGTGGATAGCGAAAATATCTTTACCCAACTCAAAGGCAACGGCTACAACGTAACCCACGAGTCGCAAAAAGACGATGCCAATATCGTGATCGTCAATACGTGTGGGTTTATTGACAACGCCAAACAAGAATCGGTGGATACCATTCTGCGCTATGCCGATGCCAAAGAAGCAGGGTTAGTGGACAAAGTGTATGTAACAGGCTGTTTATCAAATCGTTATAAAGAAGAGTTGGCGATTGAAATCCCTACCGTGGATGCGTGGTTTGGAACGAACGAACTCCCTCGTTTGCTCAAGACTCTCAAAGCCGACTACAAACAAGAACTCGTTGGAGAGCGTCTATTGACGACACCCGCGCACTATGCCTATCTCAAAATCGCGGAAGGTTGCGATCGCCCTTGTAGCTTTTGCGCGATTCCGTTGATGCGCGGAGGACACGTGTCGCGTTCGATAGATGAGCTGGTAACTGAGGCGAAATCATTGGCGCGTCGTGGGACGAAAGAGTTGATTTTGATTGCCCAAGATTTGACGTATTACGGGCTGGATATTTACAAAAAACGCAATTTGTCGGAACTACTCAACCATCTGGCCGATGTAGAAGGCATCGACTGGATTCGTTTGCAGTACGCGTATCCGTCGGGTTTTCCGCTAGATGTGTTGGATGTGATGCGTGAGCGTTCCAACATTTGTAAGTATTTGGACATGCCACTCCAAAGTGGCAGTACCGAAATGCTAAAACTCATGCGTCGTGGAATTACACGCGAGAAAACCGAAGACCTCATCAAGACCATTCGGGATAAAGTGCCAGGCATTGCGCTTCGTACTACGCTCATTGCAGGGCATCCAGGGGAAACGGAAGAAATGTTTGAAGAAACTCTTGAGTTTGTGGAGCGTACGCGTTTCGATCGCTTGGGCGTTTTTGCCTATTCGCACGAAGACCAGACGCACTCGTTTACAATGCCTGACGATGTTCCTGCCGACGTAAAACAACAACGTACCGACGACATCATGGCCGCGCAGCAGGATATTTCGTGGTCGTTGAACCAAGAAAAAATTGGTAATACGTACAAGGTGTTGTTCGACCGTAAAGAAGGCGGTTATTTCATTGGCCGTACCGAATTTGATTCCCCCGAAGTAGATAATGAAGTGTTGATTTCGGCTGAACAGTACGTTCGAGTAGGGGACTTTGCCAACGTAAAAATCAACAACGCTGAAGAATTTGATTTGTACGGGCAGTTGGTGTAAATCGGATATATTTATTCTTAAAACCACATAGAGCGCAGTAGATTCTTCACATAGTAAACATAAAATACAGCTGTATTGGCCTTTAGCTATGTTTACTATGTGAAAAAAACTATCCGAACTATGTGGTCAAAAACGTCATTTTGTCGCTTTCTTCCCTTTGGCATTGCTTGATGCTGCCGCCGTTTTAGAATTCATCTCCATGTAATCTACCACTAAGTGGCTGAGGGATTTTACGCCCAACGTAAACCCACTTTCGTCAATGAAAAAATCAGGAGTATGGTGCGGCGCTACGTCGTAGGGGCTTTTGCCTTTTGCCATTCCACCCAAAAAGAAAAAGAAGCCTGGAACTTTCTTTTGGAAGTAGCTAAAGTCTTCGGCGCCAGTAGCAACAGGCGAAAGAAGAATGTTATCTTTGCCTGCCAATGCCTCCAACGTCGGAATCATTTTGTCGGTTAAAGCAGGGTCATTGATAGTAGCGGGGTAGCCAATCCCGATTTCAACGTCAGCTTTTGCACCTGCGCTTTCGGCAATATTGGTCGAAATTTCTTTGATACGACGGTGAACAAGTGCTTGCTGGTTATCGCCAAACGTACGAATGGTGCCAATCATCTCGAGCGATTCGGGAATGATGTTGTAGCGAATACCGCCGTGAATCGCGCCTACGGTTACTACCGCTGGATTTTCGGTAATGTCAACATTGCGGCTTACGATGGTTTGTAAACCCATCACCACCTGAGAAGCCGTAACGATAGGGTCAACGCCCGACCAAGGGTTGGCACCGTGGGTTTGTTTTCCTTTTAATTTGATGGTCAATTGGTCAACGGCTGCCATGGTAGCACCTGGTCGGTAGCGGATTTTGCCAACTTCGGTTTGAGAATTGATGTGAAGTCCAAAAATGGCATCTACTTTCGGGTTTTCGAGCGCACCTTCGATAATCATGCGGTTGGCACCAAATGTTTCACCGTTGTAAACGCCTTCTTCAGCAGGTTGGAAAATGAGTTTTACCGTACCGGCTAAATCTTTTTGCATCGAAGCCAATACTTCAGCAACCCCCATCAAAATAGCGACGTGGCTATCGTGACCGCAAGCGTGCATGACGCCCGTTTTTTGGTTGTTGAACTCCGTCACCACTTTTGATTTGAAAGGAATATCCACGCGTTCAGTTACAGGGAGTCCGTCCATGTCGGCGCGGAGGGCTACCACAGGGCCAGGTTTTCCACCTTTCAATACCCCAATTACGCCCGTAACAGCTACTTTTTCTTTTACGTCATAACCTAGTTTACGAAGGTGCTCCGCCACGATATTTGCCGTTCTAAATTCTTGATTTCCAAGTTCTGGGTGCTCATGAAGGTCGCGACGCCATGCAATCACTTTGCTTTCTAGAGCGTCAGCGGTTTGGTTAATCACAGGTTTGAGGGCACTTTGCGCATATCCTGTGCCAAGGCTTAGGGCTAACAATGCACCACTTAGGATAGGTTTTCTCATCAGATTTTAGTTTGTAGTTAGGAAAAATTTTGAGCAATTTAACAAAAAACGCCCTTGGATGTTCGATATTCGCAGTTCAAAATCGAAAACTAATGCAAAAACTTCTCTTCATAGACCGAGACGGAACCATTATCGTCGAACCACCCGTCGATTTTCAGGTAGATTCTTTAGAAAAATTGGCTTTTTTGCCCAGGACCATCTCAAATCTTCGCCGTTTGGCCGAAGAAACCGATTTTGGTTTTGTGATGGTAACTAACCAAGATGGCTTGGGAACCGACTCGTTTCCCGAAGATACGTTTTGGCCTGCCCAAAATAAAATGCTCCAAATCCTCGAAGGCGAAGGGGTAACGTTTCAAGCAATTCATGTGGACCGTACCTTCCCTCACGAAAACGCCCCCACGCGCAAACCAGGTACGGCCATGCTTACTGAGTATTTCTATGGTTCGTACGATTTGCCGAATAGCTACGTGCTGGGCGACCGCTTGACGGATGTGCAATTGGCAGTTAATATGGGATGTAAAGCTATTTATATTTCCAACGAACTCCCCGCCGACCTTGCACCTGAATTGTCCAATGCCATCTCGTTGGTAAGTAATGATTGGGACGTTATTTATGAACACCTTCGTTTACCCGTCCGTATAGCTTCGGTAGAGCGAGTGACGAAAGAAACCCAAATCAAAATAGAACTTAACCTCGACGGTTCGGGGAAGTCAGCAATGAATACAGGACTTGGATTCTTTGATCACATGCTCGACCAACTTGCCAAACACTCAGGCGCCGATTTGGCGATTTCGGTGGTGGGCGATTTGCACATCGACGAACACCATACCATCGAAGATACCGCCTTGGCGCTGGGTGAAGCCTACCGCAAGGCATTGGGCGACAAACGAGGTATTAGTCGCTACGGCTTTTTGTTGCCGATGGATGAGGCGTTGGCTCAAGTGGCTATCGACTTTTCGGGGCGTCCGTGGTTGGTGTGGGATGCCGATTTTAAGCGGGAAAAAATCGGCGAAATGCCGACCGAGATGTTTTATCATTTCTTCAAGTCGTTTTCGGATACGGCTCAGTGCAACCTCAATATCAAGTGCGAAGGAAGCAACGAACACCACAAAATCGAGGCAATTTTTAAAGGATGGGCCAAAGCCATTAAAATGGCAGTGAAGCGGGACTTAAAAGCCCTTGATGTTTTGCCATCGACCAAAGGGGTATTGTAAGCCAAAAGAATTCGGATAAATTTACAAAAAAATACTACTTTTTTTGGGTCTAAATGCCGAATGCTATTACTTTTGTACTATCTTTAAAATAAGGTTTTACACAATAAATTACGAATCATAATGGACTTAAGAACCATCGGTACCCTTATATTTTATGCAGTATTGTTAGGCGTTGCGTTTTGGGTAGGAAGCCTTTTAGAGAAAAACGAGCGTAAATACACCAAATATTTTAAAGAAGACTAATAAAACGCATGAGCTTAAAGTTCATCGTCTTCGATACATCAATTTAAAAATTGATACAAAAACGCGAGCTATTGAAAAACTTCAGTAGCTCGCATTTTTGTATACAGTACTTCTTATAGCTCATGTAGCTTTTTAGTGAGAAGTTAGTCAGAAGGGCAAACGTGCGTATCAAACGTGCCTGTGGTTGCTCAAAACCACAAAAAAATTAGTGAATATCAACAATAAAACGAATAACGGACTATGGACATCAAAGGAAGAGTTCTTCAACTATTACCTTTGCAAACAGGCGAGGGTAAAAATGGGACGTGGAAAAAACAGGATTTTGTTATTGAAACCGACGGCCAATATCCCAAAAAAGTGTGTATTTCGGCATGGGGCGATAAAATCAACGAAAGTGCCCTAAAAGTAGGGAATGAAGTGAACGTGTCGTTTGACATCGAAAGCCGTGAGTACAACGGTCGCTGGTACACCGACGTAAAAGCGTGGAAAATTGATTCAATGAGTGGCGGCGGTGGCGCAAGTGAAGAGGTAAGTTTTGGCGGAAGTACCCGCCCTCCTACAGCGCTACCTCCTACCTTTGAAGCCAGCGAAGAAGATATTTTACCATTTTAGGAAGGTCGAATTGAGAATACAGAGTGTCGAATGGTGTTTTTTATTCGACACTCTGCATCGTTCGGGCTACCCCATCGTCCATCAACACCAATAATCGGGTGGTGAGCAACCCTCAGCACAAAATTGTTCACTTAGGCTAGGAAAAGACACAGAATTAACGGTTAACTGTACTTTTGCTTTGCGCCATTTTGAGGGCTTGCGTGGTGGTATAATACTTCGAAATCATGTTAGGAACTTCCCACTCGGGCAGTTTTCCATCCTTCAAAAAGTCCATGTATTTCTTCGCGACTTGTGAGAAGTGCGCCTCGTGTCCGATGTCGTATTTTTTCGGAATCACCACTTCCCAGCCTTTGTCGTTTTTCTTTAGTTCGATGCCAGGGTACGTTGCCTGTACTTTTTTGAACGCCTCGGTTACGGTGTTTTGGTAGGCAGGGGTATTGCTAAGGGCTTCGATGTACAACACAGGCTTAAAATTTTGCTCTTTGCCTTGACGTATAATCAGATTCGCTTTGCTTCCTTTCATGATTGAATAGTGTGTATCGCCCGTGCCTTGGGGCGCTTGGAAATTCCAAATCACCGATGCGCGTGCGTGTACGCCCTTGAGGGTGTAGTCAATCTGACCGTTGGCATACACCTCAAGATTGTTGCCTCTGACGTCTTTTTTCAAGTAATCGGGGTAAGTGTCGTTTTTGGTAACGAGCTTAAACTGCTCGGGCGTGAGGGTAGTAGCGCTGTGGGTTGCGTTGAGAAGCCTGATGTCTTTTTTGTAGTCAATGATTTGGTTTGGGAAACAGCTCCATTGAATCAAATCCACCAAGTGAGTCGTCACGTCCACTACGCCTTCGCCCTGTTGTTTTACGTCAAAAAACCACGATGGACGAATTAGCGGCTCGCCCGAAACATACTTGAAAAAGTGGTGAACGCTCTCTTTGGTGACGGCAGGGTCTTGGGGCGTACCCTTTTGAAGCGTCCCAAAAATGGCGGGTACCAGCGCAAGCTCGCGTTGGAGGGCATTGCTGATTTCGTAGCGCTCTGTCATGATGTCGTAGAGCAATACATTTCTCTTTTTGGCTTGGGAAAAAGCTTCTTGTAACAACGCAAACCCAGCCGCATCAATGGCCATGGGTTTGTCGGCCAACACGTTCAGTCCTGCGTCCACCGATTTTTTGATGTAGTCGGTCTTCTTTTGGTTATTCCCTGCCAAAACCACCAAATTTCCCGCTTTTTCGCTCAGCATCTTCTGGAAAAAGTCAGTGCCTGTATAAACTTTCTCGTCCCACTGCGTCGGGTCGTCAGAGCGGGTGTTGTACTTTTTAATTTTATCGAGGTATGCCTCTACATCGGGGCCTTTGGTGGCATACACGTGCACGACGGGGTTGACGTTGTCGTAGCGGGTATTTTGTACCAATGCGGCATGAAAGTGCCCAGGCTCTAGCACGATAAGGCTAATGGGCTTTTTGGCTTGTTGTCCCATGCTGGGGAGGGTTAAACTACTTGCAGCGAGTAAGCAGCCTAGAAGGCGATTCTTCATAAAATTTGTGGGTGATTTTTAAGGAATAAGCGTTTATGACCACAAATTTACTTACTTCTGGCGGCTTCTTGCTATGGCGAGGTAGTGTAACTGGTCGAGTAAATTTATCAATTGTTTTAGTTGTTAGTTACAGAGATGATTCGCTATATCTAGCCCAACGTATGCGCAAGCATACAGCCCTACTTTCTGATGAACAACGTTAACAGCCACTCCAGAAAAGCTGTTCGTCAGAGCTATGTCCCAACCCACTGAGGGGAGCGGGCTGTATCTGTTGAACTTCTGATTTGGTATAAACAAAAAAAGTAGGTATTAAGATATTGTTTTGCGATTATAAGCGACTGATTATAAGTGAAATAAAAGCTATTTGCAACATTGCTTGGGAGGATTCGGTTAATTTTTCAACGTCTTTGAACAATCTACGTCTGAAATTGAGCTAACTAAACGACCTTTCGAATTGCCACCGATTTTTTTGAGGGATAAAACCTTTACTTGATTCTGGTTTTTACGGTCCGCCGTTGCGGTGCTATTTCTACTTTCCAACCAAACTTTTCTTTAACATGGTTGATAAAAGTAATCTTATAGCCATGGTCAGCAGTAATTTTTTGCATTCGCGGAACAGTCCCTTTTAGCTCTTCAAGTGCTTCGTATTGATTTTATACCTTTACTTTTCATCATTCGAAGAGAATAATCCATTTTTATAAAGTAAAAATCAGCGCTGGCGAATATGTTATATAAACTACAATTCCCTGAAAATGAATATGCAAGCATAATTGGTGTTTTATTTGTAAAACAAAAAGTGCGAGCCGTTAGACCCGCACTTTTTGTTTACAGAAACGATTAAGCCTCCAACCACTTCTGAGCGCTGTTGGGGTCGATAAACAGGGTGGCGTCTGAGTGGGTACGCAAAATCGTTGATGGATATACTTCGCTGATGTCGTCGAGGAGGGTATGGTAAATGGCTTCGGCTTTGTGGGCCGCAGGAACCATGCAAAACACCGTAGGCGCTTTCACTAACGCAGGAATCGTAAGGGTGAGGGCATACTCGGGAACAAGCTCCAACGACGCAAAACAACCGTCGTGTACTTGCTGCTGACGGCTCGTAAGGTCTAAGTCCACCCTTTTGACCAACACAGGGTCGTTGAAAAACGCAATGTGTGGGTCGTTGAATGCAATGTGGCAGTTTTCGCCGATGCCCATGCAAACGATGTCGGTAGGGTATTGGGTCAACAAAGCCGAGTAGCGTTGGCATTCTGCTTCGGCGTCTGCTACGTTTCCATTGATGTAAAACACTTCTTTCAACGGTACTTTGGCAAAAAATCGGTCTTTGAGAAAATTTCCAAACCGCTGCGGCGCGTCGTCCGATAAGCCAATGTATTCGTCCATGTGAAACGCGTTCACTCGTTGCCATTCAATACCAGGCTGAACAGCGAGGGCGTCCAAAAACTCGTTTTGGGACGGAGCAGCGGCAAAAATAATATTGACGGTTTCTTGGCTTTGGAGTAATGATTTAATGTTTATGGCGGCCATTTTGGCGGCATATTGCCCTAGTTCTAGGCGGTTTTGGGCTAATTTGACGTGAAGTTTGTCAATGGTTGTTTCTTGCAAAAGAGGCATTTTTTGAACGTAAGGTTGATACATTTAAACGATTTGTCATGCTGAAAGCATCTAAAAGCCGCGAATAAATGATTGTCGAATAAGTCGTTTCAGGTGTGAAATTTTAGATGCCTACGGCATGACAAAGAATTGGCTTTTATAAATCACTTTCCCCCCCACCATCGTCATTCCAACGTTGATATTTTCATCAAAAATAACAATATCAGCGTTTTTGCCTTTGGCGAGCGAGCCTTTGCGGTCGCTAACGCCCATGATGCGGGCGGGAGTAGTGCTTGCCATGCGAACGGCATCCAACAACGGCACGTTGGCCATCGTAATCATGTTGCGCACTAGTCGGTCGAAGGTAGCGACGCTGCCCGCAAACGAGGTACGATCAGGGAGTTTGGCCACGCCATCTTCGACGATAACGGGCAAGCCATTTTTCAACGACCCCAGTACACTTTCTCCCTCGGGCATCCCTGCGCCCCTCATGGCGTCGGTGATAAGGGTAGTGCGGTCAGGGCCTTTGATTTTATAGACTAGTTGGAGCAAAGGAGCGGGTAAATGAATACCATCGCCGATGATTTCTACGTCTAAATCGAGCAAGTACGCACTTTCAATAACCCCCGCGTAGCGAAAGGCGTTTTTGCGCGTCACGCCCGACATCGCTGAATACAAGTGTGTTACGAGCGAATAGCCGTTTTCGTAGGCTGCCAACACATCGTCGTAATAAGCATCGGTATGGGCAATGGCCGCCAAAATCCCTTTTTGACGTAGCCGTTGACCAAAAAGAACGGCTCCCTCCAATTCAGGGGCGGCACTCCACCGAACGATGGACGACGAATAGTTCAGAATTTCTTCGTACTCGGCAGGGTCAGGATTGCGAATGTAACGCGGGTCTTGCGCTCCTCGCTGACTTAGGGCAAAATAGGGGCCTTCGAGGTGAATCCCCAAAAAGGCAGCGCCGTTGGTATTGCGTCGATGGGCTCTTTCATACACATCGAGGGTATGAAGCAAATCTGCCTTTTCGGCGGTAAGCGTGGTAGGTACCAGCGCCGTCGTTCCGAAGCGCGCGTGCAGCTCGGCAACAGCCAGGAAAGCTTCTTCGGTACCGTCCATAAAATCGGCTCCACCACCTCCGTGAACGTGAATGTCTATAAACCCAGGAGAAATGTATTGCCCTTGGGCGTCGATTTCTTCGGCCTCGGTTATATCTATATTACCTTCATGTACACCGATGATTTGACCATTTTCTACCACAACTGTCCCATTTTTAATGGCGCGGAAAGGCGTCAGGACAGTCCCGTTACTGATTTTGATTTTCATAATCTCCAATCCTTCACTTTATGACCGTATGCTGCGTAATACACCAAGTACAAGTAACAAGGCAACAATACCCCATACGCAGTGCGCACGTCGTACAAATCGGCGAAATAGCCGTAGAAAAGCGGCATAATGGCGTTGCCACACAAGCCCATGATGAGAATCGAGGCACCGAGTTTGGTATAACGCCCAAGGCCGTCCAACGCCAAGGGCCAAATCCCCGCCCACACGAGTGAGTTGGCCAAGCCGAGCAATACCACAAACCAAATCGAAAGGTCGGCGGTATGGCCTAAAAATTGAACAGTGCCTTTGGCAAAAATAATGAGCAAGGTAAACACCGTTCCCAACACCGTACAAAAGCGTAGGGCGTTGACCTGGCTGATGAATCTGGGGATGGTGATAATCCCGATGATGTACCCACAAATGGTACAGGCCAAGGTGTAGGATGGGAACGTTTTGGCCTTGAGCAAATCAATTCCCATGGAGTTGGCATATCCAATGACGGTATCAATGGCAATCACCTGCGTGCCTACGTGCAGGAAGATGGCCACAGCTCCCAAAATAAGGTGCGGAAACTGGAAAATGCTAGTTTTACTCGCGTTGGCACTGGCGACTTCGGGGCTTTCGTGTTCGGTATTGATTTCGGGTAAGGGCGAGCGATACACCAAGTACCCTAACACAAATAAAAATATTCCTAAAATTGTATAAGGCTGAATCACACGGCGGACGAGTTCGTCCAAAGCAGCGCTTTTTTCGGTGGGATTCATCGTGCCAAGTTGCGCAAATAAATCGGTGTCGGTGGGACGTAAAATCACGGCTGCGAATACTAGTGGTGATAAAATTCCCGCGGCTTTGTTGCAAATCCCCATGATACTAATTCGTTGAGCACCACGTTCTTTAGGGCCTAGAATGGTGATGTAGGGGTTGGCGGCGGTTTGTAAAATGGCTAACCCAATGCCAATCGTAAACAGCCCCATTAAGAAAATACCATAGGTGCGCGTCATGGCGGCAGGAACGAAAATAAACGCTCCCAACGCCATAGCCCAAAAGCCAAACATCATGCCTTTTTTGAACCCTTTGGTTTTGAGCAAATACGAGGCAGGTACCGACATAATAAAGTAGGCAATGTAAAAAGCAAATGCCACCAAATAGGCTTGAAAGCTGGTGAGTTCACAGGCAATTTTGAAGTAAGGAATTAGAATGGAGTTGACCCAGGAAATGAAACCGAAGATAAAAAACATCAGCCCAATTAGGAAAATAGAAACGGTGGTTTCGCGCGGGCTTAGGCTGCTTACTTCAACGGCAGCAGTAGATGATTTCATAGAAAGGATGTTTCAGATTTGAGTGCTTCTTTATGCTCTTTGTGGTTTTTAGTCTTACAACGTTGGCTCCCAGCCTTTTTCATACTCACGCTTCCAGAACTTCTGCGCTTCTTTGTTGTTCTTGATATGTCCGTTGGTGGGGTCAATGTCCAAAATGCTGTTGGAACGCAAAGCGATGTTGCCCAACTGACAAAGAAGCGTACTTTGATGGCCGCTTATAATATCGGATGCCAACGGAGTCCCTTTTTTGATAGCTTCTACGAAGTTTTGGAAGTGAGTTGCATCCAACGCTTGCGAAGGATCCATTTTATTGCGGGGGTCAATCGGCATATCGTTCTTAACGTCTTTGATGAGCTTATTGTCCAAATCGTAAATTTTGTACGCATTGCCACCGCCGTACTCTAGCGTTCCTTTTTCTCCGTAAAAAGAAACACCTACACTGCTGCCTTCGATATTGCGGCTGTTGCAGCTACGGCCTTCCCACGTCATGAATTTGTTTTTGCCAAATTCAAGGTTAATAACTTGGGTATCTGGTGTTTCCCAGTCATCTTGATAGCGGTAACGCCCACCCGAAGAAGATACTTTGGTTGGATAACTCACTTGTAATCCCCAACGCATAAGGTCGAGCATGTGGGTGCCGTTGTTGAGGGCTTCGCCCGTTCCCCAATGCCAAAACCAGTGCCAGTTGTAGTGAATGACGTTGTCTTTGTACGCACGTCGTGGCGCGGGGCCCTGCCATAGATCAAAGTTGAGCCACGACGGCACACCAGCGGCTTTTCCTGTGCCGATAGTAGGACGGTTATTGGTGTACCAGCCTTTAGCAAAATAGGGGCGACCAATCACTCCATCGTGAATCTCTTTGATGGCTTGTTTGACGTTGGGCCACGACCGACGCTGATTTCCCATCTGAATCACATTTTTGTATTTGGCGGCTACGGCCATCAACAATTCGCCTTCGTGCGGGTTGTGGCTGCAAGGTTTTTCCAAATACACGTGTTTGCCTGCCTTAGAGGCCAAAATAGCCGCAGGTGCGTGCCAGTGGTCGGGTGTTGCCACGACGATGGCATCCATGTCTTTGTCTTCCAGTGATTTACGGAAGTCAGGGGTGTCTTTCGGTTTACGATTTTGAATTTTTTCGACGCCTGCGATACACTTAGCCGCTGCTCTTGAATCAACGTCGGAAATCGTAACGACTTCGCAGTTGGGTTGGAGGGCAAAGTTGCTCGCCAGAGCAAAGCCACGACTATTGACGCCCATTACGCCAAGGCGTACTTTATCGTTGGCCCCTAAAATATTGGCATAACTTTTAGCACTAAAGCCTGGAAGAACTCCGCCTACGGATAAAACGGCCGTTCCTGTTAGGCTTTTTTTGAGAAAATCGCGGCGAGAAGCGCTGTTGGATGAAGTTGAGTTTTGGCTCATGTAAAGGTTTTGGTTAGAAAAACGAAATAGCTTATTTACAGTGATGAAATCAGAGTAAGTACAATAGTTAAAGATAAACATACTACTGTGCTTTTCTTTTTGAAGAAGTCCTTTTTGTTTATTGCCTACTTGCTTCTTTGCAATGGTTATGAAAGATAGAGTAGTACTTTTCAAAAAATATTACAAGCTGATTTTTATTAGATCTTGAATCTCGTGTCCTTGGTGGTCAAAGCGTGCCAAAGTATACACCGACTCATCGGCGCCAATGGCGATAGAATTTACGTAGGTAGGGCGGTTTCCATCGGCGTAAAAAATGGGACCGTGGTCTTTGTAGGTATGGGTTGGTAAGTGGTACGTAACCAAATGCAGGTTTTCGAGTCCCTTGGCGGCTCCTTTGGCAATTTGGTCAGTGCCTTTTACGCGCTTCCCGTCGATGTAAATGGGACCACCCGTGAGGTAGTAGACGGTTTCTTGGTCGGGTCCTAATTGAAAGCCCAAATACCCGTAGCTAAATTGGTCGAACATGCCACTTTTCTGCGAAGGCTCCGACGTGAGGCGCTCAACGAGTTCTATTGTTTGTGCTTTGGGGTCAAAACGGAACAAATATCCCGAATTTCCGTGGATTCCGTAGGCGACTTGTTCAGGAGCATACCAGAAAATTTTCCGCCAATTGTATCCCATGCTGCCTGGATGTTTTGGGTCGTATTTACCAAAATAGTCGATACGTAAGTCAACGTTTTCTAATTTGTGTATTCCTTCATTATCAGGGTGATAGGCAAATATATCTCCTTCGGAAGTCGAAAAATAAACGTTGCCGTCGCGCGGGTCCACGAGCATCGAACGACACAAAACACGGTAGTCATCTCCAGGAATTCCCGCTTCACCGTTTGCCGAAACCAACACCACTTTTTTAAGGGTTTTGGTAGAAAGGTCGAGGTCAATAAAATACCCCAACGGCCATGTAATGCCGTACAAATGCCCTCGTTCACGGTCGATGGTCATGGTTAAAATCCCTTCGCCGTCAGGGGCAAGCGTGAGGTCTTCAAATTCGCCCGTAGCCAAATCGTAGGAAAGAAAATGCCCACCTGGGTAGAGATTTTTTCCGTTGGGGGCTTGGGTAGGAAGGCGTTCCATGCCTTCAATCATTTCATAGACGCCAATGTGGGTAGCAAAATAAAGTTTGCCTTTATTTTCGTAAAAACGAACGTGGCTTTTTCCTTGAGGAATGGCGTTAGCTTCTTTTTCGCCGCAGACATCGGTAAGGTCGGCTACCCATTCGGTTTGGTCAGTAACGGGGTCATAAGCGTACATTTGTCCGCCGATGTCATACGATTCTGAACAAAGAACGTAATAAACTTTGCCGTTGCTTGCCGCCGAAATGGCGTTGTAAGTATCGTGAGCTAACTCAAA
Source organism: Runella sp. (assembly GCA_023254175.1). Taxonomy (GTDB): domain Bacteria; phylum Bacteroidota; class Bacteroidia; order Cytophagales; family Spirosomataceae; genus Runella. The sequence continues at coordinate 38,444 of JALQYJ010000100.1, read as the reverse complement.
ACCTGAAAAGTAGGCTTTGGCAGTAAGTGAATTCATGTGGTTGTGGTTTTTTCGAACAAATAATTGTTGGTGTGTGAACGCCTAGTGTACGAGGGTATTCTGGGTATGTGAGCGCGGGTACTCATACCCTCATATTGCGGTTGCTTACAACCGCGTGATAGACTTTTAACCCTATTTCGGGGCGAGCTTAATTTGCTGCGCTAGTTTGTCTATTTCAGCGTGAATTAAGCTGGGAACCGACGCGTCCCAAACACTTGGTAATCCATACACCATTTGCGACGATTGACCTTCGTAGCCGCCTTCTTTGAGGATCGTAGCGGAAGGAATGTACCCCATGACGTCGTTGGAGTAGGCTGCCACAAAAATGTTCGTTCCGTAGCGCTTCTTGCACTCAATGGCGTATTCAATGACCAATTCGCCCCCAAAACTGAACAAAGCCTGCTCGCCCAGTTTCCAAAGTTGGATGGGGTAAGGGTAAGACGATACAAATGCCTTTCCTTGCTTCATTTCACTGAGCAGTCGGGCAGCCCAACGTTGTATATAGGGCATTTCGGTTTGTTGGATTTTCAACAGTTGTGCCTCCGTGGGCGGTGGCGAAAGCGGCAAAGTAACTTCGGCATAGGCCGATTGAAACTGCGCCGAAAGCGGTTTCATGGGTTCTTCTAACACCCGTTCCACAGCGGCGGCGAGTTCTTTTCCGTACTGCTTAGCCAACGAAATCGTGCGGCGAGGTAGCGGATTTTGGTCGCCTGCTGCACCTTGAAAAAACAGGGCAGTAGCTTCGGGATGCGCTTTTTCTAACTCGATTTGGGCAAAACCAGGGTAATCACCTGAAAGGGCGTAAAGGTCGAGTACGGTAGGGTGGCAAGCGTAGCCGAAAACAACGGCTTTGAGCTTTCCCTTGGGCGTCACAGCTTTGATGACAGGAACGGCGTAATCGTTGGGGCCTTTTAATTCAGTTTGTTCGAGCAAAGCCCCTTCTTTATTGTTACGTCTGTTGACCTGAAAGCGGGTTACGCCGTTTTGAGAAAACAGCTCAACGGGTTCTAAGTTTTTCAATGCATGGCCGATTAACTCCACCACTTGTCCTTCCAGCCAACGGGAATACTGGCCGATTTTGGCTTCCTCGGTGGCGTTGAGGGGATAAATGTCGTGCAGGGCGTCGTACAAGACAGGGCCAGAATGCGTGTGCGAACTGTTCAAGAGAATATTCGCTTTACTCAACCCAAAACGCGCCTGTAGCTGGCTTCGGATACGGTCTGACATGGCCTTGGGAAACCCCAACATGTCGGTAGTAACTAGTACCGAGCGCTGGCCATTTTCGTCTTCTAGTGCCAGGGCTTTGGCCCATAAATCGTGCAGTTTTCCTTCAGAAGCGTGGGTACGCGATGCATAACCTGCTTGCCAAATGGCCTCTTTGGGCGTAATAACGACTTTGGAAACGCCTGCTTTCCAGCCTTTTGCAAAAGTGGACGAAATGATGAATAACCCCACTAGCCAAAGATGCTTTCTCATTTCATTGTTAGGAGTTTATCGGCGTGGGTAAAGATTTTTTCGATGGTATTGGCGATGTCGTCCATGTCGGCGCGGGTTCCGAGAAGCATGTTTTGGGTAAACCAAACGGCTTCTTCGTTGCAAAGGCGGTCGTTGTTGGGGCAATGGTTGCGCTCCACGTAGCTTTTAAAATCCAGCATGGCTTTGGGGTACATTTTCTGGAAATTTTTCGATTGGAAAGCATCGTCGAGGTAAGGCATGTTGTTGAGGGTTGCGTAACCTTTCGAACATGGAATCCCCTCAGCCGTCAGCGCTTTTAAGAACGTGTCGCGTGAAAGTCCTTTAAAGGCCGATTTTTGATAACGGAACGGAAATAAATGGAAGGCTGCTTTGGTGACATTATCGTACAGTTTGTACGGAATAACACCTGGAATTTGTTCGATTTTGGCTTTTAGGTAAGCCGCATTTTCGTTGCGGAGGTTGGTTTCTCCTTCTAAACGTTTGAGTTGTGCCAACCCAATGGCGGCTTGGTATTCAGTAATGCGTTGTTTGGTACCCTGCATAATGGTGCCCGCGCCAATCACTCCCGAGGCCATGCCGTAGGGATTGCCGTAGTTATGGTACGAAAAGCAACGATCCATAAACAAGTCGTTGTTGCTCACAATTGCTCCTGCTTCGCCGATGGCTAAGTTTTTGGAATTTTGGAAGCTAAAACAGCCTGCATCACCAAAAGTTCCTACTTTTTGGTGGTTGATTTCGGCCAAATGTGCCTGACAAGCATCTTCAATCACGGCCAATTTGTGTTTTTGGGCAATGGCCAAAATCTGCGGCATATTGGCAGGCAAGCCTAAAATATGCACGGGGATAATGGCTTTGGTACGAGGGGTAATTTTGGCTTCAATTTTGGCAGGGTCAATCTGAAACGTCTCGGGGTCAACATCGACAAACACGGGCATAGCGCCGTTGGCAATGACGGGAGCTACTGTCCCGATAAAAGTATAAGGGGGTACTAGTACTTCGTCGCCACCGCGAATGTTGAGCTGTGCCAACGCCGTAATGAGGGCATTGGTGCCATTGACCACCGCCAACGAACGCTTTGCACCGACGGCTTGTGCCCACTTTACTTCAAAGTCAGTGACGACATTAGCCCGTGACCAAACGCCGCTACGAAGCACTTCGAGGAGTTGTTTTTCATCCGTTTCGGGCTTCCAAATCGGCCAGGTAGGCCATTGTTGCGTCCGTACGGGTTTGCCTCCCAACAACGCTGGAGGTTCTGCCAACGAAAACGTGACCGATTTGGCTATGGCTTGTTGAGGTTGGGGTGTTAGCAGGTTGGGAGCTAAGGCAGCGCTAAGTCCCGTGAGCGAATTTCGTTTGAGAAACTCTCGTCGTGAAAAGGGTTGGGAAGGCATATAAATACACGTTTTTTAGTGAAAATGAGGGGTTTGCTACCAACAAACTGGGTTTTGAGAAACCACGTACACCGTCTAGCTTTTTCTTGCTTTCTTTAACACACTTTCGAGCGTTACAGGGACTCCGCCTTGGCGCTTACTTTCATCAGCGGCTTCCATAAAGGCAAAAATTTCAATTGTTTCTTCGGGAGTAACGGGAACTTGACCCGTTTCAAAATAGGCAACAATGTCTTTCAAAAGAGGCTCGTAGCCGCCGTAAGGGCCAAGTACGATGTTGCCGTTTTGGGTATAGACCGTCCCGCCGTAGTCGTGTTTACCCGTGCGTGTTCCGCGGAAGGTGCCCACGCGCCCGTCGGCCCAAGTGCCTACTACGATGTCGGTACCTTCGTTGTTGATTCTAGTCACTTGCTTACAGCCTGTACCCATGACGGTATAGAGTGTTTCTACACCATGAATACCGTACCAGAATAAGTCGGGGTGTGTTTTTTCCAACACCGCAGGACTAAAGGTGTCAGCGCCTACGACTTTGGTTTTATCCACTTTCTCCACGCCTTTTATGTGTCGCAACGAAGATGCAGAGAAAAGCGGCATCTGGTATTTTTTTGCGGTTTCAAAGATGGTGAGGACGTCGGAAAGCGATGCGGCAATGGGTTTATCAATAAATACACGTTTTCCTGCTTTAAGTACGGGAAGGAGTTGTTCGAGGTGGCGGCGGCCGTCGTTGGTTTCGAGCAATACCACGTCTACTTTTTCTAACAATGACTCAATCGAATCGACGATTTCGACATTCAATTTTTTTACTTCTTCTGTATAGCTAGGAATGCGTTTAGTACTACTTTCAATGTCTTTGCTTCCGTGCGGATAGGCGGCTACAATTTTATATCCGAGAAAATCGGAGCTGGCGTCGGGAGCATTGAGCACCTTAGTAAAAGCCGTACTGTGCGAAGTGTCAAGGCCGATAATACCTACTCGCTTTCCTACTGACGCCGATTTTGCGGAAACAGATTCAGGGTTGATGAAACTGAAAGCAAGTGTACTGAGTGCCGTATTTTTGATAAAGATTCTTCGGCTAAAAAATGATTTTTTCATGCTAATTAGGGAAATAGTGTCAAAAATTAAGAGAAGGAGAGGTTTGAAAGTAAAAATAGCACAACATTGCAGTATCCTATGCCTAAGAAGCAACTTTTTGGATAGATATACGCATTTAAATATAGTTTTACCATTCATATTCAGACTATTAAAATGAAAGACTTTAATAAACAGGTGGCAGTAGTGACGGGTGCAGCATCGGGAATCGGGTTAGCTATTGCCCACAAACTCCTTACCGAAGGGGCTCAGCTTGCCTTGCTTGATTTTAATAAAAAAGGGTTACAACAGGCGTTTGAAGACTATGGCTCTCAAGTCCTGCTTATTGAGATAGATGTAACCCATGAAGCCCTCGTTAGGGGTGCTATTAGTCAAGTGTTATCGCATTTTGGTAAGATTGATATTCTCGTCAACTGTGTGGGAATCACGGGCATTACCAACCTTAAAAGCCACGAAGTAAGTAGTGAGAATTTGAATAAAGTCTTTGAAGTCAACTTTATGAGTTGTTTTTACACTTCCAAAGCCGTTTTGCCTTCTATGATGGCACAAAACTACGGACGCATTCTGCACATTTCCTCCATTGCGGGCAAGGAAGGAAATGCGGGTATGTTGGCTTATTCAGCGTCCAAAGCAGCAGTTATTGGGCTGACCAAAGTACAAGGAAAAGAATACGCCGAGTATGGCATTACTGTCAATGCTTTAGCACCAGCAGTGATTCAAACGCCGCTGGTTGATGCCATGCCCGAAGTGCAGGTCAACTATATGACCGACAAAATTCCGATGAAACGTTGTGGTACGCTCGATGAAGCCGCCAATTTGGTGGCCTATATTGTGTCTCCCAAAAATAGCTTTACTACGGGTTTTACCTTTGATTTGTCGGGCGGGAGAGCAACTTATTGACTATCTTGGAGACATGGAAAATAACCGCAAAAGTTTCTTAAAGACAGCAAGCGCAATAGGTTTCGGTCTTCCAATTCTTTTGTGGCATACGCTACGCTACGAGCCTCGACGAACGTGTACAAGTGGATGAACAGACCAAGCGAACTCGCGCGTTATTCAACGGGCTATGAATGAATGTCGACCGAAGAATACAAGGCAGTTGCACCCGTCGATATTTTAATAAACGAAGGCGGCACGATGAACGCCAAAGTGTAAGATGCACCTTCAGCCTTTGAACGGTTACAAACCGTTCAAAGGTTTTTTTCTATTAGGTAATTTCCTTAAAGCGATATATTTTTGAAAAAATAGCGCTTTGGGGATTTTACTATGAATACACAGAAAATAAAATTTAATAAACAAGAGTTTGCGGGAGCTTTTGGGGACATTGGAACGGACTTTCCATTGATTATAGCTATGATATTGGCAGCAAATCTACACGCTCCGAGTGTGTTAATCGTGTATGGTTTGATGCAAATTTTAACGGGGCTAACCTACAAAATTCCGATGCCAGTGCAACCTCTCAAAGCAATGGCTACGCTCGTCATTGCTCAAAAAATCGCAGGGCCTATTTTGCTAGGAGCGGGTTTGTCGATTGGCCTAGTGATGTTGGTTTTATCCTTTACAGGACTATTAGATAAACTTACCAAGCTGGTTCCCAAAGCAGTCATTCGTGGATTGCAACTGGGGTTGGGTATTAGCTTGTGTTCGCTTGCTTGCAAAGAATACATAGCTGCTGATAAACTGTGGGGGTATTTATTGGCATTTGGTGCGTTTTTAATCGTCATCTTCTTCATCGATAACAAAAAATTCCCTGCTTCTATTTTGGTCATTGGCTTGGGTTTTTTGTATGCTTTTATCGTCAGTGTTGATTTTCAAGCTCTTTTTCAGGCGATTGGAGTTTCCTTCCCGCGCATGACTGTTCCAGCGGTGGAGGATGTCTCAAAGGGGTTTGTTTTGTTAGCACTTCCTCAAATCCCTTTGTCTTTGGGAAATTCCATCATGGCTACCAAGCAAGTGACAAGTGATTTGTTTCCTGAACGAACAGATTTAACAGTCAAAAAAATTGGAATTACGTACTCTTTGATGAATCTGATTGTGCCATTTTTGGGCGGAGTTCCTGTATGTCATGGAGCAGGGGGAATGATAGGGCATTATACCTTTGGGGGGCGCACAGGTGGCTCCGTAATTATCTACGGACTGTTTTATATTGGGATTGGCATTTTTTTTGGAAATAGCTTTGAAGAAGTGATAAAAGTGTTTCCTCTACCTATTTTAGGGGTAATTTTACTCGTTGAAGGTATCTCACTGATGTTGTTAGTGAGAGATACAGTTCAAGATAAAAAAGGGTTTATCATTGCAATTTTAGTAGGGGCATTGGCCTTCGGCTTACCTTATGGGTTCATGGTTTCGATGCTTGTTGGGACGACTCTGTACTACTTGCCTGTGCGCCTAGAAGCCCTAAAATATCTTGGTGTCAGTTCCCAAGAAAAATCACTCAATCAATAACTGCGTTTAATGAAAAAGTCTTTGAATTTCTCTAAAAATCGCATAAATTGTCCTTTATAAACGTTTTCTACAAAAATAATTCAGCTATGGCGAATCCAACCTTATCCGAAAAATCATTCATCAAAGCAGCTCAAGAAGGCATTGGGCAAGGAGCGATGACTGTTAAAGGTACAGTCAACAAAATCATTTTATTAGGCGCATTGGTCATTGCTTCTGCTGCGGGCAGTTGGTTTGTGTTTGCTTCCAATCCTACACTTATTATGCCTTTGGCCATCGGTGGAGCAATTGTAGGTTTTGTGATTGCCCTCATTTTGGCTTTTAAACAACAGCTCGCACCCACGCTGGCACCTATTTATGCCGTTGTAGAAGGGATTTTTGTGGGAGCAATTACGTTAGTGTTTGAAAGTATGTATCCTAGCATTGGCTTGTCAGCGGTGCTGCTCACGTTTGCCATTTTGACGGGAATGGTCGGTTTGTATAAAGCGGGGGTTATTCGTGCCACACCCACGTTCAAACGGACGGTGATGGCAGCTACGGCGGGAGTGGCTATCTTTTATTTGGTGGCTATGGTGTTGCGTATGTTTAGCATTGAAATGCCACTTATTTATGACACAGGCTGGTTTGGTATCGGCTTTTCGTTGTTTGTGGTGGGATTGGCAGCCTTCAATTTAGTCTTAGACCTTGACAGAATCGAACAAGGTGCGGCCTATGGTGCACCCAAATACATGGAATGGTATTGCGCGTTTGGGATGATTGTTACCATCGTGTGGTTGTACATAGAAGTGCTTCGCTTATTATCCAAGCTTTCAAGTCGCGACTAAGTAATTGAGACAGTAACAAACTGAAAATAGTCGGGGTATTTGCTCGGCTATTTTTTTGTAAAACGACCCTAGTCTCGGAAGTTCTGAGTAGAGGGTAGACTATTTTTGCGTATTGTGATGGATAGTTATAAATGGTGATTAATTATCCATATAGTATTTTTACGTTCAAATTGTCACTGCACTTTGGTATGAATAAATTTGTTTTTTGAAAAACGACTATTCAGAATTGGGTAAAGAATAACCGTCAGTAAGATAACCACTGTACCTGCATAAAATCCTGCAGTCATGCGCTCATTGAGGATAAAATATGCCAATGCCATGCCATACACTGGCTCTAGGTTAATAGTCAGATTAAGGGTAAACGGAGACATTTTTTTCAACAAATGCACTCCTGCCGAATATGCGTAAACAGTACACACACTGGCCAAAATCCCTAGCCATAGCCAATCCATCGTTTGAGGAACCACTTGCGACTGAGTGAGGCCACTTGTTAACCCGATAGCCACTAACCCTAGAAACATCCCTATAGTAGCACCGTTCATTTCATAAAACGTAATGACTAAAGCGGGGTGTGTCTTTACAAAACGGCTATTGGCTATTGTAAACAACGCTGCCAACAATGACGAAATCAACGCCAAGCCTAAGCCCCACGATTGATCAAATTCAAAGCGAAAAATCAGGTATAATCCCAGCATTACCAGTAGGCTCATCAAAATCTCTAATGGGCGTACCTGTTTGCGGCTAAACAACGGCTCCAGCAATGCCGTAAACAACGAAGTAGTAGACATCCCCGCCAAACATACCGAGGCACTCGACACGTGAGCTGAGGCAAAGAAAGTTAACCAGTGAACGCCCATAATCACCCCTACGCCCAGGAGTTTGTTACGGTCTTGGGGAGCCACCTTTTTCCATTCTTTGCGTACGGTTAGTACCAAAGCTAATCCGACTGCCGCCAGTAGTGTCCGAAAAAAAGTCAGGCTTACCCTTGAAAGGTCAGCATTGATTAGTTTGCCCAAAATGGCCGTAAAGCCCCAAATTACAACTAAAAAATGTAAGTGTAAGTAATCAACTAAAGTAGGTTTTGGCGAGGTGTTCATCTGCATTAGGAATTAGAGCACAAAGGTACACTTATAAAGCAAAAAAGAAGGCAGCGCCGTGGCACTGCCTTCTTTACTTTTAGAATGAATACTCTTTCTGGCAGGTTCGATTAGTCGATATCCCAGAAGATTTTTGTAGCAAATACATCTACGGTTCCTTGGGCATTTACGTTAGCAGAGTTTGAACCACCTTCAGAGTTTGGATAGAACAAACGCACTGGACGTTTTGCATCAGGTACTCCAAGGCTTTGTGGTGTAGTAGGTACGCCCGTTTTGCGGTATTCTGCCCATGCTTCCACGCCATTAAAGTTACACGAAGCAAGCCATTTTTGGAACGCAATTGCAGTAAGTTTATTAGAAGAAGCTACGTAGTCGTAGTTCGTAATTTTGCTTCCTTTAAACGCCGCTGCACCAGCCGTAGCTGCCCCCAATGCACGGAATGACTGTACTAAACCTTCTTCAAAGTATGATTGAGCCGTTCCTGTCAAGTTTACGCCTGTTCCAAATCTTTCTTTGGCTTCGGCCAAGTTCAATTGGATTTCAGCCGCTGTCATAATCAAGTATGGACGGTTGAATGCCCCTTTTGCAATAATGCTTGGGCCAGGCGCCGATACTGTCGTAGGCAAGTAACCTGAGCTAGCCCCGAAAGGTACCCCAGCGTAGTTGGCAGCAAGTTCTGCACGAGTACTTACCCCTGCTGTAGCACCTTCACCACCAATCGCATAGGCGATACGCTTCAAACGAAGTGTATCGCCTGATGTTTTCAAACCATCAATCAAGTACTTGGTAAGGCGAGGGTAGTTGTTCAACGCCTTTTTCGCACCTGCGGCACTGTAACCCCAGCTTTCATAGATAGGGTTCATCAGGCCATCTGCTGGTTGCCAAAACGAAGAGCTACCAATACCTACATCTTCACCTGTGATGAAACCAGAGCCTTCTGTAACGATTTTATTAATTTCGGTCTTGATAGTGGCTTCTTTGGCAGCTACCCGAGCTTGGCGCATCAAAATACGCAACTTCACGGAGTTAGCAAAACGAATCCATTTGGTGTTGTTTCCTGCAAAAACAATATCCGAACCAGCAAAAGCACTAGCAAACGCATTGGCTTTCAAGTCTACAATCGCTTCATCAAGAAGTTTGATAAGGTTATCGTATACCGACTGCTGCTCATCAAATTTAGGAGCCAATGAAGATACCCCTTTCAAGGCATCTGTGTAAGGAAGGTTGCCGTATAAGTCAACTAGTTGTTGAAACAATAATGCCTTCATTACTTTCGCGGGTCCTTTCAAGAATTTCTGATTTTGAGTATCTGCATTGTCAATCACAAACTGATAATCTTGAAGGTTATCATAATAACCATCCCAATAGTTAAAATCACCATTAGTGAAGTTATAGGTAAAAATAGTCGTACTTAAGATGTAACCGTTTGACTGCGTCCATTGACCTGACCAATACGAAGCCAATTCGTTCGGACCGAGCATGTTCGAGGCCGACTGACGGAGAGCGTTTGTAAAAACGTAGTTAGGCGATGCCGTTGGCAACGAGTTGGGGTTGGTATTAATATCCAAGAATTGCTCGTTACAAGCCGTACTTAGCAGAGCCAACACCGCAATGAGAAAATATGATTTTAATTTCATTGTGTACTTCTTTTAAGGTTGTAAAAAATTGAGGAACATTCAGAGCCTGTTTGTTACTCTCTTTTTAGAATGTCAAGTTAAGACTTACACCATACTGACGAACAGGAGGCGTTTGACCTGTAGTGTTGATACCTACGTTGTTACCTGCACTTGGCGCTGTAACCGACGAAATTGTTCCTGTAAAGTTGTTAGTGGCTACGTTACTGAACTCAGGGTCAGTGTAGTAGTTTTTCTTATCAACAATGGTAAACAAGTTACGTCCGAAGAACGCGATTTCTGCACGTGAGAAAATCTTTGTTCTTTCCAAAAGGTTCGTTGGCAATGTGTACGCAAGGTTAATATCTCTCAATTTGATGAACCAACCTGGTGTTACGAAGTTTTCTGAAATCAAACGGTAGTTGTCAACCCAGTAACCATATTCCGACTCACGAACGTTAATTGTTGTATTTGGTGTAACGGTTTTACCATCAGCATTGAGAGTAGCTGAATTTGGAACCATTTGTGGATTACGGTTTTCAGTCCATTTACCCGATCCAGTAAAAGTCATCTGACGCCCTAAATCACTAAACATCATGTTTCCGCCACGGTACTCAAAGTTGAAGTTAAATGTCAGGTTACCGTAGCTCACTTTTGAACCTAAACCAGCAATGTGGCGTGGCAATGTCCCCCCTCTATTGACCAAGGCAGTATTCAAAATAGGATAGCCCGTTGTTGGGTTAACAAGGACATAACCTGAGCCATCTGGAGCATATGTATATCCGTTTGTTTTTAGCGTTGGGAAACGTTCGCCTTTGATTACGTTGGTGGTTGCATACGTAAATCCACCGTATTGGAACTCGTTGATACCTGGATACAAGTCAATAACCTTGTTGTCGTTGTATGAATATCTTACGCTAAAATCCCAGTTAAGCTTAGTTCCACGAGCAATAAGGTACTTAAACTCTCCTTCATAACCCCAGTTTTTGGTTTCACCTACGTTGATAAGCAAGTTACTAAAACCAGTTGTGTTAGGTACCCGTACGGTGATTACTTGACCCTTTGAAGTCTGGCTGTATGCCGAGAATTCGAAGTTTACACGGTTATTAAACATTTGCAATTCTGCTCCGATTTCGCCAGAATATACAATTTCAGGTTTAAGGTTAGCGTCAGGAAGAGTGTTACCCACCGTCAAACCTACGGTATTTCCGAATGGGAAGCCGCTACCGTTAGGATATGTCAAATCCAAACCATAAAGAGGGATGTTATCGTTTGCGTTTTTGTTGTAGTTCATACGAACCTTAGCAAAGCTAAGAACATTGCTCTTTAAACCTGGGAACGCATCGGTTGGAATGAACGACAAACCTGCTCCGTAGTACAAATACGACCAATAGTTTTTGTCACGCGTTGGCTTATAGAAGCGTGAAGTCGCATCATAACGACCAGAGGCGTTAAGAATCAACCAGTTTTTGTAGTTTGACGTAACGTCAGCGTAGTATCCAAAACGGCGTTCCATGGTGTTTCCTTCACCACCCCCTAAGATACCTTGGCGGTTTGAGACGTTGTAAACATCAGGTACAACGATTGAAGAAGAGCTAATTGAAATGGCTTTGGTATAACGCTGATATACGCTTCCCCCCAAAATCAAGTTATTTTTGAAATCGCCAAAATCTTTGTTTACGTGCGCTTGGAATTCGTTATTGATAACGTTTTCTGTACTTGAATAATCAGCCACACCACCCAAGATGTCTGAGATAGCGCGGTAGATACCTGTTCCGTCTACGTCATCGATACCCCAAGGAGCAGGAACAAATGCTTTTGTTTTTGCCCAGTCAGTGTAAAGGAACTTGCTTGTATAGTTTTTACCTGTACGTGAATTGTTCATAACCCCCAAACGGTTTACTAATCTCAACCAATCAGTCGCTCTAAATTCCAAGGCGATGTTGCTTGAAATGTTTGCGTCTTTGTAATTGTTTCGGTTGATATCTTTGTTGAAGTAAGGGTTGTTGTAATAGTCGTTGTAATAACCGTTAGGGTTAGCAAATTTATTATTTTGCCAATCGCGTAGATCATACAATGGCAAGTTGGCAGGTTGGTTCAATACGTCGTTGTAGAAGTCTGAAGAAGTACGATCGTATTTTGCTTGTGTATAGTTAGCAGTGAAGCTAGCTGTCAAACGCTTGTATTCTTTTGAAGCAGCAAAACGGATACCCGTTCTGTCACTTTTATCTTTAGGAACGATACCTGCAATTTTCTGATTCTCTAATGCCAAACGGAAAGTAGTAGTTTCGTCTCCGCCTTCGAAGTTGATTTGGTTGTTCATAGAAACCCCTCTATCGAACGTCTTACGACGAACATTGTCAATAGCAGAATAAGGGATTTCCAACTTAGAACCATCCTCCAACACACGTCCTTGAATACGCATTGAGCCATCAAAAGCATCGCCGTATTGTTGGTTTTCGTAAGGACGCCAGTTTTCTTTCATACGGTCAGTGTAGTTGGTCAAATAACCCGCTGAACCGAAAGAAGATGAATAGTGTGAGCCCGAACCGTACTTATCTTGAAACTGAGGCAAGAAGCTAATTTCTTCGAAGTTAGTACTGTTTGAGTAGTTCACTTTCAACTTACCTTTTGCTCCTTTTTTCGTCGTAATTACGATGGCACCGTTGATACCCGCCGAGCCATAGAGTGTCGCGGCCTGTCCTCCTTTCAACACCGTCACGCTCTCAATGTCGTTAGGGTTGATAAGGGCCAATACCGTCGAAGTTGTTTGCATACCATCTACAACCACAAGGGCTTCGTTGTTCCCTGTCAATGAACGGTAACCACGCAAAACCACTTTGACCGAAGGGTCAACGCTGTTGTTTACGTTGTATACTGCCAACCCCGTTACTTTACCCGCAAGCGCTTGAGCCAAACGAGGTGCACGACCTAGCATGATATCTTCGTTGGCTACTTTGGCGTATGAGTAGTTGATTTCTCGTTGGCTTTTGCGGATACCTTGAGCCGTTACGACCACTTCTTGAAGTTGTGAGGCATCTGCCACCATTTTCACATTGATTACTGATTGGTTCCCGACCGTAATTTCCTGTGATTTGAAACCAATAAAGCTGAATACCAAAACGGCATTGCTTGGAGCGGAAATTTGATAGGTGCCCTCAGCAGTTGAGTTTGCACCGCGGTTAGAACCACGGAGTGTAATGTTTACCCCAGGGAGAACAGAACCATCATCGGCAGTTATTTTGCCTATAATTGTGCGGTCTTGGGCAAACAACGTTAGGCCACAAAAGAGCATCGCCACTGCGGCCAGCAGTGTAAACCTGTGTTTCATACTTTTTGTTTAGTTTAGATTAAGAAATATTTCTGCGAGCAAAAGTAGAGAATAAATTATCTGTTAGGATGAAAACTAGATTAAAGTTGTTCTGCACACATACAAAAACGCCAAATCTGCCTACCAATAACCCATCTTTGAAGGATGTTTTATGGGAAAAAAAGTCCCCAAAGTAGTTTATTTTTGTTGTTTTTCCATTTGCCAAAAACAATTTTGTAACTCGGCAGTTTTAGCATTTTTTGAATAATAGTGCCTGTCATTACTTTTCTTACAGGCAAATATTACGTGGCTTATTTCTTTAAAAAAAGACCTTAGTCATGTTTTTCACACAACTAAAATGAAGTCAGCTGTTGGTTTGTATTAATAACTTTTAAATACAAAGTATTTAAAAGTACTCTTTGTTATAAAAACAAAAACTATCTTCTCGCTATAGTATTCTTAACAAGCATTGTTCTTTTTTGGGACACGTCACATTCACCGAAAACTTCGGTGGTATCTACCTAACTTGGAACCTGTTTCTGGCTTGGGTGCCTTTCGGTATTGCTTGTATTGTAGAAGATTTGGCCGAGCATCGTTTTATCGAAAAATGGGGCATATTGTTAGTCTTGGTTTGGCTACTCATTGGAGGCAGCTCAATTCTCTCAAGCTATGGGGTTTATCTGGGGCGATTTGGGCGTTGGAACAGTTGGCACGTAGCCACTCACCCTTTTGAATTGGTGAGGTATATTGGAGATAATTTACTACAAAACCCCGTAGCTATCCAACTCACGCTGGCATTTTCCTTTGTGATGTTGTCAACGTACGGGGTATTTTAGGCATTGAGTAGCCCTAAGACGAAGTAACAGTGTACAGTTTGGGGTTGTTGTACCTTATCCCTTCAAACGGGTTGTGAGCAACACTTAGAACGAGCGCTTGCCTTTTATTTGTTATTAAGCCTTAGCACAGCGCCTCAATCTGTCCACTTCCAGTCTTTGCCCAATATCAGTTCTTTTTTAAGACCTTGGGCAACGAGCAAGTCGCGGGTTTTGTAGGTATCGAGTTTTTGAGCAGGCAAATCGCTGGCATTAGCCAAGGCGTAAAGTAGCATGGCCGAAAAACGAACTCCGTTGACCATTTCGCTACGGTTTATCAAATCAAATTTATCGCAGTTTGCGTGGTAACATCCATAAACATTGGGTGCCAAGCGTCCTGCAGGTGCTCCCGTTGGAATACCTTCTAGCATGAACGGTTGGTGGTCTGAGTGGAGGCCTGCGCGACTGTTCACAATGTTGGAATAGGTGTCGTCCACTTTTTTGATTTGCTCTCCTACAGCTTGGAAGAACGGAATCAATTCGTCGCGCCCTCCTACGCTCATTCCGTACACATTATTGGTCATGTCGAGGTTTATCATAAACTTGACTTTATCTAACTGTTTCGCTTTGGACAGCTCTTTGACCATCTGACGCGACCCTAACAGACCTTGCTCTTCTCCCATAAATAATACGAAATCAATCGTACGTTTAGGTTTGATTTTGAGCACTTTAAAGATACGGGCTATGTCTATAATTGTGAATGAGCCGAGGCCGTTGTCGGCAGCACCCGTGGCCAAATCCCATGAATCCAAGTGCCCACCAATCACGATTCGGTCGTCGCTCTTACCTGGAAGCGTGGCAATGACATTGCGTGCTTTTATTTTTTTACTCACATTAGTCATGTCCACGATGGCATGTAGGTCAGTATCTACCTTCATCCAATTTCGAATTTCTTCGCCACTTTCTTTAGAAATATTGACGGCAGGAATACCAATCAACGAACCCGTTACCGACGCCGTTCCTGTCAACAGTACATTTCCTACGACTTGGTTAACCGTAATGATGGCCGTGGCTCCATATCTGATGGCCAAAGCTGTCTTTTCTGAACGATGAAGGTTTTTCTGTCCTGTTTTACCATTGACTAACCCAATATTCACCAAAGCAATTTTACCTTTAACAGCATCTTTGACAGCTTCAAAGTCTTCTTCGAGTCCATTTCCTACATCTACAATCGCTCCACTCACTCGGGCTCGAACGGGCGAATGCGCTAACGCCACCACAGGTACTGTCCTGAAATTATCGCTTTTGTTGGGAACTACCTCTAAAGTAACGGTATCACGCATCCAAGATTCCACCTCAAACGGTTGAAATTTAACGTCGTTGTAGCCGTATTTTTTGAGCAAATTGAAGGCATACTGCTCTGCTTTTGCGCCGTTGGGGCTTCCCGTTAGGCGATGACCAATGGTCGAAGTAGCATCGCCGAGAGTTTCGTACGCTCGGCTGTTTTTGAGGGTTTCATCGTTAATTTTTTGAAAAGTCGAAACAAATTCAGCATTGTCTCGAAACGCAACAATTACGCAAAAACTCGCACTAACCAAAAAGGAAGAAAAAAGGTGGCGATACATGGGGGTTTGTATAGTCTTTATAACTTTCAAGAATACAAAAATAGTAAGTGTTTGGTTTAAAAAGAACTGAACTATTTATCTAACGGTCATGGAGATTTTAGCAATGCTGTTCCAATAGCACACTGTAAACATCCCTTTTTTACGCAAAAATGGGTATAAAGTTCAATAATAGCTTGGGAATCAAAGGCTGTTTTTGATTCTAGCCCCATCCGCTGCCACATTTCGGTGAGGTGGTTTGTCTCGGCAGGGAGTTGCTCCAAAAACTCAATCGCTTTGCCCATAAAATCTAAATTATCTTTGGCCTCGGCGTAAGCCGCCAATAGAGGAACGACTGTATTAACAACAATATTTTCGACCGAAGCTCTTCCTAAAAAAGGGACTTTGGCTGTCGTTGATTTTTTGAAGTGAAAATGCGTTTGCCAATAATCCGACTGTTTGACCCTGAGGAATTGTTCTAGTTGTTTGACGTTTTCGGCATGAGCAAACAGTGAAAATAAATTAGGTTGCTGCTGAATAAAGGCCGCTAACTGCGCCAGCCGTACCGTCGGAAAATTGGCAGGGCGTAAGCGTAAAAACTTCCATTCGTGTACCTGTAGCTGGGTAGATTTTAAACTGTATTTGGCTGCTAAAAAATTGTATTCTTTTTGTAAAGCGAGTGCGTATTCGTCTGCTGCTGCTGCTAATAACCCTGCTTGTCCAAACAAAAGCGCCTCTAACTGAAAAAGGTTGTCGCGGTGCTTTTGAAGAATTTTCAATGACAGCCCTTGTGCCAGTCGAAGCATTGGCTCGGCATTGACTTTAAAACCGAAATTTTGAGCCAACAGTTGGTATGTCGTTTCTTCCCAATCTTGGTAGTTTTGACTCAATAACCCCAACACGACCTGCGCTTTACGCTCAAGGCGCTGGGTAGCAGTTCGGTCGAGCATCATTCGTTTTTGAAGTTCTGAAACTGCTACCAATTGATTTTCACACGGAATTGTTTCTTTACTTTCTGCAAGGCGATGGTAATTGTACAAAAGCTTAGGAGAAGTGAGGCTTTTCAAAGCCAATGTAGGAACTGCCGTGCCATCGTTCCGACAAATATCGGTATCGTTTTCCCAAACGACGTGTAAAACTACGCTTTCGTACGAAGCGTCGGTGGCGTGGGCATGTCGATGCCAATCCGAACTGCGCAGGTGCATTTCAATACTTCCAGCCCATTCGATACTTCCCACGATGACGCGCCCATTGATAAAATCGGGGCCTGAGTTCGTATTTCGTTGACCAATCGCCACCACTTGGAGCGATTCTCCCGCTGTAGTTGTGAGGGCGGCCGGATCAAAATACTGAAACTGCCACAAGAAATACAGAAAATCTTCGGACATAGCGCTTTATTGAAATAATTTTGAATTAAATTGAGTTAAATAGGTATATTGATAGTTCTATACCTAGTTTTGATTTCGACAAATTCCGCAGATACTTATGAAACGTTTTACGCCCTACTTCATTGTTTTTTTATGGCTTACAGGGTTGGTTCTTCATGCTCAGGTCATCAAACTTTCTGACGACCCCGCGCAATTCATCGCCGATGTACAGAAAACGATGGCTATAAGTGGTAATCCTTCTTATCTGAAAGCCGCTAAAAATCTTGAAACACTTTGGCTAGACAGTCGTTTGACGCAGGCACACCAAAAAAGTATCATTACCCTCACCAAGCGTATGGTGGCAAAAGGGTACAAACCTACCACACCGCATTTTGAGCACTTGTTTAATAGCCTTTATGCCGCTTTTAATGGAACTCACTCCGCCCCTAACGAAGTAGATGGTTACCTTACTACCGCTACTCAAGCCTTGGAAACCTATGACACGAAAGCCACATTAAAGTTTTTTGAAACGGCACGAAACCTGTTTGAAAATCGCCTGATTTATACCTCCAATTTCAACCGCCTATATGCGCTTGAAGGAACGTTTAGTTTCCGTTTTAGTGATGTCAATTCCGAACTTATCAAGACCGTAGAATCGGCCAAAAACAGTGCAGCCAACGACGGATGGGGAGTCGTAACGGATACCTCCAACGCCGTCGCTTTACTACCCGCCTACGAAAAAAAGCCTCTTCCTGATGTATCGGGAGCGATTGTGGAATTTAAAAACACGAACCTTGTCATACTCACTGCTAACGACTCCGTACCCATTCTTCAAACCAGTGGTAAACTGGCCATTCGCGAAGGAAACTGGGTAGGTATGGGAGGAAAAGTAACTTGGGAAACGGCTGGAAATCCTGATATTTTTGTCAATCTCAGTGCTTATAGTTTCAATGTAGGACTTCCAAAACTAGTCACCGACGATGCTAAACTCCAATACGGAGCCAAACTCAACGCTCCTGTGGAAGGGGTGTTTGAATACGAAAGTAAACGACGTAACAAAGGTCAATCTTCGCCCTATCCTCGTTTTATTTCGTATCGTAACGACGCCCACATCAAGGGTTTGAGTAAAAACATTATGTACCAAGGAGGAGTTTCATTGGTTGGTCAAAAAATGACCAGTGCTTCTTTGAGTCAGTCCCCTTCAACGGTGACGGTCAATTATAACGGAAAATTGGCGTTTAAATCGAGTAGTCGCCACTTTGACATCACTGATTCGTTGATTACTTCTCCTATCGCGACATTCACCAGCTACATCGGTACTGATTCACTGCACCACCCAGGAGTACAACTTTCGTACAGTGAGGCGGCAGGGACGGTCAAGACGCAAGCTGCTTCGGTCAAATCCGGCTTTCACTACACGCCTTATTCCGACTCGTACCATAAAATGTACATCGATGCCGAAATGATGCGTTGGAATTTTCCGAAAAATCAAATTGAGTTTTTGCGCATTTCAGGGAAAAACATCGTTCCTATTTCATTCGAATCGTTTAGCTATTTCAAACCTGAGCGCTTTCGTGCTATGAACGAGCAGTCGGGTTTTCACCCGCTGCAAATGGCGTCTAACTATGTCACCAAACAAAAAGTCACCAGCTTTGCACCCGAAGAAGTTGCCCAGTTTTTTAAACGAGACATGAATGCTGTACGCTCAGCTTTCACACAATTATACTACGACGGTTTTTTTTCCATTGACCCCAAAAGTGGCCTTTTTCGTTTTACCAACAAAGGAGCTCTCTATGTATTGGCCAACAACAAACAAACCGATTTTGATAATTTTAAAGTCACGTCCCTGTATCCAGCCAACAACGATATTGCCAACGCAAGCATCGACCTCAAAGACAACGTTTTAACTATTAGAGGAGTTGATAAATTTACCATTAGTGACTCGCTCAAAATCGTCGCTTCGCCTTCGGATAAAGAAATCAAGGTACTCAAAAACCGTGATTTTCACATGAATGGCTTGTTGGTTTCGGCCAACTTCCGCTTCAAGGGCCGCGACTTAATATTTAACTATGATAAGTTTTTTGTGGATTTGAATAAAATCGACAACATCACTTTTATTCCCAAAGCAGCCTATGATAAAGGAAGTAATACCGAAGCAGGAGGCGATATTGTGTATGAAAAATCTGGTAGGATTTACCTAAATGACCCCAGTAATAAATCAGGAGGGCGTAAAAACTCCATTTTCCCTCGCCTTCATGTGCCTGAGGGGATGACCGTGTATTTTGACCAGCCCGACCGTGGTAATTTAAAGTATGACCGTAAAGTTTTCTTTAAAATTCCGTCGCTCGATTACGATAGCCTTGGGCTTCAAGACATCGTGTTTATTGGAACATTTAATTCCAACGGTATTTTCCCCCCCTTCCAAGCCGAGCTCCGCTCTATGCCTGATAACTCGCTAGGTTTCAATTATATTCCACCCGCTACGGGCTATAAATTGTACGGTACCAATACCGTATTGAAGTTTACCAAGGAACTTGTAATGGATAAACAAGGGCTACGTTCGCAAGGTGAAATCACCCACTTGAGTGCGCGTATTCCAACGGAGAGCATTTTGTTTATGTCAGACTCCCTAGTGGCCAACGGGACCCAAGCAGAAATCAAAGAAGCGACCATTGGTAAAGCCTATTTTCCTAAGGTGGACTTACGCAATTTTACCCTACGCTGGACACCAAAAGCCGACAGTATGTCGCTCACTACCCAAAAAAATACCTTTAACTTCTACAACGGAACCACTAAGCTCGACGGGCGGATTGTGCTTCGGTCGACAGGCTTGTACGGAAAAGGGCTCCTTCGCCGCGACGACTCTGAGCTTACTTCGCAGGACATCAAGTTTAATAAAGAAGGTTTTTTTGCGGGTGAATCGCAGTGTAAAATTATCTCGGCCACAAACGCAATACGACCTGTGTTGTTAGGCTCTAATGTGGATGTGGACTTTAATCTTGTAAAGGGATTAGTTGGTATTTCGACCAGTAAAAATACGCTAGAAAGCCCACTCATGGAATTCCCGTTTGCTTCTTACCGAACGTCCATCAACCGAGCACAGTGGAACATCAATGCCAAGACGATTGCCATGAAAGGGGATGTGGCTACGTCGACGTTTATCTCCACTGCTCCTGAGCAAGCAGGGTTGACGTTCAATGGCTCTTCGGCCTTGTATGAAATCGAAAAAATGACCCTTAATATTGGTGGTGTTCCATTTATCAAGTCAGCCGATGCGAAGGTATTACCTGATAAAGGACTTGTCGTAATTCACAGAAATGGAGAAATGACGCCTTTTAAAAACGCACGTTTGGTTCTTGATACCCTTAACGAATACCACCGCCTCAAAAACGGTAATATCAAGATTGAATCAAGGACGAAGTTTACGGGAGACGCTGCCTACCTCTATGCCACCGTTACTAACGACACCGTTCCTGTCAAAATGGGTAACTTTGGCCTGCGCCAAGGCGTAGCGGTGTCGTTGGGTAGTAACCGTACGGCGCCTTCCAAAGAAAAGACCTCTTATACGGTGGCTAAAGCCGAGATTGTGGAACTCGACAACTTTGTGGCAGCCCCTCGCTTGCAGTACAAAGGCGCCATGACAATGCTCGCCCCCGAACCCAACTTACAATTTGATGGATACGTCAAACCTATCCTTAAAAAACGGCCTGACTTGGTTGCCTCTTGGATTCCATTCAAAGAAACTCCAACCAAAGACGTAGCGCTTAAAGTAACCCCTGGCCTCAAAAACGAGGCGGATATACCGATTTCGGTAGGGCTGCACTATCGGGCGGGCACCGATGGGTTGTATCCTACTTTTTTATCAGGAAAAGAAACTCGTAACGACCAAATCATTTTTGAAGCTTACGGACTTTTACGTTTTGATGATAAGCTAAAAGCATTCCGCATCACTCCCGAGACCAAAACGGCTGATGAATTGGTCGACGAAGAAAACGCCTATACGTTCAATGATGCCAAAGGAACCATCTCGTATTCAGGAAAACTAAGCCTCATCAATGACCGCAGCACCAAAGAAGCTGAACAGCTCTTTATGATTTCGGGAGGAGTACAAGCCAACATCGACAGCAGTACGTACCGTTTTAACTCCCTCATGTCGCTCAATTTCCCTGCGAACCGTGAAATTATTACAAAAGCCGCTGAAAACCTTGTTCAAACCAACTTAGACGAACAAAACAGCGACCCCGCCGAACCAAGTATTGAGCGTTTGGGCAATAAATTGGCTGCCCTCATTGGACGAAAAGCCACCGACGGCTACATCAGTCGCAGTGCCGCTGCGTACAAGCCGTTGTTTGATGCTTCGCCTAAATTCAACAGTACACTCGTTTTATCGAACGTCAATCTTCGCTGGTCGGCGTCTCAAAATGCGTTTTATAGTGTGGGGAAAATTGGGGTATCCAACCTTGGCAATACCGACATCAACGCCGAGCTAGAAGGGATGATTGAAATTCGTAAAAATGCCCGTGGCGACGAAGTGAGCATCTATATCGAAGCATCCGAAGAGGTGTGGTATTATTTTGATTGGCAACAAGACAAACTCGCCATGGTCTCGTCGGTACAGGAAATCAACGATTTGATTTCAGTTAAATCAAGAGATAAAAAAGATGGTTCTATCCTGCCAATTGGCTTTGAAGAACGCGATTTGTTTGTGGATCGTTTCACGGCGTACTACCGTCCGAAAGTCAAGAAACCGCTGGCCAAAGACACTAAAGCCCCTGCCAAAGGTACTCCTGCGAAAACAACTACCCCATCGACTGCGTCAAAATCGGTACCTGCCACTACTCAAAAAGTAATAACTACCGCCCCAGCCGACGAGCCTGAAGAGGAAGAAGTAAAGGTGGCAGATAAAAATACCAAATCTGCAACGAAAGATACTAAAGTCGCAACGGATCCGAAAGCGAAAGACACCAAAACGGCTGCTAAAACAACAGCGACAGACCCTAAGGCAAAACCAGGTGCTAAAGTAGCGCAAACACCTCCAGCTAAAGCCCCAGCGAAAAAGAAAGAAAAGGAAGAAGAGAAAGAAGGCTTCTAAACAAACTCGCCCTGAGCTAAGCTCGGGGCGAAATACGGCCCAGCGTCTCCGACGCAAAACCTTCTCCAAAATAGACCTTCCAAGTTTTCAAAACTTGGAAGGTCTAAGATTATTTTATTTGCGGCGTCTTTCCTTCGTTCGAGGACGTTTTTCTTGCGCACTTCCTCTACCACGACCACGCACAGGAAATGCAGAAACGACATTGGAAGTAGTTTCTGCCAACGTTAAATCCATACTCCGTCTCGAAATATTGGTGTCTTTGACTTTTACTTTTACGGTATCTCCAAACGTATAAAAACGCTGCGTACGCTTTCCCACCAATCGGTAGTTTTCTTTGTCTAGTTCGTAAAAATCATCGTTCAGGTCGTTCATTCTAACCAGTCCTTCCGATGCCGTTTCGGTAATTTCGACAAACAAGCCAAATTCGGTAACGCCCGTAATAATCCCGTCCCAAACGCGCTCAGGGTCCATTGAGGCCATAAATTCTACTTGCTTGTACTTGATACTTGCTCGTTCGGCATTAGCGGCCAATTGCTCCCTCGACGACGAATGCTTGCAAGCAGGCTCGTACTCGGCTCGGTCAGGCGATGGCTTCCCGTCCAAATAATGTTGTAACAAACGGTGTGCCATCATATCGGGATAGCGGCGAATCGGCGACGTAAAGTGCGAATACCGACGAAAAGCCAAACCAAAGTGACCGACATCTTCGGTGCTATATCGCGCCTTAGCCATGGTTCGAATCGCCAATTGTTCGAGTGCGTTTTGTTCGGGTTTCCCTTCCAACTCCGACATCAGTTGATTGAGCGACTTGGCCACTACTTTTTCATCGTCGAGCTTCATTTTATAGCCCAATCGACTCGCGAAGGCGGCAAACATCCGAAGTTTTTCCATGTCGGGTTCCTCATGAATCCGATATACCATGGTGTTTGGCTGTTCTTTATTTTTCGATTTGCGGTAAATGTACTCAGGTACGCGTTTGTTTGCCAACAACATAAACTCTTCAATCAGCTTGTGGGCATCTTTGCGAATTTTGGTGTAAAGCCCCAACGGTTTGCCATTTTCGTCCAACCTAAACTTCACTTCAGTGGTTTCAAAATTAACGGCTCCTTTGGCAAAACGCTCATCGCGAAGTTTGTAGGCTAGCTGATTGAGCAACGTAAGTTCTTTGGCAAAAGGCCCTGCTGCTTCCTCTCCACGGGCAGCCGCTTCGAGTACTTCTTGCGCTTCTTCGTACGTAAAACGTTTATCAGAATGAGTCACCGTACGGCCAAACCATTCGTTAACGATTTTGGCATTTTCGTTTAATTCAAACACCACTGAAAACGTCAATTTATCTTCGTTGGGTCGCAATGAGCATAAGTTATTGGATAGTTTTTCGGGCAACATAGGCACCGTTCTATCTACTAAATATACCGACGTAGCACGTGCATATGCTTCCCGTTCCAGCGCTGTATTAGGGCGTACGTAATGCGAAACGTCCGCGATGTGCACCCCGATTTCGAAATGACCATTTTCTAACAACTGAACCGAAAGCGCATCGTCAAAGTCTTTGGCATCGGCAGGGTCAATGGTAAATGTAGTCACGTCACGCATATCACGACGACGCTTTATTTCGTCCTTCTCTATTACTTCCGAAATCGCATTTGACTCCGCTTCTACCTCTTCAGGAAACTTATACGGCAACCCAAACTCCGCTAAAATTGCGTGCATTTCGGTTTCGTGGGTTCCTGCCTTTCCTAGTACTTCCAGCACTTCTCCTTCCATGCGTCGCGAACGCGTTGGGTACTGTGTAATTTTCAACAGTACCTTCTCTCCGTCTTTCGCACTTTTGAGTTTAGCCTCAGGAATGTACACATCGTCGTAGACACGGCGATTGTCCAACACCACAATGCCATATTTGGGCCAAAGCTCTACTTCACCCACCAATTCGACCCGTCCACGCTCCAAAATCTCCTCCACTCGGCCTTCGCGGCGGCGGCCGCTTCGGTAATCGCTAAAAAGTTTTACCCGAACGGTATCGCCGTCAATCGCCCCACGCAAATCGTCTGAATCCACCCAAATGTCCGTATTTTCTAACTTAGGTTGCTCGCTTGATTTCTCTATATCTAGGACAATAAAGGCATAGTTTTTATTGACGTGTTCGACTTTCCCGATAAACACATTCGCACTTTCATTGGTCGAATACAGGCCCTCACGGGTTCGCTTTACCTGGCCTTCATCGACCAGCTCGTCGAGCAGTCCATTGAAAATAAGCCGAAGTTTTGGATCGTCAGCGTCAAAATGATCATGGAGTTCGTGCAATTCAAAAGGCCGTTCAGTATTTATTTCAAAAAAAGTAGCAATCTCGGATTTGAGTTTATCCAAAAACGAGACTATTTGTCGATGCGTACGTCCCCCTTTTTTGGTGCTACGCGTTTTCTGTGATTTTTTCTTCATACTTTTCATACCTCTATTCAAAGTAACTATTTTTTCTCGAAAATCATTGCATTTCTCTAGTTTTTAAAACCAAAACCCCTCTATTTGCGTAAATAAATGAATATCCAAGACATTTTAAACTATGGCATCGTACTACAACTCTGAAGACCTTAAAAAATTTGGCGCCATTGGCGATTTTGGCGCAAAAAACTTAGCTCAAGACTTTTTCAAATACTACGGCGACGTATTTGCCGAAGGGGCTCTCACCTCTCGTGAAAAATCACTCATTGCTTTGGCCGTAGCCCACGTGCTCAAATGCCCCTACTGCATTGATGCTTACACCACCGATACCCTCGAAAAAGGCTGTTCGGAAGACGAAATGATGGAAGCTGTACACGTAAGTGCGGTAATGGCTGCAGGTATTACTTTGGTACACAGTACCCAAATGATTAACAAAGCGAAAGAAGTTACGATGTAGTTTTTGCAGGTTTTATTCCCCCATTTTCATGAATCCCGTTAAATCTCTCAAGGCACAAAAACACGAACTCGGAAATACTCAGTACCAGCTTGATGTACTGAACGATTCGGAAAAATTAGGCTATAACTTTCCTTTATTTCAGGAAAAACTCGCCCCCATCGGTTTGTTTCCGTTGAAACCCACGCAAATTGATATTTTTCAAATCAATGTGGGAAAAATGTGTAATCAAGTGTGTAAACATTGCCATGTGGACGCGGGTCCCGACCGTAAGGAGATTATGACGCAAGATACCATGCAGTTGTGTTTGGATACTTTGAAAAAGTACCCTTTCAAAATCGTTGACCTTACGGGAGGTGCTCCCGAAATGAATCCTCATTTTCGGTGGTTTGTGGAGCAAATTCGTGAAATCAGTCAGGATATAAAAATCATTATTCGCTGCAATCTTACCATTATTTTGGCCAATCCTAAGTACCACGACCTTCCCGATTTCTTCAAAAAGCATCAGGTAGAAGTGGTTTCTTCGCTGCCATTTTATACCGCTAACCGCACTGATTCTCAACGTGGTAATGGCGTTTTTGAAGATTCTATCAAAGCGCTTCAGCTCCTCAATGCCGTTGGGTATGGACAAGAAGGTTCGGGCTTGACCCTCAATTTGGTCTATAACCCTGCGGGCGCTTTTTTACCCAGCGGGCAAGCGGGGCTGGAGCGCGAGTTTAAGCGGGCGCTAAAAACTAAATTTGACATTGACTTTAACAGCCTTTTTTGCATCACCAACATCCCCATCAGTCGCTTTTTGGACTATTTGTTGGTGAGTGGCAACTATGGTTCTTACATGGAAAAGCTCGTCAATGCTTTTAACCCCGTCGCTGCTAGTAACGTCATGTGCCGTAATACTCTGTCGATTGGCTGGGACGGCTACTTGTTCGACTGTGATTTTAATCAAATGCTGGATTTAAAAGTGACAGGCTCGGTGAAACACTTAATAGACTTTGACTTTCAACAACTTACTGAACGAGACATTGTCATCAACCAGCATTGCTACGGCTGTACCGCAGGCGCGGGCAGTAGTTGCGGTGGTGAAGTGGTTTAATTCCTCCAAAAATTGTTGACTCTTGAAAAAAGTCAACAATTTCTTACATTTGTGATTAAAAATAGTATGCTTGCATAATTTGTTAGAAAAGTCACTCAATGGAAACCTACGGACGCATTCTTCTCATTGCCATGCCCATTTTTTTGGGCTTAGTTTTACTCGAAAAACTGTATGGATGGGCGGTAAAAAAACACCCTTTCCGCACCATGGACGTACTTTCTAGCCTCAGTTCTGGCTATACCAACATCATCAAAGACGTACTGGGCATTAGTGTTTCGATTCTGACTTACGGCTACATGGTCGAACATTGGGCGCTGTACAAAGTACAATCGACTATTTGGGTGTATATAATCGCTTTCATTGCCCTCGATTTTTCGGGCTATTGGGTACACCGCTTGAGCCACCAAATCAACTTTTTTTGGAACAAACACGCCATTCACCACAGCAGCGAAGAGTTTGATTTGGCCTGTGCCTTGCGCCAAAGCATTTCGTCGTTTGTCAATTTATTCACGATTTTTTTGCTTCCTGCGGCTTTGTTGGGCGTTGAACCTAAAGTCATAGCAATTGTCGCGCCGTTGCATTTGTTTGCCCAGTTTTGGTACCACACCATTTACATTGGCAAAATGGGTATTTTAGAACACATCATCGTGACGCCCTCGCACCACCGCGTACACCACGCTATGAACCCCATTTATTTGGACAAAAACCATGGTCAGATTTTTATCATTTGGGACAAACTGTTTGGTACGTTTCAAGAAGAACTCCCCGACGTACCGCCTGTTTATGGTATCACGCGCCCTGTTCAGACGTGGAATCCCATCAAAATTAATTTTCAGCATTTGTGGCTATTGATAAAAGACGCCTATCGGACAACTAGTTGGAAGGATAAAGTTCGGATTTGGTTTATGCCAACAGGCTGGCGCCCTGCCGACGTCATAGAACGTTATCCCGTTTACAAAATCGACGATCCGTACCACTTCCACAAGTACGCCCCAGAAGCTTCGGTGGCACTGCGTACGTGGACATGGATTCAGTTTTTGTTCACTTTTGCGCTCATTAATTACTTCTTTATCAACATTGCCAAAATAGGTATGCCCAACATTTTTGTTTACGGTGGTTTCTTGTTTCTGTGCGTTTTTGCCTATACCGAACTCATGGATAGAAACCCCTACGCCTGGGCATGGGAAGCGCTCAAAAACGTCATTGGGCTATTTGTGATTTACCAAAACGGCTGGTTCGGAATGTCAGAAACTATGCCTTGGGGTACCGTAGCACTGGCTAGTTACTTTGTGCTTTCGAGCGTTGTAGTGGCGTTGTTTGTACGTTCGCTTACTTTTTATTCATCCCAAAGGCTTTCCAACGTGTAATCAGACCCCGCTAAGCACCAAAAGTTTCCTTTGATGTAGCGGTAATGTAGGTCTAAACCGTGCATGGCTTTCATTTCTTGTTCGGTTAGCTCAATATCGGCGGCGGCCAAGTTTTCTTGCAATCGCCCTGCGTTAACCGACTTTGGAATCACGGACGTTCCTCGATTGACCGCCCATGCCAGCATCAACTGCGCGGCCGAACACCCGCGTGCCTGGGCCAAAGCGCGAATCACTTCATTTTCAAACAATTTTGGTTCGCCTTCCACAATCCGATTAGCAGGTCGATCTGATGAGCCTAGAGGGCAATACCCTGTCAAAACGATGCCGTGCTCGCGGCAATAGTCCATCATAGGCCATTGTTGCAAAAACGGATGTAGTTCCAACTGATTTACCTCGGGACGAACGCCCGTGGTGGCAGTTACTTCTTCTAGTTTTTTGATGCTAAAATTAGAAACCCCGATGTGGCGCGTCAGACCCATTTCTTTTAAAACAATCATTTCGGCCCAAGTTTCTGAAAGAGGAATCTCGGTAAGACTGAGCATGTCCTGGCCTGTTTGGGGATAGGCCACCGCTCGTTTGAGCGCTACTGGCCAATGGATCAGGTACAAGTCTAGATAGTCGAGCTGTAAATCTTCTAAAGTGGTGTTAATTGAAGGCAAGATATACTGTTTTTCGTGGCTGTTGTTCCAAAGTTTCGAGGTAATCCACAGGTCTTCTCTTTTTACCATTCCTTCTTTCATTGCATCCGCAAACGCTTGACCGATTTCTTGCTCATTGCCATACACCAAAGCGCAATCGAAATGCCGATAGCCAATCTCAATAGCGGTCTTAACGGCCGTATATACTTCTCCCTTGGCCGATTTCCACGTCCCAAGCCCCAAGGCGGGCATTTTGTCTCCGTTTTCAAAAGTTAAATAGTTCATCTCAAAAATAAGTTATCTCAAAACCATCCGCTGGCCCTACGAGTTAAATATAGCAAACTCCTTTTTCTAATGTCGTTTCAAGGAAAAAACATTCTTATCATCGGGGCAAGCTCTGGAATTGGCCTTGCCATTGCCCAAATCCTTCAAGCCGAAGGAGCCTCGTTGTTTACGGCTTCGCGCCGTGCGCCGCAGGATATTCAAAGTCAGCATATTACGTGGGATGTCACTCAACCCGCTGAAGGTCTTTTTGACGCATTACCCGATACCCTTCACGGCATTGTGTATGCCCCAGGGAGCATCAATCTCAAGCCTTTTCAACGCTTTTCATTGGCTGATTTTCAGGCAGATTTCAATATCAACGTCTTAGGAGCCGTCGCTACGATTCAGGCCAACCTTGCCCGACTTCGCAAAGCAGGCGGGGCTTCCATCGTACTTTTTAGTACGGTTGCCGTCCAAACGGGCATGGGTTTTCACGCGTCGATTGCCACAGCCAAGGGAGCCGTAGAAGGCTTGACTCGTTCGTTGGCAGCGGAGTTGGCCGCCACCAAAATTCGTTGCAATGCCATCGCGCCATCGCTGACCGACACGCCACTGGCGGCCTCGTTGTTGTCGAGTGATGAAAAACGCGATGCCTCCAACAAACGTCACCCGATTGGACGCGTAGGTACGCCTCAGGATTTGGCCGCCGTAGCGAAGTTATTGCTTTCTGACGAAGGTAGCTGGATTACGGGGCAAGTACTCAACGTAGATGGCGGAATGGGACGATTGAAGTAATCTTCCCATTTTTGCTAAAACTGGAAAACTTGCCTTTTTCTTTCTGATTGTAGCCTACTTTTTTTATAGATTGGTTCCCATTTTTCTCCCTGTTTGAGGAGGCCGTTCGCCTCTTCAAACAACTGAATATTCGCCCTGTTTTTGTTCTCAAATTCGCTCAATTCCCCCAACTCGTTTACCGTAAATTCGACCACTACTCGTTCGCGAGGACCTTGGGGACTCTTTTCCAAAAATACTTGCATTGCTTGCTGTAAATAATCCGAATACGCTTTTTGGGTTTGGTTTGGCCTTTTGAGTGCGCTTCGCTCTTCCTGTTAATTACTTTATTACTACTTCACTCAACGCCGCTTGGTCTGCTTTGTGCAAAACTGGGGCTAAAAGCGAATCTTTCACCGTGATTTGAACGGGAATAAAACCGACGGCACCGATACGGCCCTCTATGCACAGTTTCAGGTTATGGTTTCCGTTTTGGAGATAACTTTCACTGGCTTCGTGTTCAAATAACCCTTCGTCACTCACTACCACGCGTTTGGCGCGCAATTGCATCAAACAATAATTACGCGTTACGCTGTGCAACCAGCTTTTGAAGTTGAGCACTTCGCTTACTTTTAGCGCTTCTATCAACTGCTCAAACACTTGCATGACGGCATTTTTTGTATCATCTTCATCGCGCAAGTGTCTGAAAAATAACGCAAAGACCATGTCTATATGCCGTTCGCCCAACTCGGTCAAATTACCTGTTCGGCGGTACTCCGAGAGCTAGTCTGCCTCGGGGAAGTCTGCTTTTCGACGAAATAGTTTTAAGAACAAGTGTCTGTTTCTTTTTAAGTATTGAAATATGCAGGTCAATCTCGAAAAATTTACCCCTACAATTAGGCTAAATGAAAACTTCATTCCACGTTTTTGCAAAGTAAATCAGCCCAAAAACGGGAAAGTTTTTCCTCATTTTTGGGCTGGTTTGTGGGGAGTTTTCGGTAAACGGGATTGTGAGCAACCCTCTGCTCAGGTTATGGGTAACCTCAGCCACGTTTAATGAGTAACCCGATGCACGTTTTTATTTTGGCATTGTCGGGCGAACTTCGATTTTACTTGGCAGCGTACGGGGGTTCATTTTCAACAAATCCACCACAATTTGCCCAATGTCTTCGGGTTGAATCTTCCACGCGTCTTTTTCGGAAGGTTCGTGATTATTAAAATGCGTCGCTACCGAACCTGGCATAATCGTCGTTGCTTTGATACCTGCGCTACGGACGTCCATCATTACCGCTTGCGTGAAGCCTACTAAACCAAATTTGCTGGCATTGTAGGCCGAGCCGTTGGCAAAAAAGTTGGTACCTGCCAAACTCGCAATCGTAATCAAATAGCCTTTTGACGCCGTAAGAGCAGCCAACGACGCTTTGGTACTGTAAAAAACGCCCGTTAGGTTAATGTCAATGGTTTCTTGCCACTGTTCGAGGGTCAGTTTTTCGATGGGAGCAAAATGCCCGACCCCTGCGTTGGCAACGAGCACATCGAGGCGTCCCCATTTTTCCAGCACTTGATTCACCGCTTCTTGCTGAGAATCAAAGTTTCTTACATCAGCTACGATTCCTAACGCCGCTCCCGCTTGCAATTGATTGAGTTGTGCTACTGACATTTCTACCGTTTCTGCGTTGCGACCCGTTATGGCCACTTTGTACCCTTCTTTGATGAGCATTTCGGCCACGCCTAGACCAATTCCTTTCGTTCCTCCCGTAATCAAGGCCGTTCTCAGTATTTCTTTCATGATTCTTTCTTTTTTGTGTATCCTAATTATTTGTTCGTTTCTCAACAACACCATATCCCGCAAATGAAATCCCGAATCGCCTTGTTTTTGGTCGTTGGTCTGGGTATTTTACCCCAATGGTTTATGCAAGTGCCTGCTACCCAACCCAACATTATCTATATTTTGGCCGATGACATGGGGCAAGGCGACGTATCGGCATTTAACCCAAGCGCTAAGTTTAAAACCCCACACCTCGACCAATTGGCGGCGGAAGGAATGCGTTTTACGGATGCGCACTCGGGCTCGGCGGTGTGTACACCCACGCGTTACGGGATTCTGACAGGGCGGTATTCGTGGCGTAGCAAGCTCAAAAAAGGGGTTACGTGGAGCTACGACTCGGCACTTATTGAAGATAAACGACTGACAGTACCTTCCTTGTTAAAACAAAACGGCTACCAAACTGCCTGCGTTGGCAAATGGCATTTGGGACTCAATTGGGCACCCAAAAACGACCCCGTTGTGCCCGTTGATTTTTCTCAGCCCGTCCAAAAATCGCCCAATTACTACGGCTTTGACTATTCTTACATCATTCCTGCCTCCCTCGACATTCCGCCTTACGTCTATGTTGAAAATGGCCGTGTTACCGCCCAACCCGACCGCGAAACTGAATCTAAAACGCAGTACGGATGGTGGCGAAAAGGGCCTACAGGTGCCGATTTTAAGCACGAGGAAGTCTTGGGACGGTTTGTTGAAAAATCGGTAGAATTCATCCGTAACCGTACGTCTGCGCAACCTTTTTTTCTGTACTTGCCACTTGCCGCACCACACACGCCCATTTTGCCGAACGGGCAATATCTAGGCAAATCGGGGCTGAACGAATACGGCGATTTTGTACTGATGGTAGACGATGTCGTTGGGCAAATCCAACAAGTACTCCGTCAGCAAGGGATGGACAAAAATACGCTCATCATTTTTACGTCGGACAATGGCTGCGCACCCTACGCGGGTACCGAACTCATGGAAAAAGCGGGGCATTTTGCCAGCAATGGGTTTCGTGGCTACAAAGCCGACAGCTATGAAGGAGGGCATCGGGTGCCGTTTATTGCCAAGTGGGCGGGGCATATTAAGCCCAATACTGCGTCAGACCAAACAATTTGTCTAACCGATCTTATGGCTACTTGTGCGGGGATTCAGGGCAAAAAGCTTCCTCAAAATGCGGGTGAAGACAGCTACGATTTGGGGCCTGTTTTGTTTGGCAAAAACCCAACGAAACTTTTGCGGGAAGCCACCGTTCACCACTCAGTAGAAGGGTTATTTTCCATTCGACAAGGCGAGTGGAAATTGATTTTGGACGCAGGCTCGGGCGGATGGAGTTATCCCAAACCTGGCAGGGATTACGAAGGTTTGCCCACAGTACAGCTCTACAATTTGAAAAACGATCCTGCCGAAAAAACCAACCTTTATGCCCAACATCCCGAAAAAGTAACGCAACTCAAAGCCTTGCTCCGCAAATACATTCAAGACGGACGTAGCACCATAGGAACGCCCCAGCCGTATGTTCAGAGTGCATCTTGGCCAGGGGTGAATGGTTGGTAGGGGCTAAAATAATTTTGGAAACAACATCGCTACTCGACGGCGATACTCCACGTAGGTGTCTCCAAAGTCACGCACAAGTTTTCGTTCTTCATAGACGATACCAATACGAATATATACCGTAACGCACACCCCCATAATCAGCGCTTCAAGGGTGGCTTCGCGCAAAAAAAGGCCC
Source organism: Runella sp. (assembly GCA_023254175.1). Lineage (GTDB taxonomy): Bacteria > Bacteroidota > Bacteroidia > Cytophagales > Spirosomataceae > Runella. Next base: position 5,732 of record JALQYJ010000100.1, on the reverse strand, counting down.
CACACGGCCAAAATTGTCCCCGTATATAACGGATGCCGTACGTAACGCAGTAGCCCACCCGTTCGGAATTCGTTAGGTGTGGCCAATGAAGCAGGGGCCGAGATTCCTAAAAATTCGCGCAAATCGTACCCTCGCAGTGCTTTCAGGGCAATGAGTACGCCCCCCAAAAATAAAGCACTGGCTAGACCATCTACCCACCACTCAACTGGCCAAAGGCGTTCTTTGGGGAGTAAACGTTGGTACCACAACAGCCCTATCAACAATATAAATGCCAATCCGTTGTACATCAAACGATAGTATCGAAAAGTACTTCCTAATTTTTGTTCAAAAAAACACTTGACTTGGTGGCTGGCTAATACGCTGTGCAGCAGCCCATAAGCTAACCACAAGATGATTTGTAGAAGATAAGGTCTCATATTGTTAGGATTATAAATAGCACACGGAAAACACGGATTGGACAGATTGACACGGATTCATGCCCAATTTGTCATTTTAATCCGTAAAAATCCATTACATCCGTTCAATTCGTGTGCTAAAAGGGGATTAAAGCTATTAAAATACAAAAATTGGTAGAAGCGTAGCATAGTTTCAGCGGTTATCACTATTTTCGATGCTTAACCGCGAAAATCTGTGAAAAAACTATCTTTCCTTGGCTTCCTCTTATTGAGTTACTGTTTTGGTGAACTGTCTGTCGTCGCTCAATCGTACAAACCGCCTGTTTTCACCGACCCCGACCGAATGAAGAAAATCGAGTCGGTATTGCCTACCGTTGACAAAATTTACAAAGAATACGCCGAAAAAAATCATTTCCCAGGGTTTACCTACGGGGTGATAGTCGATGGAAAACTGATTCATACAGGCACAGCGGGCTATACCGACCTTAGCAAAAAAATTCCCGCTACTACTCAATCGCTTTTCCGCATTGCGTCGATGAGTAAAAGCTTCACGACCATGGCGATTTTGCAATTGCGCGATGCGGGCAAACTCAATTTGGACGAACGCGCCGACAAGTACATTCCCGAAATGAAGAATACGAAATTGCTTACGGCGGATGCCCCCGCCATTACGATTCGTCATTTGCTCACGCACGCGGCAGGTTTTCCCGAAGATAACCCTTGGGGCGACCGTCAGTTGGCCGATACCAATGAAGAGTTGTTGAAGCTGATTCAAAGCCCCATTGCTTTTTCAAATACGCCAGGGGTCGCTTACGAATATAGCAACTTGGGCATTACGCTTTTGGGCTATATTATTCAGAAGGTTTCGGGAAAAACCTATCAACAGTTCATCAACGAGAACATCTTCCAACCCCTCGGCATGACCCACACCAAATGGGAATATGCCGAAGTACCTGCCGACAAACTCGCCCACGGCTACCGCTGGCGCGACGGCGAATGGACAGAGGAAGTTCTCCTCCACGACGGCGCATGGGGGGCAATGGGTGGTCTGATTACGTCTATCGACGATTTTAGCAAATACATGGCACTGCATTTAGCGGCTTGGCCTCCCAAAAACGACGTCGATAACGGTCCACTAAAACGGAGCTCGATTCGGGAAATGCACCAGCCTTGGAACATCAGTGGCTTTTCTCCGCAGTTCAAATACGCGACGGGTCGCCCGTGCGCTACGGTATCGGCCTATTGTTATGGCCTTAATTGGCTACGCGACTGCGAAGGCCGCGAGTACGTAGGTCACAGCGGTGGTTTGCCTGGTTTTGGCAGTAACTGGCGCATTTTGCCTCAGTACGGTATTGGGGTAGTGGCTTTTGCCAATGTTACTTATGCTCCCACCGTCCCGATTAACCTCCAAATTCTGGATACGCTCATTGTGAGTGCCCAGCTAAAACCTCGTCAGCTACCCGCCTCCGACATTCTAAAACAACGCCAACAACAACTCACTCAGCTCCTTCCTAATTGGCAAAATGCCGAAATTAGCGGACTATTTGCCGAAAACTTCTTTGCGGATTATTCTTTGGAAGCCCTCAAAAAAGAAGCATCGGCTTTGTTTGAAAAAGCAGGAAAGATTGTGAGCGTAAAAGAAATTATTCCCGAAAATCAATTACGCGGTCGCTATCTAATTGAAGGAGAAAAAGCAACGCTCTGGGTATCGTTTACGCTTACGCCTGAAAGTTCACCATTGATTCAGGAGTATCATATTGGGGAGGTGAGGAAATAATACCTGTATGAACAAGTTAACATTAGATTATACCTTCCCCCTTCTTTCTATAGCAAAAAACATACCCAATCCCTATGCAAACCTCCCGCAGAGATTTTATTCGTTCGGCTTCGGTGGCTACTGGAGCAAGTTTATTCTCATTTACCCCCCTCGAATTGTTGGCGAGTCAACGCAAACGAGTCTCTGCCAATGATAAATTACAATTGGGAGTGATTGGTTGTAAAGGCATGGGGTGGTCAGATTTACGCTCACACCTCCAAATGAGCGAGGTCGAGTGCGTGGCCTTGGCCGACGTGGATCAAAGTGTCCTCGACCAACGTGCAGCCGATGTGCAAACCGCCCGTGGTAATCGCCCTCAGCTTTATAAAGATTACCGCAAAATGCTCGAAAACAAGGACATCGACGCTGTGATTGTAGGTACGCCCGATCATTGGCACTGCTTGGCCTTGACAGATTCATTGGCAGCGGGCAAACACGTTTATTGTGAAAAACCCTTAGCCAATTCCATCGAAGAATGTAATATCATGCTCGCTGCGGCCAAACGCGCGGGTAAAATTATTCAAATAGGGCAGTGGCAACGGAGCGGCTCGCACTATGAAAAAGCTATCGAATACGTGCGTTCGGGTAAATTGGGCAACATTCGTTTGGTAAAAGTATGGGCGTACCAAGGCTGGATGGAGCCCGTCCCCGTCAAGCCCGACAGCGCACCTCCTGCGGGCGTTGATTACGATATGTGGCTGGGTCCTGCAAAAAAACGGCTTTTCAATCCCAACCGATTCCACTTTAATTTCCGCTGGTTTTGGGACTACGCAGGGGGGTTGATGACCGATTGGGGCGTACACGAAATCGACATTGCTCTGTATGCCATGAACGCCAAAGCACCCAAATCCGTCATGGCTTCGGGTGGAAAACTCGCCTACCCCGACGATGCTTCTGAAACCCCCGATACACTCCAAACGGTGTATGAATACGAAGGTTTTAATATGCTTTGGGAACACGCAACGGGTATCGATGGCGGAAACTACGGCCTTACCGAAGGAATTGCGTTTATTGGCAACAACGGCACATTGGTATTGCATCGCGGTGGCTGGTCGCTGCACCCCGAAACCCAAACCAAAAACGGCATTAAAGTCTATAAAATTGAGGACATTCCTGACCAAGCGCGCAATGGCGATTACCTCAACGAACATACCAAAAACTTTGTGCAGGCCATTAAAGACAACAATCCCAAGCTGCTAAAATGCGGTATCGAAACGGGAAGTGTGGCAGCTATCAATGCCCACATGGGTAACATTGCCTACAAAACAGGGCGAAAAGTGTATTGGGATGCCACTACAGGCACATTCAAAAACGACGCGGAAGCCAACGCCCTCATCAAAGCCCATTACAATAACGGTTGGCAACTACCGAAAGCGTAAAACCCCAATACGGTTAGAAAATGAGGCGTAAAGTTGGTAACTTTGCGCCTCATTTTGTTTTTCAACTCCATGACAGAACGTTACCTACAACGTGGGGTGTCGGCTTCCAAAGAAGACGTACACCGCGCCATTGCTAAGCTGGACAAAGGACTCTTTCCTAAAGCTTTCTGTAAAATCGTCCCTGATATTTTGGCAGGTGACCCCGACTACTGCACCATCATGCACGCCGACGGAGCAGGTACCAAAACCTCGCTGGCGTATTTGTATTGGAAAGAAACAGGTGACTTGTCGGTGTGGCGTGGTATAGCGCAAGACTCGATTGTGATGAATACCGACGACCTGATTTGCGTAGGGGCAACGGGGCCGATGCTTATCTCGTCGAGCATCGACCGCAACAAAAACAAAATCCCTGGGGAGGTCATCGCTGAAATCATTAATGGTACCGAAGAAGTACTGGAAATGCTTCGCAGTCACGGTGTTGAGATTTATAGCACGGGTGGCGAAACGGCCGATGTAGGCGACTTAGTACGCACCATTACAGTCAACAGTACGGTAATTGCACGCATGAAACGTTCGGACGTGATTTCTAACGATAACATCCAAGCGGGCGATGTGATTGTCGGGTTGGCATCGTTTGGACAAGCTTCCTACGAAACTACCTACAACGGAGGCATGGGCAGCAATGGACTTACTTCCGCCCGTCACGACGTGTTAGACTCTTATCTTGCCCCCAAATACCCCGAAAGTTTTGACTCCGAAGTCCACAGTTCGTTGGTATATAGTGGTTCAAAACGTCTTACGGATGCCGTTGAAAATACGCCTGTCAACGTGGGTCAATTAATTCTTTCGCCTACGCGTACCTACGCCCCTTTTGCCAAAACGTTGTTGGACGAACTCCGTCCGCACATTCATGGCATGGTGCATTGCAGCGGTGGCGCCCAAACTAAAGTATTGCATTTTATAGAGAATCTGCACGTTGTTAAAAATAACCTATTCCCAATTCCTCCGCTCTTCAAGTTGATTCAAACCGAAAGTGGAACGAGCTGGCAGGAAATGTACAAAGTGTTTAATATGGGGCATCGCCTCGAAGTGTATCTTTCATCGGAACACGCCCAACGTGTCATCGAAATTGCGCAATCGTTTGGTATCGAAGCCCAAATCATCGGCTATGTGGAAGCCAACGAAGGCAAAAAAGTAACGGTTCAGAGCGAGTTTGGGGAGTTTGTATATGAATAGCTAGTACATTGGTAAGTAACCACGTCTTGAGTGGGCACATTATTAATGCGCTGTCTTTCAATGTAATAGCGGGATATTCGTTGGGAGTCAATGCCTTTTTGCACGATAGCCTTGATTTGATCCATTGGTTAGGTTCTCAGGCAGGAATTCGGATTTGTAACCGTTAACAATCATTAACGATGCGCGCCGATATTTACCAAAATATGGAGCGTCAAAAGGTCGTTAATCAGGAAATAATCGTTGACAAAACCATCTTCAGTGCCATGAAAAATTTCGCTTTTATTCGTTCAAATGCTGCTTTTATCGTAGGATTGATGTTCCTCGCCGTGACTGCCCAAGCGCAGGTGTCTATTGGGGCGCGTGGCGGAGCATCGTTGGCCAAAACCACAGGAAACGGTGGTTTCGTTGAAAACTTCACAGGGAATCTTAATTACATCGTGAGCGGAAACGGCGGGGTATTTTTACAAGTGCCCATCTCGGGTGGTTTGTCGTTTCGTCCCGAAATTGCCTATACCCAAAGCGGCGCAGGTATTTCTTCCAACGACTTGTTGGACTTAGTAGGCGTGAATCTTCCTTTGGGTGGGTCGCTCAAGCAGCGCCTTACGTACATTCAAGCGCCGTTGTTGTTGCAGTACGAGTTTGGCGGTGCGGGCAATCGGGTAAAACCTTACGTGGTAGCAGGGCCTACATTTAGCTACCTTGCCGATGGCAAAATTGTAAGCCGTGCCGATTTGATTCTTTTCCGTACGCAACCCAACCGCACGAGCATCGGTTTGGGTGGTTTCAACCGTTTCGAACTAGGTGGAGCAGGGGGCGTAGGGCTCAGTTTCGATTTGGGTGGAGCCAAGCTTTTCGTGGAAAGCCGTTACCAACGTGGTTTTACGCGTATATACGATACTCCCGTAG
>JALQYJ010000049.1 GCA_023254175.1 Runella sp. | reverse complement strand
AGTTTATTGTAAAAGTCATAGAACAACTCTTTCAGCATCCTTTTGTAGATTATGGGTATTACAAAACCTATATCTATTTGAGAAAAAAACAACATTTTCAAATTAGCAAACACTTAGTTTACAGACTAATGAAGAAGTGTGCTAAACCATAAAGGCTGTGCTTATAACTAAGGTAGGCTGTACAGAATTTGAATAAAAAATTCCCCACTTTTGTAGTGCAAACTAACAACCAACAAAGGCGCACATTGGTACCTTCTCAACGCAGTAAAATTCGTTTTGCTAATTTGTTTTCCTTAATTAATGATACCACATCAATCCTCCAAGGATGAGGCGCCGCTATTTACCCCAAAAGTGCTGAATATTTAATAGTTACTAGCTATCAGACACAATATTAAGATAGATGCGAAAAAAAATATATGTTTTACATGGTTGCAAAATTACCCAACTTTCATTAGTTCTGTCTCAAAAATGAGTGTTGCTTTGGCAGGAATAGGGCCGTGTCCATTTTGGCCGTAACCAAGCTGATAGGGTATCAAAAGCGTATATTTTGCGCCTTCTTTCATCAACGCGATTCCTTCATCCCAGCCTTTGATAACACGACCCTCGCCTAAACGAAAATCAATGGGTTGACGACGTGAATGTGACGAATCAAACACTTGTCCATTTTGGAAAGACCCTGTGTAGTGTACTGCGACATTTTTACCAGCCACGGCTTGTTTTCCAGTACCTTCATTTTCAATTACGTATCCAAGGCCCGAAGCGGTAAATTGGGCAGTAGGGTAGTTGGCCAATGCCCATTGTTTGAACGTTTCAACTTCTGCTTTTTCGGCTTCTTTTTGTTTTTCGGCCAATTGGCGGATATGCAATTCAAGCGCAGCAGTATCGGCTTTGAAAGCTTGTGCTTGTTCTCCCTGACGAACGATTTTTACGGCGTTAAGCGCGTCGTTTGTCTTCATTTGGTTTACAATTTCTTGTCCATCAATGACAAAGCCGAAAACGGTATGTTTGCCATCTAACCACGGAGTTGGTACATGTGTGATATAAAACTGACTTCCGTTAGTACCTGGGCCTGCATTGGCCATAGCCAAAACCCCTGCGCGGTTGTGACGAAGTGAAGCATCAAATTCGTCAGGAAAACGGTAACCAGGCCCACCTGTACCATTTCCTTTTGGATCGCCACCCTGAATCATAAAATCAGAGCTATCGCCGTTGAATTTACTAATGACACGGTGGAACGTTAGTCCATCATAGAAAGGCTGCCCTAGAGGCTTAGCACTGTTTTCGATGGCACCTTCGGCCAAACCTACAAAATTGGCCACAGTCATTGGGCACTTTTCGTACATGAGTTCTACCGTAACATTTCCCTTTGAGGTTTCGAATATTGCGTAGATTCCTTCTTTTTCAATCATTTATTTAGAAATAAGTTAATAAATTACAAAAGTGAGATTTGCAACTCAAAGTTCCGAAAAGGGATTAATTCTGTCGGAATGAGCTGGAGCTATGCACTTACTTGCCTGAGAATTTCAATAACTCCTTTTTCATCGTTAGATTTTGCCTGAAAACGAGCCGCTTCCTTGATGGCTGGGTGAGCGTTTTCCATGGCGTACGAATGGTGTGCTTGGTGCATCATTTCAAGGTCGTTGAGGTAATCACCAAATGCCATGGTTTGCTCGGGTGTGATACCATAGTGTTCTTGTAATACTTTGAGTGCTTGCCCTTTGTTGGCCAATTTGTGCGAAATATCAAGCCATTTACCTCCCGAAACTTTGACCTGTAATTCTTGCTCCCATGGTTTAAAGTGCGGGTAGCTGTTGTTAGCGGATCCATCAAAATCGCACAAACTTATTTTCAGGCATTGGTCATCCTTGATTTGGGTGAGGTCTTCAACAAGTTCGTATTGTTCAAAATGCCTAGTTACTTGATCCCAAAATTTGGGGACATTACTTTCAACGTACGCTTTTTTCTTGCCACACAGAATGATGTAAGTATTGGGAATGGTACGGGCTATTTCAACCATTTGGTGAGCAATAGAAAGCTCCAGCGACTGGACGTACAGTTCTTGGTCGCGGTGCATAACATAACTGCCGTTTTCGGCCACAAAAAACATGTCATCCTTAACGGCATCGAAGTACTTGGCAAGATTGTAGTACTGTCGTCCGCTGGCAGCTGCAAATAAAACTCCTTGCGTTCGGAGTTGAGAAAAGATGGGGAAAAATGAAGCGTCAAGTTCGCTTTTTGAATTGAGCAACGTACCGTCCATGTCTGTTGCAATGAGCCTAATATCAGTCATTGAGTGCGAATATATGGTGAAAAGAGGCTCAAAATTGCACAAATTCTTCTAATACAGTACTAAAATTGTTATTACATCCACCCCCTTCGACGAAAATAAACCAAAAGTCCAACTGCCAACACGGCCATGCTTCCCAGGGTGTAGAAGTACCCATTGGGGTGGCTTAATTCGGGCATGTTATCGAAATTCATACCGTATATTCCTGCGATGAACGTAAGTGGCATAAAAACCGCCGAGTAAATGGTCAAGGTCTTCATCACGCTGTTCATGCGTGAGCTGAGGGTTGAATAATGAATGTCAATCAGTCCAGTAAGCAATTCACGGTTTGAGTCAATGGAATCGATGACGTTGGTGATGTGGTCGTGTACATCCCGAAAATAAGGAATCGTACTTTTCTGAATGAGTTTTGAGTTTTCGCGCAAGCCCTGACTTAGCATGTCGCGTAGCGGCCACACGTACTTTCGTATCAGCGTAAGTTGGCGTTTTAGATTGTATAGTTGTGAAATGGGGTCTTTATGTTTACTTTCCAAAATCAGTCCTTCCAATTCTTCGAGTTGTTCGCTCATTTTTTCCAGAATTTCGAGGTAATTATCGACAATAAGATCAACGAGCGAAAACAGCAAATAATCGGCACCGTTTCGCCGCGTTTTTCCCACCGAAGCTTTGATACGTTCCAAAACGGGACTAAAAATATCATTGGTACGTTTTTCCTGAAACGAAATTAGGTAATTGGAACTCAGCAAAAAGCTGATGTGTTCGGCGTCAATGCTTAGTTCTTTGTCGTCCCAATACAGCATTTTTAGAGAAATAAACACGTAAGAATCGTGGTAGAACTCAATTTTTGGTTTTTGACGCGTATTCATGATGTCTTCCAACAACAACGGATGGATGTGGTAAATCTGCCCGACGGCTTCAATTACCTCGGGTTCGTGAATACCGTCTACGTCGAGCCAACTGATGTAGGAAGCATCGGCGGCAATATGGCAGTCGGCTACCTTTTCAATGGTACGTTCCTTGTGGTATTTTTCATTGTACTCAACCATCGTAATGGTCGTATCCTTGATGACCGTAGGGCCGACATAAATCAACGTGCCAGGCGAAAGACCAACTTTTGAAGAAGCCATAATTGGTAGTGTCGAATGATTTGTGTTGAGGTTTGCTCACAACCTGAATAGTATAAATGTTGAATGCGGCGTATCGAAATAAAAATTCACTCGACACGCTGCATCTGGCGGGCGTCCCCGTCAACTATTGACCTTCATTTATTGAATGAAATGTAAGATTTTTTCCACATCTTCGGGGGTATCTATGCAATGACTTTCGTAGGTGGTAAGCCCCATTTTGATTTTGAAGCCGTTTTGCAACCAACGTAATTGCTCCAAGGATTCGGCCTTTTCGAGCGGCGATACTGGCAAACGGGTGATTTTCTCCAAAATATCAGCTCGGTAGGCATACATCCCCACTTGTCGATAATAGGTATGATGTTTGTGCCACTCTTGTGGGTCAACCCCTTTTAAATAAGGAATAACTTGACGGCTAAAATAAATGGCTTCAAATTGTTCATTAATAATTACCTTGGCTTCCCCAATATCAAATAATAACTCAGCATCAGTCACAGGAATCATTTGAGAAGCTAATTCAACCGAACCATCCAGCATAGCCCCCAACTCGTCGATTTGCTCAGGAGCCACAAAAGGCTCATCACCTTGAATGTTAATGACGTATAGCCCATTGGGGGCCAATGGGGGGACAAATATTTCCTCCATTGGCCCCCAATGGGCTTGAATGACCTCCCAGCACCGATCTGTACCACTGGGGTGGTTAGGATGAGTCATAACGGCCTTACCACCAAAGGATTCGACGTGCTCTAAGATGCGAACATCATCGGTCGCAACAATTACTTCTGAAAGGCATTTTGCCTTTGAAGCCTGTTCATACACCCGTTGAATCATCGTTTTTCCTTGGATGTCGATGAGGGGTTTCCCTGGGTAGCGCGTTGAGCCATAACGCGCAGGTATAATTCCAATAATCATAATCAATAGTTTTTCGTTGCTAAATACACTAATTTTGCGGAAAATTCACAGTACAAACGATTATGACCGAATACAATCACCGCGAAATCGAAAAAAAATGGCAGAAGTTTTGGGAGGAAAACCAAACTTACAAAACCCAAATCGACCCAAGTAAGCCTAAGTATTATGTGCTCGACATGTTTCCGTATCCTTCAGGGGCGGGGCTGCACGTAGGGCACCCACTCGGCTACATTGCTTCTGACATTATTTCGCGATATAAAAGACTCAAAGGGTTCAATGTTTTGCACCCAATGGGTTTTGATAGCTTTGGATTGCCCGCCGAGCAGTATGCGATTCAAACGGGTCAACACCCAGCCATTACGACCGAGCAAAATATCAATACGTTCATTTCTCAGCTAAAAAACATTGGGTTTAGCTACGATTGGAGCCGTGAGATTCGAACTTCCGACCCCAATTATTACAAGTGGACGCAGTGGATTTTTATGCAGTTGTTTAACCACTACTACGACCGTACAGCCGACAAAGCATTGCCAATCAGTCATTTGGTGGAGCAATTTGTACAAGGCGGTTCGGCGGCGGTGAATGCCGTTTGTGATGAAGACGTGACGGAATTTAGCGCGGAAGAGTGGAACGCCATGAGCGAAAAAGAACAGCAATTGGTGTTGTTGAAATACCGCTTCACGTTTCCCGAAGAGTCGTTTGTGAACTGGTGCCCAGGCTTAGGAACGGTACTTTCAAACGACGAAGTAAAAGATGGTGTATCGGAGCGTGGTGGATTTCCTGTGGAGCGTAAATTGATGAAACAGTGGTCGATGCGGATTACTGCCTATGCCGACCGTTTGTTGAATGGATTAGATACTATTGATTGGCCAGAGCCATTGAAAGAACAACAACGTAACTGGATTGGACGCTCACAAGGGGCATCGGTAAAGTTTGCCGTTGACGGTCAAGATAAATTGATTGAAGTATTTACGACCCGTGTCGATACTATTTACGGCGTTAGTTTCATGGTGTTAGCCCCTGAGCACGAATGGGCAACAGCACTGACAACTGCCGACCAAAAAGCCGACGTAGAAGCCTACATTAAGTGGGCTGCCAGTCGCAGCGAGGTAGATCGTATGGCTGAGAAAAAAGTGTCAGGTGTGTTTACAGGAAGCTATTGTATCAATCCGTTCAGTGGTGAAAAAGTACCTATTTATTTGGCCGATTATGTTTTGGCAGGATACGGAACAGGGGCTGTGATGGGGGTTCCTTCGGGCGATCAGCGCGACTGGAACTTTGCAACGAACTTCGATTTGCCTATTATTCCAATTTTAGATACCCAAAAAGACACTGACCAACAGGCCGATAATACTAAAGAAGGACACTACATCAATTCGGGTATCATCAACGGCATGACCTACCAAGAAGCTACCGAAACACTTATTAAGTGGTTGGAAGAACGTAAATTGGGTAAGGGTAAGGTACAATATCGCTTGCGCAATGCCGTGTTCAGCCGTCAGCGTTATTGGGGCGAACCTGTACCTGCTTATTTCAAAGACGGTGTTCCGTACTTGATTGATGAGGCAGATTTGCCCTTGGAATTGCCAAAAATTGACAAATACCTTCCCACCGAAACGGGTGAACCACCATTGGGGAGGGCTGAAGGATGGAAATACAAAGGAGAGTACGACTATGAATTGAGTACTATGCCAGGTTGGGCGGGTTCGTCGTGGTATTGGTACCGCTACATGGATTCTCAAAATAATGAGGTATTTGCTTCCAAAGAAGCCATAGACTATTGGCAACGCATCGACTTCTACTTGGGGGGCTCCGAACACGCTACGGGACACTTGTTGTACAGTCGTTTTTGGAACAAATTCTTGAAAGACTTGGGCGTAGTAATTCACGAAGAATTTGCGGCTAAGTTGGTGAATCAAGGAATGATTCAGGGAAGGAGTAATTTTGTGTATCGAGATCAAAATATCTATGTTTCTAAAAACATTGCAGAAGAGTCAAATGCACTTGGTTTAACTTATGATGAATTTGTTGAGAAGTATAAAAATCTCATTTCTGAGAGGTGTTATATTAAATTCAAAGGAATTCAAACCAGGTGCTTTGGCTTTGTAAAATTACATGTTGATGTCAATATCGTTGAAAATGATATTTTGGATGTAGAGAAATTCAAAATGTCACGAATTGATATCGATGATGAGACAGAATTTATTTTGGAAGATGGCAAATACATCTGCGGCTGGGAAGTGGAAAAAATGTCAAAATCTAAATACAACGTAGTTAATCCCGATACCATCGTTGATAAATACGGTGCTGATACTTTGCGGATGTACGAAATGTTTTTGGGGCCATTGACCGACGCCAAACCGTGGAATACCAACGGCATCAGTGGAACCTCGAACTTCTTGCGTAAGTTTTGGCGATTGTTCTTCGAGGACCAAACGGGCAAATCAAAATTAGTAGATGCCGAACCAACTGCCGACGAGTTGAAGGTATTACACCGCACCATCAAGCGCGTAGAGGAAGACATTGAGCGTTATTCGTTCAATACGGTTGTTTCTACGTTCATGATTGCTGTCAACGAATTGAGTGATTTGAAGTGCCACAAAAAAGCGATCTTGAAAGAAATGGTCATTTTGTTGTCACCGTACGCGCCTCACATCACAGAAGAACTTTGGACGGCATTAGGTAACGAAGCAGGAACATTGACCACGGCTCCGTTCCCTGCGTTTAAACCTGAGTATTTAGTAGAAAGCTCGTTTGAGTATCCAATCCAAATCAACGGTAAGGTACGCGCCAACCTCGTTTTCCCTGTTGATATGTCAAAAGAAGACATTGAACAAAGTGTTTTGGCCAACGATACAGTCCAAAAATGGTTAGAAGGAAAAGCGCCTAAAAAAGTGGTAGTAGTACCAAAACGGATTGTAAACGTCGTTTTGTAGGAGATACTTCATTCTTATCCAAGGTTTTAAACCTTGGATAAGAATGAAGTATTACCCCAGTCTCACCAACTCCCGCAAATCATTGTTAGACAAATCCCCCAGCCATGTTTCGCCATCGGTGACGGTAAGGCTGGCGAGTTCGCGTTTGTTTTGGATAAGTTTGTTGATTTTTTCTTCAAAACTGCTTTGCGTGATAAATCGGTGTACCAATACGTTTTTGGTTTGGCCAATCCGAAAGGCGCGGTCGGTGGCTTGGGCTTCCACGGCGGGGTTCCACCACAAATCGTAGTGAATCACGTTGTTGGCCGCCGTTAAATTGAGTCCCGTTCCTCCCGCTTTGAGCGACAAAATCAAAATACGGGTTGAGCGATTGTGTTGAAAATCTTCCACCATTTCATCGCGGTTTTTACGACTGATACCTCCGTGAAGGAAAGGGACTTCCATTTGTATTTGCTCCTGAAACATCGTTTGTAACAGCGTTCCCATTTCTTCGTATTGTGTAAAAATGAGCGTCTTTTCGCCATTTTCGAGAATTTGACGAATCAAATCCAGTAGCAATTGGGTCTTCCCCGATGCTTCAGGTTGAGCGCCGCCTTTTTTGAGGTAGTGTGTGGGGTGGTTGCAAATTTGTTTGAGGGCGGTCATCATTTTAAAAATCAACCCACTGCGTTTGAATCCATCTTTTTGCCCTTCAATTCCGCGCAATGCTTGATCCACTACACTTTGGTACAAGGCTGCTTGCTCACCCGTTAGTGTACAAGTTTGGTCTATTTCAATTTTGTCGGGCAAATCCTGAATGATTTTTTTGTCCGTTTTGACCCGTCGCAAAATAAACGGCTCCGTTACGCGCTTAAACTTATCCAAGGCGTGTTGGTCGCGGTCAATCTCAATCGGAATGGCGTAATCACTCACAAATTTTTTCAGATTACCGAGGTAACCTTTGTTGGCAAAATCAAAAATCGACCAGTATTCGGCCATGCGGTTTTCGACGGGCGTACCACTCATGGCGATTTTGATGCCCGATTTCATTTTTTTAACGGCCTTGGTTTGGGCAGTATTGGGGTTTTTGATGTTTTGCGCCTCGTCAATTACCATTACTGCCCACTTTAATTTACTCAAACTCTCTTCCTCGCTGCGAACTACGCCATAGGTGGTAAGCAAAAGATCGGCGTCTTTGAGTGGAACCAAGCTTCGTCCCGAACCGTGATACAGGTGCAGACGAAGTTCGGGGGCAAATTTACTGATTTCTTTTGACCAGTTGGTGAGCAAAGTCGTTGGTACTACGACCAGTCCTTTTAATCGTTTGAAAGCCCCTTCTTGCTTCATTTTCAGGAGAGTAGCGATGACTTGCAAGGTTTTTCCCAACCCCATATCATCGGCAATCAGGCTACCGATTCCCAAACGAGCATTTTTATAAAGCCATTCGTAGCCGCGTTGTTGGTAGGAGCGTAAGTTGGCGGCAAGGCGCTCGGGGAGTGCAACGTTTTCGTTTTTCAATAACGATTTTATCCACTTTTGAGCCGATTTGGTGAGGGTCACGCCCGTACCGTTAAATTCTTCAGTAAGAGCTGTTTGTAACAATTCATTGCTATCGAGCGAAGGCGGATTTTTGAGCTTTTCGAGCAGGGTTTTAATTTCTTTTTCGTCAAAATACGCGTATTGGTCTTTGATTTTTACTAATCCTCGGTAGTTCTCAATCATCCTTACAAAGCTTTGTGTATCAATGTGTTCGTTGCCCACGGCTACTTCCCAGCGGAATTTGAGCATATTTTCCAAACTGATAATCGACGAAGCCGCAACTTTACCGCCCTCCTCGCTGTCGAGCGTCATGGTAAGCTGCGGACGGAGTAATTTTTGCAAGGACTTTGGCAATTGAATTTTGATGCCAAACAGTCGAATCGTTGGTAAAATTTTCAGGAGAATATCGGCAAAAATTTCCGAATCAAACTGTAATATTTCTATCCCCTTACTAGCAATCAGTTGATTAAGTTGCGGAAAATGCTCCGCCATCATCGACAAATCGCGCATCACCCCCATACGAACGGGTGCATAATTACGTTCGGTCATGAAGGCGTGGAGGGGAATCGGGATGTTGAGTTCGGACTTTTTATATTCCACAAACAGATTTACTTTAAACCCTTCTTCCAGTTCTTCTACTTGCACCAACGGCACGTAATCGCGTTGGGCAATGAAAAATTTATTCAACCATAACTGAATATTACTCGGGATTTCGCGGGACTCAAAACCACCAAAGAAAACCATGGAGTTTCTAAAGAATAAATCGTCGGTGTCAGTGGCTTTGTAGTCGAAATGATCGTTGAATTGCCGTACGCGTTCGGTCAAAATGAGCGAAGACAAGGCATTCATAAAATCGGTTTCGGTAGGGATGAAAATATCCCGTTTCCCAATTTTATAATACAGGATATCGGGAGGTAACACTGCTCGTACGTGAGCCGACAGGGCGGCAACTTGTTCGTTGACAGTGGCTGGAATCCAGCGTATTAAATGGTATTCTCGCTTGAGTTTGGCTCGTAGCAATTGGGGGATAATGGCGCCTCGTTCGAGGAGTTTGAGCGTCAAACGATTCAAAAAACAAAGCCCTTTGAGGGTGGGAGAAAGCTGAGGTAACTGCGACGAAGGCAGGTGATGAATCCAATCGACAAACTTGGGGAGTTCGTCAAATTGAAAGACAATTCGCTCGCGGGTATCTCTGAAATTGGCCTGCAAAAAGCCCAGAGCTTCGTCTATGATGATTTCGCCGCTTTCTACCGCGTCCAAATCTTTGTCATATTCTTGTTCAGTCGGTTCTTCAGAAACGGTAAGTTCGCGCGCTTTTTTGGCAGTATGAATGTAAAACTTTTGTAAAACTTGCTTAAAATTACCCGTTCGGTAAAATAAAGGTTTATCACCCAAAAGTGACAATAAATTATCCGAAACATTGGGAAGCGTCGAAAAATCTAGCGGGGTATATAGGGCTTCATTGGGCTGAAAAACAGTTTCTTCCGAGCCTTCAAAGGGTTGGCGAATATCGGCTACGTCGAGCGTTTCTACGTCTTTTTGGTCAGACGATGCAAAACCCAACGTTTCCAAACTTTTGAACAAATCAAAATCACGAAGTTCAAAAATTAGAAAAGGGTTTTTATCAATTTCGTTGGCTACTAAAAACAAAACCGCCGCGCGGTGCTTGCAAGGGTCGCCCCAATCAGGACACGAGCAGTCGGAATGAAAGGCCTCCCATGAACTCGGAAACAGAGAAATCCCTTGCCGTTGGCAATCGTTGAGCAACTCCGTAGGCAGTTGGCGATTCAGTAATTGCGTCAAATACAACGGATTCTCAGTAATTAAACTTAGTAATCGAGCCTTGTCGGAAGGGGAAAGTGGGTCGATGTTGAACGAAATTTTGTAAGGCCGAGGGCTAGTTCCTCTCACCCGCGCCGCGATTTTGTTTCCCTCAAACGCTATGCTTTGGACTGAACCGTTATTGGCATACGTACGACCTCTGGCCAATCGCCCGCTTTCATCGAGTCCTTCCAATATGTTAATCCATTGTTGTCCCCACCACGTTTGCCCAAAGCTACTTTTACGCTGAAATGCCATTCGTTTTTCTGTTTTTGGCAAAAATAAGGAAGGAACTGATAAGTAAGTTTTTTAACTATCTCAGTTATTGAGATTTTTTTGAAGTATTCTTAATACAGTTTTTTCCACCGTTCAACATAAAAAGTTGCTCCTATCGAAAAGAAACGCGGTAACCTATTGACTGATTGAATTTGCCTAAAATTACCGGCAACACTTATCCTGTATAAATTTCGGACATCAAAGATATTGTGTATTCCTACCGAGAAACGAACCTTATTGTTTTTGAAGGTGTAGCCATAAAGTTGTAAATTAGACAAAGGATAAACGCCTAACGCACTACTGAAACTTTTAAAAACGGTAGTTGGTGTGTTTGATTCGATATAAAATCTTTTCGTCAGTTTAGCATCAATCTGAATGATACCACTCCTTGGTGGTTGAGAGCGGTTTCTTTTTGTTAAAAAAACCGCTATTGAAAATCCAATTGTGTGGGGTGGGTCCCAAAGGGTCTAGTACGAGCTTCACCAACAATTATAAAGTAATGGATATTTCTGGTCAAACAATAGTTCTAGCGTTGAGTGGAATAGCTAAGCCCATTACTGCTTTAAATTCCGCCAATAGTACTTCAGAGTCGAAAGGTGGTACTTACAAAGGTACGATTGAGTTTATAAAAGCAACTGGACTAATCAAAAAAATGGAAATAATGCGCGAACAAAGAAGCACTTTTTTAATCAACAATTGCAGCCAAGTATAATCCCTTGGCTGCAATTGTCAAATTTACTCTTCTATCGTAATCGTATGACCGATTTGCGCCAAAGGCTCAAATTGAGCTGTGGCCGAGCAATATTTTTCCATCGACAGTTTTACCGCCCGTTCGATTTTAGCGCGGTCGAGGTTATTTCCTTTGAAAAAATAATGAATAGTGACCGAGCGGAAAGGAGAGCGTTCGGTAGTTTCTTCTTTGACGCGGTCGCCCTCCACGGTGATTCTAAAATCGGTGACTTCTTGGCGTTGCTTCTTTAGAATAAGCACAACGTCAATCGCACTGCAACTCCCAACCCCCATCAACAACAATTCCATGGGACGTACCCCCGCGTTTTGGCCACCAATGGCTGGTGAGGCATCGGTATGTACTTTTATATCTGACGAACCTGTGGCCTCAAAGTGAAACCCGTCATCAACGCGAACTAATTCTACTTTCATACTTAACTTGGCTTGTGATAATAATGAAAATACAACTATTAAAAGCACTTGGTTCAAAATGGCCTAAGCATCATTGTGAACTCTTTTGCGGTGGTGAGCAACCGCATCACCTAATTGCTCAAAAAGGCTTACGCTTCGCTTTCAATAATATTGATTTTGGTAATGACATCGCCCTGACGAATGGCGTCAATCACCTCTAAGCCTTCAATCACTTTACCAAAACACGTATGGTTACGGTCGAGGTGAGCGGTGTTGCGACGGCTGTGGCAGATAAAAAACTGAGAACCGCCCGTGTTGCGACCTGCGTGGGCCATCGAAAGTACGCCACGGTCGTGGTATTGGTTTTCTCCCGTAAGTTCGCATTTGATATGGTAGCCTGGTCCGCCACGTCCTGTTCCTTGAGGGCATCCGCCTTGAATTACAAAATCAGGGATGACACGGTGGAATTTTAGTCCGTCGTAAAAACCACTTTTAGCAAGGTTGACAAAGTTAGCTACGGTATTTGGGGCATCTTGTTCATAAAATTCAATTATCATCGTCCCCTTTTCGGTAATCATTTCTGCTTTAAGCATACTGTTAACGCTGTTTTTGGTCGTTTGAATAAAATTTGGCCACAAAGGTAGCCGTTACTTGGCATTTGACCAACCGGCTTTTTTGTGAAAAAACTGAGAACTATTTGTTTGAAAAATAGTTTTGATTGCATGGCAAATTATGACGTAATTATTGTAGGTGCAGGCATGGCGGGGCTTACCTGTGCTACTTATCTAAACCGTTTTGGGGTTTCATCGTTAATATTAGAGGCGTCGGAGGCTGTAGGTGGCCGCGTTAGGACCGATAAAGTAGAGGGATATACACTAGACCGTGGATTCCAAATTCTACTAACGGCTTACCCCGAGGCGCAAAGAGTACTCGATTACCAAGCCCTTGATTTGAAAAGCTTTAGGTCGGGAGCCATTATTCGCCACAATGGTACATTTATGGTTATGAGCGACCCTTTCAAAGAACCATCTCAAGCATTGAATACCCTATTCTCGCCAGTGGGTTCGTTGGTAGATAAGCTGAAAGTGTTACAGTTGTCCAATGAGGTTTTAAAAGAATCAACGGATGCCTTTTTTAGCGATGAAGCTACCGATACCTTGTCGTATTTGCGCGATTTTGGTTGGAGCGAAGACATGATAACCAACTTTTTTAAACCCTTTTTTGGAGGGGTATTTCTTGAAAATGAGCTAGCCACGTCGAGTAATTTCTTCCGATTTGTCTTTAAACAATTTTACAACGGCGAAGCTACTATACCCGCTCAAGGGATGCAAGAAATCCCGAATCAGCTAGCGGTAAAGTTGCCCAAAGGCACGGTTCGATTTGAGACAAAAGTCGAGAAAATCGTTGGCAATACGGTGACCTTGGCGGACGGACAAGCACTCACAGCCAAGCAGGTGGTAGTAGCCACAAATGCTTCACAAGCCGACCGACTTTTAGGTCGAAACGTTAATCGGACTTTCAATAAAACTACCTGTACGTATTTTGCCGCCGACCGTTCTCCGTTGAAGGAAAAAATGCTGGCTTTGAATCCCAATCGCCTTTCTACCGTTCATAACCTATGCGTGCCAAGCGACATCGCGCCTTCGTATGCACCCACAGGCAAATCGTTAGTGTCGGTGAGTACGCAAGGAATGGAAGGCGTGGATGAAAAAAAATTGACGGTGCATATTGTCAAAGAATTAACAGAGTGGTTTGGAGCCGATGTGCAATCTTGGAAACACCTACGAACGTATCATTTGCCTGAATCGTTGTTGAGTTTTCCTGCAAATTCGGCTCAAACTGAGTTAAAGATTAGTGAAAATTTGTACGAATGCGGCGACTACGTAGCCTATCCGTCCCTCAATGCCGCCATGGCTACGGGACGAAAAGTTGCGGAGATGATTGCGGGAGTTTGATTCAATATAAGTAAAAAAGCAAATTTGCAGGTGTGGCAAATAGGCAAATTGTACTGAATATCAAATCAGTACAATTATATATATTTTTAACAACTTTAATTAGCTATTTAATTAGTTGTTAAAAATCAAACTGGACATTGTTAAGAATGTATGACTCCTTTAACCCCATGCCTTTAGGCTGGGGTCTAAAAAAGAGTAAGAGTACAATGTTGGGCTTTAGCCTTGACTATGTTTGTTGGTAAAAACTCAGCCAATCCCCGCCAATTTTGGTTTGATTTACCAAACTCACACCCGTGGGGAGTAGGGGGGAGGCAGTACCTTTCCGAATGGCGTTTGCAGTCTTAAAAACGTGTATTTCGTCAAAAAATCCTTCGTTTAAAAATGTTTGTAATATCAACGTTCCTCCTTCTACGATGACCGATTGAATCTTACGTTGGTATAAATCAGCCAGTAAATGTTTAAGGAAGTTTTCGTCAAAATCAATCTGCACAAAAGTGGTGTTGTTCAGTTCTTCGTTTTTGAAAGTGTTGTAACAAAGCGTCTTTTGTGAATTGTCAAATAAATGTAACTCCTGCGGGAGCCGTAACGTACGGTCAATGACGATGCGGGTAGGGTGGGGGCCTTCCCAAAGTCGGGTATTCAATTGAGGGTTATCATTTAGGGCTGTGTTGGTTCCTACCAAAATAGCATCTTCTTGGCTACGCCACTGATGGCTCAATACCCGTGATTGCAAGCAGCTGATGGAAAGGGGGTGTTTGTGTTCGTCGGCTATGAAACCATCGGCGGTTTCGGCCCATTTTAAAAGAATATAAGGGCGTTTTTGCTCAAAAAAAGTAAAAAAACGGGCGTTTAGTCGTCGTCCTTCTTTTACCAAAATTCCATTGAATACTTCAATCCCTGCGTCCTTGAGTTTTTGCATTCCTTTTCCTGCCACCAGCGGATTGGGGTCGTCGTTGCAAATAACGACCTGTTTGACTCGTTTTTCGACCAACAAATCTGCGCAAGGTGGTGTTTTACCGAAATGAGCGCAAGGTTCTAGGGTGACATAGACGGTACTTTCGGGTAACAAATGTTCATTACCGCGTGCAATCGTGTCATTTATAGCATTAACTTCTGCGTGCCAATCGCCGTAGCGACGGTGCCAGCCTTCTCCAATAATGGTATCATCGTGCACAATCACACAGCCCACCATGGGGTTGGGGCTTACGTTTCCTCGTCCAAGTTCGGCTAGTTCAAGCGCACGAACCATATAATTTTCAATCATTTTAGCATTTTTTGGTTCAATGTTTTATTAGTTGTCGGGTTTTGGGTAACCCTCCTCACTTGATAAACTCAAAACCCGAAACCGAAAATAGAAATAAACGCAGCAAAAAAACGGATAACTCATTACTTTTGCACACTTTTCTGAAAAATAGGCAAAAAGTAACTATTTAATCTGATACTGACGTGATAACAACCATCATAGGAATTGGACTTTTGGGAGGGTCGTATGCCCTTTCTTTACGCGATAAATACCCCAAAATGCACTTTATTGGCGTTGATACTTCCGAAGTTCACGGGCGATTGGCAGTGGCGAAAGGCATTGTAGATGAGATACTACCGCTCGAATTAGCCGTTCCTAAGTCAGATTTGGTGGTTTTAGCAGTTCCCGTAAATCACATTGTGACGCTAGTCCCGCAAGTGCTTGATTTGATTGGGGACAAAGGAACTGTGATAGATTTGGGGTCTACCAAGCGGCTAATCTGCGAAACGGCAGACGTCCATCCAAAGCGTAAACGTTTTGTGGCAGCACACCCAATGGCAGGAACTGAAAACTCAGGACCATCGGCGGCTTTTAGGGAACTATTGCCCGAAAAAAACGTGATTTTGTGCGATTGCGAAAAAAGTAGCCTAGAATGTGTGGCCTTAGCAGAGGCATTATTTCGCGACATTGGAATGAAAATCCACTACATGACCCCTACCGAACACGATTTGCATTTAGCGTATGTGTCTCATTTAAGCCACGTGACTTCGTTTGCGTTGGGCTATACGGTGCTCGAAAAAGAAAAAGACGAACAAAATATCTTTGATATGGCCAGTACGGGCTTTAGCTCAACGGTGCGTTTGGCTAAAAGCTCACCCGCGATGTGGGCACCGATTTTTGACCAAAATCGAGAAAACCTCTCACGTGCTTTGGGCGATTATATCGAGTTTTTGCAGCAATACAAGCAGTTTATCGACGACCGTGATGTAAAATCAAGCTTCGATTTTATGCAGCGAGCCAACGATATCCGCCGTATTTTGTCAGGAATCGAAAAACGCTAAGCTATACTTCTTTAGCAACTGTTTGTCGGCGCAATCGGTAAATAAAGTCATAATCTCTCTTACATTTGTGCAGGATTATTCCAACTAAACCAAATAGATGAGCAACAAAATCTATGACAATGCAAGCCTCAGATAAAATTCGGATTTTAGACACAAACAACGAAGAAGCATTGCTCGGTGGCGGTGCCAAACGTATTGAGCAGCAGCACAAAAAAGGGAAGCTTCACGCCCGTGAGCGTGTGGAGTTGTTGCTCGACCCAGGTTCTTTTGAAGAAATTGGGAAGTTTGTCATGCACCGATGTAAAGATTTTGGGCTCGACAAAGAATATTATTTAGGCGATGGTGTCATTACAGGTTATGGGACTATCGACGGGCGTTTGGTCTATGTTTTTGCGCAAGATTTCACGGTCTTTGGAGGTTCATTGTCGGAAACTCACGCTGAAAAAATCTGTAAAATCATGGATTTAGCCATGAAAAATGGGGCACCAGTGATTGGATTGAACGATTCGGGGGGCGCTCGTATTCAAGAAGGTGTGTTATCGCTGGCAGGTTATGCCGATATTTTTTACCGAAATACGCTCGCTTCGGGAGTTATTCCTCAAATTTCGGCCATTATGGGGCCGTGTGCGGGCGGGGCCGTGTACTCGCCAGCCATTACGGACTTCATTATGATGGTAGAAAATACGTCGTACATGTTTGTAACGGGTCCTAACGTGGTAAAAACCGTTACGCACGAAGACGTGACTTCGGAAGAATTAGGTGGGGCAATGACCCACGCCTCTAAGTCGGGTGTAACACATTTTGTAAGCGCCAACGAGGTAGAATGTATTAATGATATTCGTCGTTTGTTGAGTTATATGCCTCAAAATTGTGAGGAAGATGCCCCTGCAGTGCCCTACGAAGGGGGCAATGAAAAACGGGCAAAACTAGCGAAAATTATTCCTGAAAACCCTAACCAACCCTACGATATGCGGGAGGTTATTAATGAAATCGTTGACGAGGGGAGTTTTTGGGAAGTTCATAAATATTTTGCCGAAAACATTGTTGTGGGCTTTGCTCGCTTGGGCGGCCGAAGCATTGGCATTGTCGCCAATCAGCCTGCTGTTTTAGCGGGAGTACTCGATATTGATTCAAGTACTAAAGGGGCACGTTTTGTGCGTTTCTGCGATAGTTTCAATATTCCATTGCTTGTGCTTGAAGATGTACCTGGTTTCTTGCCAGGAACCGACCAAGAATGGAATGCGATTATTACCAATGGAGCCAAATTACTGTATGCATTTTGTGAGGCTACCGTTCCAAGAGTGACAGTCATTACCCGTAAAGCCTATGGTGGAGCCTATGACGTAATGAACTCAAAGCACATCGGGGCCGACATGAACTACGCTTGGCCAAGCGCTGAAATTGCGGTGATGGGAGCAAGTGGGGCGGCTGAAATTATTTTCAAAAAAGAAATTGCCGAAGCTGAAGACCCTGCGGCCAAATTGCAGGAAAAAGTCCAAGAATATACCGAGAAGTTTGCCAATCCGTACCGTGCTGCTCACCGTGGTTACATCGACGAGGTTATTTATCCTGAGCAAACCCGTGAAAAACTAATGCGAGCCTTCAAAATGCTCGAAAACAAGGTGGCAACGCTTCCCAAGAAAAAGCATGGGAACATACCTTTATAGGGATTAATCACCTTCCCGAAAGTTTCAAACTTTTGGGAAGGCTCAGGACGTTCGGAAAGTTAGATTATTCGAAAAACTGAGCGTGAAAATTCATCATAAAAACTTCGTCCGTAGCGCGTGTTACAGCCGTGTAAAGCCAACGAACAAATTCACGATTTAGTTGGTCTTCGGGTAAAAAGCCTTGATTGATAAATACCGCCTTCCATTGTCCACCCTGTGATTTATGGCAAGTCAAAGCATAGGCAAATTTTACTTGTAATGCATTGAGATAGATATCTTGCCGAATTGCCTCCAAGCGCGCTTTTTTTGTTTTTATATACTGATAATCTTGTGAAACGGCATCGTAAAGTTTTCTATTATCTTCCTGACTAAGCGAAGGGCTAGATGAATGTAGGGTATCTAAAAATATCTTAGCTTCAAAAGGAGGTTGTTCTTCATAATCAAGAAGTTGTAATTCTACAGTCACAAACCGAAACCCATGGACTTCTTCTTCGCGGCGGATGCGTTTTATTTCCACAAAGTCACCATTGGCCAAAAAACCAGCAGGTGATTCTTCGTCGAGGATAGTATAGTTATTTCTCACAATCATTAACAAATCTCCTGCATCAAGCTCCTCTTCGGCACCGTTGATTTGCCGACGAACAAACTGATTTAGCTGAACCGCTTCACGATTGGAACGGGTAATAATTGTCACGTTTTCGCGCCCATACTTATCATAAGCGTACCTAAGTCCGTCTTCGAGGCGGTCGCTGGGCATTTTATAAAAGTCTCGTAGCCCTTTGGTTTGCAGTTGAACCGATAGTTTTTCGAGCGGAAGAGAATCTCTCAAGCGAGTGGCATTGCGTAAAATACCTGAATCTTGACCCTGACGAGTTACCTCGGTCAACTCTTGCTCATAAACGCTCATGTAATAGGCACTTTCGAGCAGTGATTTGTCAAGCGCGGGACTAATATCTTTGTTGACTGGCGGTAGCTGTGCCACATCGCCTACAATCAACATTTTATTGCCAATTCCCTCAAAAACGTACTCAATTAAGTCAGAAAGCAGACCATGCGAGCCAAACTCCGCTTCGTCCGAAATCATGGAGGCTTCATCGATGATAAAAAGCGTATCTCTGTGTTTGTTGGATTGGCGCTCAAAATGCAAGGCTCCAGTGTAAGGGTC
>JALQYJ010000005.1 GCA_023254175.1 Runella sp. | reverse complement strand
AGTCTACAAATGCTACCGGGGGTTACATCGGTAGGGGAGGCTTCAACCGGCGTAAATAGTCGGGGGGGGGCCGTCGACCAAAATCTAATTTTGCTCGATGATGCACCCATCTTCAATCCAACGCACTTGTTTGGGCTCTTTTCCGTTTTTCCTCCAGATGCGGTTTCTAGCATGGATTTGTATAAGGGAACTACACCAGCTCGTTTTGGGGGGCGTGCTGCGTCAGTGTTAGACATTTCGATGTCAAATCCATCCTTAGATAAGTTTAAACTATTGGGAGGGATAAGCTTTGTTGCCAACCGACTCACGGCAGATATTCCTTTAGTAAAAGACAAGGTAGGGTTATTGGTTACAGGTCGTGGTGCTTTCAATGATTTTGCATTTCAATGGGGGCCACAAAAACTCAAGAATATCCGAGCTAATTTTGGGGATGCAGCCGCGAAATTATTTTGGAGAATCAATGAGAAAAATACCTTTTCGTTGTCTAATTATTTCAGCACCGATTTCTTTCAAACCGATTTGTTAGGAGGAATTAATAATATTAATTCCATTGCTACACAATACAACTACCATACTCTTAATTTTACCGCACGGTGGTTTCATGTCCTCAACGACCGCCTGAATATGCAGACTACGGCAGTCTATAGTAAATACCGTCCCAAAATTCTACTGCCTGAGCTCAATAGCGATAATAAAGTATCGATTGGTTCGGAGATATTTCAGCGTCAGGCCAAAACCAATATCAATTATAACCCCAACAAACGCCATAAAATGGAGTTTGGAGCTAACCTGACGCATTATCAATTGCAACCAGGCTCGTTAGACCCAGGTACAAATGACCGAGTGAACTCAATCAATATTCCTAATGAATATGGCCTTGAAATGGGGTTGCATGCTGAAGACGAAATAACGCTGTCTCCCAAAACAACGGTCTCAGTAGGACTACGATATTCGTATTTTATGGCCTTAGGGCCTGCAACTGTGAGGTCGTATGCCGCAGGTGGGCCTAAAAACGAAGCGACTATCGTTGATTCGACGACCTATGGTAGCGGAAAAATCTTACAAACCTATGGCGGTTTTGAACCCCGAGTTGGGCTTCGCTATAATATCGATGAATTGTCATCGGTCAAATTTGGGTACAACCTGATGCGTCAGTATCTGCAAGTGGTGTCCAATACTACCACTCCTTTACCCACCTCTCGCTGGAAAATGAGCGATGCACACATTCGCCCACAGGTAAGTCAACTTTGGACGATGGGGTATTTTAAAAATCTAAAAAGTAATATTTATGAGTTTTCAGTGGAGGCCTACTACAGAGCTACCCAAAACATCCTAGATTTTAAACCGGGTGCCGATTTTTTGCTTCAAAATTATATCGAAACTCAGGTTTTACAGGGGCTTAGTAAATCGTACGGGGTAGAACTGATGGCGACCAAGAAAAAAGGCGAGCTTACGGGCTGGGTCAATTATACCTATTCAAGGGTGTTTAACTTGGTCAATGAAGGGCCTCGTTTTACGGAACGTATCAACGACGGGAACTGGTATCCTGCAAATTTTGATCGCCCTCATAATGTGAATATGTCGCTCAACTTTAACGAAAATAAATACCATAGCCTTTCTTTTACGTTTACCTACGGTACAGGCCGCCCTTACACCATTCCGAATGGCTTTGTGAGTTTTCAAGGGAAAGCCTATCCCTACTATGCCGAACGGAACCAAGGACGTATTAAAGACTACCATCGCCTCGATTTTTCGTGGCAAATAAACAACCCCTCGCTTAAAGATAGAAGATGGGTGGGAAGCTGGATTTTTACTGTATATAACCTGTATGGACGAAAAAATCAATATTCGGTTTTCTTGAAAACGCAGGGTACCGCTTATACCACGTACCAGCTTCAAATATTTGCCGCACCAATTGTATCTTTGGCATACAATTTCAAGTTTATGTAATTAAAAATCAGACATTCACTTATCAACTAACAACAACCAATGGCCATTGATTATTCAGTAAAAAACGGAGTTGCCATTCTTGCCTGGAACATGACAAGCTCGCCCATGAATGTCCTCAACGACGATTCGGTGCCTGCGTTTGGGGAAGCGCTTGAAAAAGCATACGCCGATTCAGATGTAAAAGGCATGATTATTACATCTACTAAGCCTGAGTTTGTGGCAGGTGCTGACTTGAAGATGATTCTACGAAACCAAGGCGGTGACCCAGCCGAAATGCTCAAAATTTCTGCAGGACTCAACGCGCTTTTCCGCCGCATTGAAACCAACGGAAAACCTGTCGTAGCTGCCATTAATGGCACGGCACTTGGTGGAGGATTGGAAATTTGTTTGGCGTGCCATTACCGTGTGGCGCTCAATAATCCAAAATCAAAACTAGGTCTTCCTGAAGTCAAGGTAGGATTGCTTCCTGGGGCAGGGGGAACACAACGTTTGCCCCGGATGATTGGAATGCAGGCCGCTTTGCCGCTGATTTTGGAAGGGAAAGAACTTTCGCCCAAAGATGCCCTAGGTTTGGGAATCGTGGATGCCGTGGCCGAAACGCACGAAGAAATGTTCGAAAAGGCGTTTGCATGGATTGCCGCTAATCCAAAGCCAGTAAAACCTTGGGACGAGGTCAATAAAAAAACGGGTAAAATTCAGGCTAAAGACAATTATAAAGTACCCAACGGAGCGGTTTTAAGTCCCGTCGGAATGCAGACTTTTACGGTAGGGACGGCGATGATGATGGATAAATCGAAAGGAAATTATCCATCGACCCAGCATATTATGTCGTGTGTTTACGAAGGCCTGTTGGTCAACATCGACCGTGGCATTGCCATTGAAGCCCGCCATTTTGTCAAAGTTGCTACTTCCAAAGAAGCAGGAAATTTGATTCGTACCATGTTTCTAGGCTTGAATGAAGCCAACAAAGGAGCAAGCCGCCCCAAAGATATTCCTAAAACCGAGGTAAAAAAATTGGGTGTTTTAGGGGCAGGCATGATGGGTGCGGGAATAGCCTACGTGAGCGCAATGGCAGGCATCGAAGTGGTTCTGAAAGACGTAACGCAAGAAGCAGCTGAGAAAGGAAAAGACTACGCACGTGGTTTGGTGAAGAAAGCGGTGGAGCGTGGCAAAATGGATGCCTTAAAAGCCGAAAGCGTGTTGGGATTGATTAAACCTACTGCCAATGTCGATGACTTGGCAGGGAGTGAGCTAATCATTGAGGCTGTTTTTGAAAATCGAGAGCTAAAAGCTACTGTCACTCAAGAAGCCGAACCAAAACTGGCCGAAAATGGAGTATTTGGGTCAAATACTTCTACCTTGCCCATTACGGGGCTTGCTAAGGCGTCGGCTAAACCAGAAAATTTCATTGGTATTCACTTTTTCTCACCCGTTGATAAAATGATGCTAGTGGAGTTAATTGTCGGTAAAGAAACTTCTAACTATGCCTTGGCGGTAGCGATTGATTACACTCGTAAAATCAAAAAAACGCCAATTGTCGTCAACGATTCTCGTGGTTTTTATACTTCGCGCTGCTTTGGAACCTACACTTCTGAAGGAATGGAGTTACTCAAAGACGGGGTTAGTCCTGTCTTGATTGAAAACGCAGGAAAACTAGCAGGAATGCCTGTGGGGCCGTTGGCCGTATCGGACGAAGTTGCCCTTGATTTGGTCTATAAAATTGCAGGACAGGCCGTAAAAGACGGGGTTTTGGCCGAAACAGATACAAGCTATCAAATCGGTAAGCAATTTACTGAGCTAGGGCGGTTGGGTAAAAAAGCCAAGGCAGGCTTCTACGAATACCCCGAAGGTGGTCAAAAATACTTGTGGGAGGGTTTAGCGGAATTATTTCCGATGAGTCCAGAACAGCCAACGGTCGAAGAAGTAAAAACGCGCTTGCTGTACCGCCAAGCGATAGAAACCGTACGCTGTTTTGAGCAGGGTGTAATCCGTACGCGTCTTGACGCTGACCTCGGTTCTATTCTTGGTTGGGGTTTTCCTCCTTATGCGGGCGGCACACTTTCATTTGTTGATTATGTGGGTATTTCCACGTTTGTTTCAGAATGCGACCGCCTTGCCGATACCTACGGAGAGCGTTTTCGTCCAACCGCTCAATTGCGAGCGATGGCATCAGCGGGCGAAGGCTTTGTAAAAAAATAATATTTTTTCCCGACACTTATCTTTCTGAAAAGCAGGAAGTTTTGCTTAAAATTGACGATTTGAGAAAAAATATTTTCAAAAAAACAAAAAAACGCTTGACAAACACCCAAAAACGCCCTACCTTTGCAGTCCCAAAACAATGGGAAGTAAATAAAAAATAATACGGTTGCGTAGCTCAATTGGATAGAGCATCTGACTACGGATCAGAAGGTTTGGGGTTCGAATCCCTACGTGACCACAAAAATTTCAAAAACCCCTCAAAATCAACGATTTGAGGGGTTTTTCTTTGGTAACGTAACTATTTGCCGTAACCGACTAATTTAAAATGTAACCACAA
Source organism: Runella sp. (assembly GCA_023254175.1). Taxonomy (GTDB): domain Bacteria; phylum Bacteroidota; class Bacteroidia; order Cytophagales; family Spirosomataceae; genus Runella. Next base: position 111 of record JALQYJ010000005.1, on the reverse strand, counting down.
CATAATCAAGCACTTACGAGATAAAACTTGCAGGTGCTTTTTTATTTGATACAATTACCCCTGGTTTGGTTGGCTCTTTTGACAAGTTTTGGCTGGTGCGTTGGCTATTAC
>JALQYJ010000136.1 GCA_023254175.1 Runella sp. | reverse complement strand
ATTAACGAACGCGTTGATTTACCCCTATTGAATATTCAACTGCCTCTATCAGTTATCTACAAAAAAGTTCAACTACCAACCCACCCCTACCGACGAATCCTATTCAGCAACGGCCTAATTTTCACCGCCCATTCGTTTGGTCTTGAACAAGCGAACCAACCAATACATCAGCAGCCCCACAGGCCCTAGCATAAAGCAGAACAATAGCGGTAGCACAATCCAACGGTGTGGTATATTTTTTTGCTGCGCATCTTGAAAAACCGCACTTCCTGCTACCAAGTCGAATGCCAAGTAATGAATCCATCCTGCCAAAAGCGCCGTATCTCCCCCTTTGGCAAATAGATTTTTGATGCCCGAAAAATTACTAAAATCCTGAAAATCAAGCGGCGCCCCGCTAAAAATGTAATACGCATACATACAAGCCAAGAACGCTGGTACCAGATAACTCTTCACTAGCCATTGCGTTCCTTTCCATTGAGGGACAAAAATCATAAGCATCCACTGCGGAAATACCAGTAGATTGGCAATTTGAAAGGCCGTTTCCATCGTTTAACTGAGCTTTAGCGTTTGTACCTAAAACCCTTTTTGGGGTAAGTTTGTTGTTTGGAGTACCATATTCTACTTTTTGAATCATTTTTTTGACAGGCGACACGCCCGTACCACTTATGAAAATTTACACAAAAACTGGAGATAAAGGCACGACCTCGCTCGTGGGCGGAACACGGGTAAGCAAAGCTGACTTGCGTATTGATACGTACGGCACCGTCGATGAGCTTAATTCGTACATCGGTTTGGTACGCGACCAAGAAGTCAATGCTGCTCGGCGCGATTTTTTGAAGTACATCCAAGACCGCTTGTTTACAATTGGTTCGATTTTAGCTTCAGAACCCGACAACAGAAAACATTTCATTCCCGACCTGCACGAAGAAGACATTACCGCTCTCGAACTCGCCATGGATGAAATGAACACGGAACTAGAACCTATGCGGGCATTTATTTTGCCAGGCGGGCATCCGTCAGTATCATTTACGCACGTGGCTCGTACAATATGCCGCCGAGCAGAACGGTTGGTAGTTGCCCTCAACGAAGCCGAAACGGTCGAATCGGAGGTGATTCGGTACTTAAATCGCCTTTCTGACTATTTGTTTGTGCTTTCGCGTAAAATGGCCCAAGAATTGGGGGTAGAGGAAATTAAATGGGCAGGCAGGAAGAAGTAGACAAGTTGGCAAAGGGCAAGGAGCAAGTTTTTCTTTTTTGCCTCTTGCCTATTTGCCTTTTACACATTTGCCAGCATTTGATAAGTAAATCAAGATTTTCTTGGGTTTTCGAGGAAAAATAAAAATATTTGCATTGACAACTAATTTTTAGTCAACCACATAAAGTAAACCACCAATTACAATGACAACGGACACATTGGCCATGGAAATTCAACGCGTAGAAGCTTCGCGTATCCATGAAGTAGATTTCGACAATTTGGTATTTGGTCGCCATTATGCAGACCATATGTTTGTCGCCGATTACATCAACGGCGAATGGACTAACCTTCAAATTGTACCCTACGCCAACCTCAGCCTCAGCCCTGCTACAGCTTCCCTCCACTACGGACAAGCGATTTTTGAAGGTATGAAAGCCTACAAAAACGACGCAGGTGAAGTGCTCATGTTCCGTCCATTAGACAACTGGGCGCGTTTCAACAAGTCAGCTGTACGGATGTGTATGCCCGAAGTCCCAGAAGAAGTTTTTATGGGCGGCCTTACAGAGTTGCTTCGTTTGGATTCAGCATGGGTTCCTACTGCTCCTGATACATCGCTTTACATTCGTCCGTACATGTTTTCGACGGATGCGTACATTGGCGTAAAACCGTCTGATACGTATAAGTTTATCATTTTCACTAGCCCCGTAGGCAAGTACTACTCAAAACCTCCTCGTGTAAAAGTAGAACAACACTACATCCGCGCGGCAGAAGGAGGGGTTGGTTACGCAAAATGCGCTGGCAACTACGCAGGTTCGTTGTACCCTGCGCGTTTGGCCCAACAACAAGGCTACGACCAAATTATCTGGACAGATGCTCGTGATCACGAATATGTAGAAGAATCAGGGACAATGAACGTGATGTTTTTCATGGACGGGAAACTCATTACCCCTGCTACTTCTGACACTATCCTCAACGGTGTGACCCGCAAGAGCATTGTGGAGATTGCACGTCATTGGGGTATTCCAGTCGAAGAGCGTAAAGTGGCAGTAAAAGAAATAATCGACGCTTTGAAAGAAAGTCGTTTAGAAGCTGCTTTCGGCGCAGGAACGGCCGTTGTCGTATCGCCGTTTGGCGTTATCGGCTACGAAGGTGTGGATTACGAACTCCCTACCGTGACCGAAGACTCCTTTGTGGCAAAAGTAAAAGCTTTCTTGACCGACCTCCGCACAGGCAAAGTAGAAGACCCGTTTGGCTGGATTGTGAAGGCGTAAGCGTATATACATTTTAAAATAAGCGCCAACTGATTCGGAATCGGTTGGCGCTTATTTATGTCATATTACTTGTTTTTTAGTTCGATTACTTTCTAAGTTTAGAACGTTTACACTTAACTCTAGATAAACTAATGCGAAGAAATTTGCTTTTTTGGGAAATTAAAAAGTATTGAACTAAGAATAGGTAAACAAAAGAGGGCGAATGTAAAAATAGACACATAAATATCAAAATACTCTGCATTTTCTTTATTCACCTCAGAGTCGGTCATATTGGCTAACCAACTATCTTGAAAATAGTGTGTATATAATGACAAAGCTAATTTGATTCCTAAAATACCAATCACGACAAAGGCGATGCTCTCTAAGAATGGATATTTGTCCAATAGCTTCACGAACCATTGGGCTACAAAACGCATTGCCAAAATACCGACAAACACCCCTGCAACTACCAATATGACATTTGGGTTGATACTTACAGCAGCAAAAACATTGTCTATCGAAAATGCCAAGTCCATTAACTCTACCAACGCTACGGTAGCCCAAAACTGCCCCAACAATCCAATGGTAGATTTATAAAGCCAATTTTCGGTTTTGTTCAATGTATCGTCATCTTCTTCTGGTGTAGTTTTTGACTTGAAATAGTCATAAGTCAAATAGACTAAATATAGCCCCCCAAAAGGTTTTAGCCACCAAATATTAAGAATAAGTGCCGCGAAGATGAGACAAACGCCTCTAAAAAAGTACGCTCCAATAATACCATATTTCAAGGCGCGTCCTTGTTGTTCTTTAGGTAAATCACGTACCATCGTAGCAAGCACAGCAGCGTTGTCTACGGAAAGTAATACTTCCAAAAGCATAATAATCATTATTGCTGTAAATGACTCTGCTGGGTGGGTGGTAATCCAAAGCCAAGCATCAGGAAATTTGCCGAAGAAATCGGCAAAATATTTTGCTATCTGTTCTATCATAATGAGAGTTAGAGAAATTTTTGCATTACAGTTGTTATGGTGTCTTTTAGGGCACGGTCGCGAGTAGGTTCACCAATTGTTTCAAATTTCCATTCATTATTACGCTTATAGAGCTTACCCATTATCATAGAAATATGGCCTGCGAATTTTGGATCTTTAGAAACGTCAAATTTGGCAAAAACAGACTGAACTCGGTCAGGTGTACCTTCATATAGACGTATGTGCGCGTAGGGTACTATAGCAAAATCATGCCCCTGAAAACTGTTCAGAATAAATACAATTTTATCTACACCAGGACTCAACTGATTTAGATTTATCGTAATGATTTCGTTATCAAGGCCGTCATCACCATCAGTATCACCAACTCGGTCATCTCCGCTATGTTTAATAGCACCATCAGATGAGATAAGTTTACCAAAATATACAACATCAATAGGCTGATTATTAGCTGCAAATAATGCAACACTTGCATCCAAATCCACGGCTTCTTTGGTAGTACCAAAACCAAACATCCCTGATTTTACAATAGCACCCCAATTCAAGCCTACGCAAAAATTGGTAAGTTTCGAGCCGTCATTTTTAACAAGATCGAGTTTATCTCCTTTGGTTAAATTAAGCATAACTATTGAGTTTTAGCGTTTATATTTGTTCACAATATCCTCTAAACCATTAGCTGAAGTACCCACAATATCGCCAAGGGTCGTAAAACGCCATTCTCCATCTTTTAGATATATACGAGCCATTTCTACAGCAGTACCGCGGGAAGCATCTTCGGTTAAATCAAATTGATAGAGGGCTTGATTGGTATCGCCATTGTATAGTCGGACAGAAGCGTTTTTCACTCGGCCAAAAGTAACTGGAGTAATTTGTCCAGCTCCATAGATTGTGATGACGGCAATCATGATTTTTATATCAGCAGGTAATCTCGAAAGGTCAACCATAATTGTTTCATCATCGCCTTCAGCCGCGCCTGTACGCTCATCTCCTGAATGTTTGATAGCCCCAGAGTATGCTTCTAATTTGTTATAGAACACAATACTATCATCTGCTAACATTTTTTCATTTGCTCCTAAAATGACAAGCGAAGCATCAAGATCAGCAACGACGCCGTCTTTTACATCCCAACTCAATCCAATCTTAAATTTCTTGAGCCCAGCTTGTTCCTTAGAAAGATTAATGCGCTCTCCTGCACTTACTTTTCTTAATTCTATTGCCATTTTTACAAAAATTTTAGTTTAAAAATTGAGTTTGCAATTTCTCAATTCCTAATTTTTTCCTACCTTTCTGCCACTTCATATTTTAGCAAATCAAACTTTATATTATAGAAAAAATGGAAAAATTGGGTGAAAAAATCAGGAAAATACGCGATTTGAAGGGGCTGTCCCAGGAAAATATGGCCGACATGCTTGGACTATCACTACCCACTTATGCCGATATAGAAAGAGGCAAAAAAGACGTAACAATAGGTCGTTTAGAGACCATTGCTGAGAGGTTGGGCGTAACCCTCAACGACATCATGAACTTCAATGACCGTATCTCTAATTTTTTTGACCAGTATCAAAATACAAGTGTAAACGCAGGAACTAATCCTACATAAAATAACAACTACGACGCTCGCGAACTCCAACACCAACTCGAAAAAGCCCAACTTGAACTCAAACTCTGCCAAGCCGAGAAAGAAAAAGCCGAGATAGAGACGCGGTATTGGCGTGAGAAGGGTGGCGAGGGTAAATAGGTATGGAGAATTTGACGCTACAGGGAGATAGAGAAGTCAATCTTGAGTCCCGTCGTTACCCTTCTCCGTAGAACTCAAGATGGTCGGTGTCGTCCTATTTATTGTCAGTTTCCCCCTGAATGAAAATGGCTTGTTCTTGTCCTCGTTTCATGGGTTTTACTTGCTGATGTTGAAGACGCAAGTTAACTACTGGGCGTAGAATTGCCAACTAATAAAAAAATGTTATGCTTGCAGAGTAATTTTTGCAAAAAAAATGGTTGTTTTGTAGGAAGGAATCTAAAACGTTAAACAATAAGACGAAACAACCTTAAAACATGAACGCATATATTGTAGCAGGATACCGCACCGCCGTGGGAAAAGCCCCGAAAGGTGTTTTTCGTTTTACACGCCCCGACGACCTTGGTGCAGAAGTAATCAAACATATGATGGCGCAGTTGCCCCAACTTGACCCTGCTCGGGTAGATGACCTCATCGTAGGAAATGCCGTACCCGAAGCTGAACAAGGGATGCAAATTGCCCGTTTTATTTCGCTGCTTTCTTTACCTAAAAGTGTTCCTGGTTTTACCATCAATCGTTATTGTGGGTCTGGTGTAGAGGCGATTGCCATTGCGGCTGCTAAAATCAACGCAGGTATTGCGGATTGTATCGTGGCAGGAGGCGTAGAGTCGATGTCGATGGTGCCAACAACAGGTTGGAAAACAGCCCTTAATTACGAAATAGCAAAAGACCATGCCGATTACTACATTGGAATGGGATTAACGGCTGAGCAAGTAGCTAACCAGTTTAAAATTGGCCGTGATGAGCAAGATGCCTTTTCACTGGCATCGCACCAGAAAGCCTTAGCCGCACAAGCAGCAGGTAAGTTTGACGGAGAAATTGTGCCTATTACGGTAAAAGAAACGTTTTTCGACGCCAATTCTGGCAAAAAGAAAACCAAAGAATACGTAGTAAACAAAGACGAAGGCCCACGAGCTGACACTACACTCGAAGCCCTAGGACGTTTGAAGCCTGTATTTGCGGCGGGAGGAAGTGTGACAGCGGGTAATTCGTCACAAACATCGGATGGGGCAGCGTTTGTGGTGGTGATGTCTGAAAGAATGGTGAATGAACTAAATCTCAAGCCGATTGCACGCATGATGTCGTACGCATCAGCAGGAGTAGAGCCACGCATTATGGGTATTGGCCCCGTGGCGGCGATTCCGATTGCGCTTAAACAAGCGGGAATTACGCTTAATGACATTGACCAAATCGAATTGAATGAGGCGTTTGCGGCTCAATCGTTGGCAGTAATAAAAGAATTGGATATTGATTCGACCAAACTTAACCCTAACGGAGGCGCTATCGCTTTAGGACACGCTTTAGGCTCAACAGGAGCGCGTTTGTCGGTTCAGCTTTTCAATGAAATGCGCCGTCGTAACCAAAAATATGGCATGGTAACGGCCTGTGTCGGCGGTGGCCAAGGTGTAGCGGGAGTTTATGAGTTTTTGAACTAATACTGTGCAATGTGCAAGTTTGCAAAGAGCAAAATACCAACTTTGCTTTTTGCAAACTTGCACAGTATTTTTTTGCTCTTTGCTTTTTTGCAAATTTGCTCCCTAATCTTTCACAGCAATCACCGAAATCTCCACGTTAGCATCCTTCGGTAAGCGCGAAACTTCTACGGTTTCACGGGCAGGGTAATGGCCTGTAAAAAAGTGCCCATAGACTTCATTTACCTTTGCGAAGTTGTTCATATCCTTTAAAAAAATAGAGGTTTTGATGATGTTATGGTAATGGAGTCCTGCTTCTTTGAGGATAGCCCCAATGTTTAACATCACTTGACGTGCTTCATGTTCGATATTACCTGTGACGAGGTCGCCGCTGTCAGGGTCAATCGGAATTTGACCTGAAACGTATAGCGTATCGCCAACCATAATAGCTTGTGAATAGGGCCCAATAGGGGCGGGAGCGGCAGTAGTGAAAATGATTTTCTTCGACATAACTATCAAATTATAAGGTTAATTTAGTCACTTTGCCTAAGAATGATAATTTTTAGGCTGATACTATTGACGATGGACAGTCAACTGTGGACTTATTCTAATTCGCGTAAATACATTTGAATGGTGTTTTCAAGGCCAAAGTAAAGAGCGTCACAGATGAGTGCGTGACCGATGGATACTTCGTCCAAATGCGGTATTTGTTGTTTTAAAAACCGTAAATTGTCCAAACTCAAATCATGACCTGCATTTAATCCCAAACCGACTTCTTTGGCCACGTTAGCGGCGCGTACATACGAGGCCACTGCTTCTTCGCGGTTGTCAAAATATTCAGCTGCATAGGGCTCGGTATAAAGTTCTACTCGGTCGGCACCACAAATTTTGGCTCCTTCAACCATGGCTTCGATGGGGTCTACAAATACCGAAACCCGAATACCTGCCGATTTGAACGTTTGTACCAAATCAGTCAGTCGACCGCGGTGGGTAATGGTGTCCCAACCTGCGTTTGAGGTAATTGCTCCCAAAGCATCAGGAACCAACGTGACTTGGGTGGGTTGGGTTTGAAGTACTAACTCAACAAACTTTTTCTCCGTAGGATTGCCCTCAATGTTAAACTCAGTGGTGACGACTTCTTTGAGGTCGAGTACGTCTTGGTAACGGATATGACGCTCGTCGGGACGGGGATGAACCGTGATGCCCTGCGCTCCGAAACGCTCACAATCGAGTGCTGTTCGTACGACATTTGGGTTATCGCCGCCCCGCGAGTTGCGGAGGGTAGCAATTTTGTTGATGTTTACACTAAGACGAGTCATAAGCGGTAGTTAATTAATGGTCGAATAGACACACCCAAAGGTATTCGGAAAACGACTTTTTGACAATTTTTAGTTCAGAAACTTGACATTTTGAGTTTTTATCTATATTTCGTCAAAATATTTATTCATCAAACACTTTATCAACCTTGAAAGAAACTTATCACAAGTGGTATTCTCCCACCTTGGGCCGTGACATTGAGATGCAGGTGTTTGGGCATTGGGGGTATCCCATTCTGCTCTTTCCGACGTCGATGGGGCGTTATCACCAAAACAAAGATTTTGGACTGATTGAATCAGCTCGATGGTTGGTTGAATCAGGCAAAGTAAAACTCTATTCGGTTGACAGCATCGACCGAGACAGTTGGTACGCCAAACACCTTCAGCCTTCGGTGCGTGTACACAATCACAGTATTTACGATAGTTTTTTGACCAACGAACTCGTTCCTACGATTTGTCACGAAAGTAATGTTGACAAAATTGGGGTGGCGGGTTGTAGTTTTGGAGGTTATCACGCACTCAATTTCGCCTTCAAACACCCCAATAAAGTGGCGTACTTGTTTAGCATGAGCGGAGCTTTTGATATTCGTAGTTTTTTGGATGGCTACAATGACGAAACCGTTTATTTCAACAACCCTGTCGATTTTATGCTCAACGAGGAAGGCTGGAAATACAACCATATGAAAATTGTGCTGGGTACGTCCGAATGGGATATTTGCCTCAACGATAACGTGAGGATGTCACAAATCCTTAATTCAAAAGGTATTAACCATTGGCTCGATATTCGTGGTTGGGAGAGCCACGATTGGCCACTTTGGAATAAAATGTTTCCACATTATCTCTCATTAATGGGTTTATAAAAAGCCCTCCACCCCCGATGGGGGCTTAAAAATAATAACTAGACTCCCCCATTGGGGGTGGGGGGCTCAAACATCATGAAAAAAATAGGAATTTTACACGGAATGGAAAATACGTTTCCGCAGGCATTTGTGGAGCGTGTCAATCAATTAGATGGGAAAAATATAGTGGCCGAACCCGTACTCATCGACCGCGTGGTACAGGGAGAAGCTACGGATTATGCCGTTATCATCGACCGTATTTCGCAGGATGTGCCGTTTTATCGTGCGTATCTTAAAAATGCAGCTTTGTGCGGAACGGCCGTAATCAATAACCCCTTTTGGTGGAGTGCCGATGAGAAGTTTTTTAACAATGCCTTGGCGGTGAAATTGGGCGTTCCCGTTCCAAATACGGTGCTGATGCCTTCTAAAGAACGCCCAGATGATACGAGTGAGACGTCGTTCCGTAACCTCAAAATGCCAATGGCATGGGGCGAAATGTTTGACTACGTTGGTTTTCCTGCCTACATGAAACCGCACTCAGGTGGTGGCTGGAAAAGCGTTTATAAAATTAATGACATGGACGACCTTTGGCACAAACACGCCGAAACTGAGCAGTTGGTAATGCTTCTCCAAAGCGAAGTAACGTTTGAAGATTATTATCGTTGCTATTGCCTTGGTGGAAAGTATGTCCACATCATGCCGTACGAACCACGAAACCCGCACCATTTACGGTATGCAACGCAGCCTAAAACAACGGGAGAAGCACACAAAAAATTGATTGCGACTATTACTGATTATGTACTCCGTTTGAACAAAGCATTAGGGTACGATTTTAACACGGTAGAGTTTGCGGTACACGACGGTATTCCGTACGCGATTGACTTTTGTAACCCTGCCCCTGATGCTGATATTCATTCGGTAGGACAAGAAAACTTCGATTGGATTGTTGATAATGCTGCTAAAATGGCAATTGAAAAAGCCCAAGCCCACAAAGACGGCCAGACCAATTTGACGTGGGGGTCATTCGTGCGTACATCAGCGATGAATCTACCGATTAGCCATTTGGCCAAAGGCAATGTAGAAACCACCGAAGAAAAGCCTAAAAAAGCAGCACCAAAGGCCAAAGCCGAGGAGCCAGCTAAAAAAGCGCCCCAAAAGAAATAAGTTTTTTAGCGGACGATTCACTACCCAAGACCTATGCACCAGTTTACTATCGGTATTGAGGAAGAATTCCAAACCATCGACCCCGAAACTCGAGCGCTTCGTTCGCACATGTCCAAAATTGTTGAGAACGGAAAAATCATTCTCAAAGAACGTGTGACAGCCGAAATGCACCAGTCGGTGGTAGAGGTAGGAACGAATATTTGTACCAATATTCAGGAAGCGCGGAAAGAAGTTACTTACCTGCGCAAGATGATTATTGACCTGGCAAAGCAGCAAAACTTGCGCATTGCTGCCGCAGGAACGCACCCGTTTTCGGATTGGCAAGATGAATTAATTACTCCCAACGAACGCTACGACAAACTCATCGAAGAAATGCGCGACGTGGCACGGGGAAATTTGATTTTCGGTTTGCACGTTCACATCGGGATTCCTGACCGTGATACAGGAGTGAAGTTACTTAACTCCTTGACTTACTTTTTGCCGCATATTTATGCTCTTTCGACTAACTCCCCTTTTTGGTGTGGACGAAACACGGGTTTTAAATCGTATCGGTCGAAGGTGTTTGACAAATTTCCACGTACGGGGATTCCTGAGTACTTTGAAACGGCTCACGATTACGATGACTACGTGAATCTGCTCGTTAAGACGGGGTGTATCGACAACGGTAAGAAAATCTGGTGGGATATGCGTTTGCATCCTTTCTACAATACGATTGAATACCGTGTGTGCGACGTTCCGATGCGCGCCGATGAAACCATTTGTTTGGCAGCTTTGATGCAGGCATTGGTCGTGAAGATTTACAAATTGATGAGCAAAAACCTCAATTTTCAACACTACCGAAAAATCCTCATTAACGAAAACAAATGGCGGGCCGCTCGGTACGGTATTCATGGCAAACTCATTGATTTTGGACGTAAGGAAGAAGTGCCTTATTTCAAATTGGCGGAAGAACTCCTTGAGTTTGTCGATGATGTCTTGGACGAACTAGGAAGCAGAAAAGAAGTAGAGTACATCCACACAATCCTAGAAATGGGAACAGGTGCCGACCGTCAACTTGCTGTTTGGGAAGCAACCCACGACTTGAGCCGAGTGGTCGATTATATTGTGGAAGAGACGGAGTATGGCCTTTAAAAATTGGTTTCAAAAAGTGGGAGGGTTGCCTTGTTGGTAATTCTCCCATTTGTATTTTACATAACTAGCCGAAGAAAACTGGCTAGCGTTAAAAAAACTCAACAAAAAGGAGCGAAATAGCTCCTTTGTATCGTTTACTTTACACGATACAACAATACAATTCAACCGTTTCATGAAGAAAATTATTCTCTTTCTCACTTGCGTTGTTTTGATTTCTTGCGATAAGGAAATTACCCCCACACCCGTTACGACTCCCACGTGCAATATCAGCAGTGAAACTGGTAGAGACAATGCCTACCGGCTCGACTATGTATATGCTCCCAATGGTGTGCCTGAAGGGGTGAATATTTCGGTAAAAGACAATGCAACAGGGCAATTAAAAGCTACTGGCAAAGCGGTATATACTTACGTAGACAACCGATTGGTAAAGGTAGTAGACGGAGATGTAGAAGAAACTATACAATACAACGCCAATGGCTCCATTGCTCGATTGACCGTGGCCAAAACCCCCGATGCAAATTACGTCAATTATGTACTTAACTTTACCACTGATACCAATCAACGCATCACGAAAGTTGTAGACTCAAAGGGTATGGAAGCGACAATCACGCGTGATGTACAAGGCAATATTCTGGAAACAATCACCAAAGACACTCGCACCAATCAGGAGGTTTTTCGGGTTGTACTAACGGGGTATGATAACAAAAAGACGATGTTTGATGCTTTTAAAGGCTGGCAGTTTAGCGTTTTGGGGTATTATGCCGATTACATCAAATTTCCACTTTTTACCACAAAAGCAGGGGGTAATGCGACCAAACGTACTGAATACGAATCAGGTAAAGCCGTGAGAGAAACGACTTATACATTTACTTACACCACCGATGGATTCCCGCTGACGGAACAAACCCTTACACGGTTTTTGGACGGTTCGGGGATTTCAACGTATAGCAAGACGTTTACCTATACCGATTGTAAATAAATAAATAAAAAAGGAACAGCCCTAGAGCAGTTCCTTTTTTATTTTTGCGGCAATCTCTGTCAGTTCTTCTTGGTTCATTTTGAGTTTGTTATTAAAATTCATGTCTGCCATGCTGTTGAGCGGGATAAGGTGTACGTGAGCATGAGGCACTTCGAGCCCAACCACCGCAACGCCAATTCGCTTACACGGAATGGCTTTTTCTATGGCGGCGGCTACTTTTTTTGAAAATTGCATCAATCCAATATAAAGCACATCGTCTAAATCAAAAATATAACCTATTTCTTGTTTAGGAATGACGAGGGTATGACCAGTTGCACAAGGGAAAACATCAAGAAAGGCTAAAAACTCATCGGTTTCGGCAATTTTATGGCAAGGAATTTCTCCATTGACGATACGGGTGAAAATAGAAGGCATAACTGTAAATGTTAAATTTGGGGAGCAATATACAAACAAAAATGACTTTTTTGCGTCTACCATCGGCGGTGAATTATCATTCTGTAAAGCCCTAAGCGGCAAGTGACGTTAAACGTTAAAACTTCGTACACATCGTTTTTTAGGGTTTCCTGAGTAGCTGACTTCGTCTAAATAATCAGAAGTTGATAGCCGAAATGTGGCTTCAAGTCCTACAATCGATTCGGGCGGCAAATCGTATTTAAGGCCAAAACCTATAGGAAAGATTAGATGCAACACCCCGTGATTAACGCCTAGTAAGCAAGTATAGAAAATAACAAAATAGAGAAGAGAACGAGCACTTTCTAAATTTGTAAAACGCGACTTTTGTTTTTTTAGGACAAAAATTCTAATTTTGCGCTCTGATTTTCAGGGGTGTGTCATTATTGGCACATTTTTTATGTAAAGAAACAGAGTTAAAAGATTCAATAACAATCACAAAAACCATGGCACGTGATTTAAAATTCACAAGAAACATTGGGATTGCTGCTCACATTGATGCTGGTAAAACCACCACAACTGAGCGTATTCTTTATTATGCAGGGGTAAGCCACAAAATCGGTGAAGTACACGACGGTGCAGCGACGATGGACTGGATGGCGCAGGAGCAAGAGCGCGGTATCACCATTACATCTGCAGCTACAACAGTAGATTGGAAATGGAGAGATAACAAGTACCATATCAACATCATTGATACTCCAGGTCACGTTGACTTTACGGTAGAGGTAAACCGTTCACTCCGCGTATTAGATGGTCTTGTGTTTTTGTTTAGTGCAGTAGATGGTGTCGAGCCTCAGTCTGAAACTAACTGGCGCTTGGCCAATAATTATAACGTAGCTCGTTTGGGCTTCGTCAATAAGATGGATCGTTCGGGTGCAGATTTCTTGAACGTGTGCAAGCAAGTAAAAGAAATGTTGGGTAGCTATGCAGTACCTTTACAGTTGCCTATCGGTGCTGAAGACCAATTCAAAGGGGTAGTTGACTTGATTAACAACCGTGGTATGATTTGGAATGAGCACGATAAAGGTATGACGTACGAAATCGTGCCAATTCCTGACGATATGAAGGAAGAAGCGGCTGAGTGGCGTGAAAAACTCCTCGAGGCAGTAGCAGAGTACGATGAGTCGTTGATGGAGAAATTCTTCGATGATCCAGATTCAATCACTGAAGATGAAATCCTGGCAGCATTGCGTGCAGCGGTTATTGATATGAAAATCGTTCCAATGCTTTGCGGTTCTTCTTTCAAGAACAAAGGAGTTCAAACAATGCTTGACTATGTGATGGCGTTGTTGCCTTCACCTCTTGACAAAGAAAGCATCAAAGGTACTGATCCTAACACAGAACTTGAAATCTCACGTAAGCCAAGCGTTGACGAGCCTTTCGCCGCCCTAGGATTTAAGATTGCTACTGACCCTTACGTAGGTCGTTTGTGCTTTATCCGTGCTTATTCAGGAGTATTAGAAGCAGGTTCTTATGTGTTGAATAACCGTTCGGGAAATAAGGAGCGTATCTCGCGTATTTTCCAAATGCACGCCAACAAGCAAAACTCAATCGAGCGTTTGGAGGCAGGTGATATTGGTGCGGTAGTAGGTTTTAAAGACATCAAAACGGGAGATACCCTTTCTGATGAAAAACACCCAATCGTTCTAGAATCAATGGTATTCCCTGATCCAGTTATCGGGTATGCAATTGAGCCGAAGAAAACAGCTGACCAAGATAACTTCTCAAAAGCAATCGGTAAGTTGATTGAAGAAGACCCAACGCTTCAAGTAGAATCAAACGAGGAAACAGGCCAAACTATCATCAAAGGTATGGGAGAGCTTCACTTGGAAATCATCATCGACCGTATGCGTCGTGAATTCAAAGTAGAAGTAAACCAAGGGGCACCTCAAGTAGCTTACAAAGAAGCTCTTACCAAAAACTGCGAACACCGTGAGGTTTACAAGAAACAATCAGGTGGTCGTGGTAAGTTTGCCGATATCGTGTTCGAAATCGGGCCACGTGAAGATGGAAAAGAAGGATTGGAGTTCGTTAACGAAATCGTGGGTGGTGCTATTCCACGCGAATTTATCCCTGCAGTTCAAAAAGGTTTCAACGACTCGATGAAAAACGGTGCATTGGCAGGTTATCCAATCGACTCAATGAAAGTTCGTCTCTTCCATGGTTCATACCACGATGTTGACTCTGACTCATTGTCGTTTGAATTGGCAGCTCGTATGGGCTTCAAAGAAGCGGCCCGTCAGGCAGGTCCAAAATTGTTGGAACCAATCATGTCAGTCGAAGTAGTAACGCCAGACGAATACACTGGTCCAATCACAGGTGACTTAAACCGTCGTCGTGGTATGATGAAGGGGATGGATACAAAAGCAGGTTCGCAAGTAATCAAAGCTGATGTGCCATTGTCGGAGTTGTTTGGTTACGTAACTGACCTTCGTACGATTTCATCAGGCCGTGCAACTGCCAACTTGACCTTCTCGCACTACGAGTTCTTGCCAACCAACTTGGCGGAAACTGTAATCGCTAAAGCAAAAGGATAAGCCCCTAATCGCTACGGCGAACCGCCCCCAATGGGGATTTAAATAAAATAAATAGCTCCCCATTGGGGTAGGGGAGCTGTTTCCTATCGGAGTTAATGGCTCTTTCGATGGAGAAATTAATAATCAATCAGAGCCAACCAATTATAATGAACCAGAAGATTCGTATCAAGTTGAAGTCGTTTGACCACAACCTAGTGGACAAATCGGCCGATCGTATCGTGAAAGCGGTAAAATCAACGGGAGCTGTGGTAAGCGGACCTATCCCATTGCCTACAGAGAAGCAAATCTACACAGTTTTGCGCTCACCTCACGTAAATAAAAAATCACGCGAGCAGTTCCAACTTTGCACTTACAAGCGCCTTATCGACATTCACTCGTCAAGCGCTAAAACAGTAGATGCGTTGATGAAACTCGAATTGCCAAGTGGTGTTGATGTCGAAATTAAAGTTTAATGACATTTGGTTTCAAATAAAAAGCCGACGCTGTAAAGTGTCGGCTTTTGTTGTTTTTGGGGATAAAATTAACGTTTTTGTCCCCAAAAAATATTGATAAGTTTTTAGGTTATCATTTATAATTTTGGCTGTTTACCCTATTTTCTGATAAACAATAGTGACAGCCGTGTGGCTTTGCGCTAATAGAGAGTTCGGTGGCAAAGAGTTCTTTGAGGATTGCTAAAAATCAGGCATCAACGACTTTTCGATAATAATTTGAGAACATCCTATTTTAAACCCTTGAAAGTGATGAGATTATTTCTTTTTGTTAAAAAGTAGCTCTATTGCTCTCTTATTTTCTATCTAAGGTACCAAGCCCAACATAGGTCATAAAACAAAACGAGCATGAACCCGAAGGCCCATGCTCGTTTTATTTTATGACCTTCTTTATTTACTTAAACCCAAATAAAAAGGGGAATAAGAACGTCACGACGATGGTCCAAAGGCTGTAAATAGGCAAATAAGTTGCAATTGTTTTTCCCACGTCGGTGAGAGTAGCTTTTTGGGTCAGTACCTTGGAAAGCTGTACCATCACGAGCAGCAAATTTACTAAAATAAGTAAGTTCCCGCCCAATACTGCCGTACGGTTGGGGGTGATGCCCCATTCCGAAATCCGAAACAAAATCGCCGAAAGTGCTACGCCATTGACCACAATTGTCAGCGCCGAGAGCAGAAACAGTACCCATACTTGGGCGCGGTGATGAGAAGTTTTGGAGGTTTCGGCAATCGAAAAGAAAATAAGTGCCATCACTCCAATAAGCAGGGCATTAAATACCATCAAGAACTCGCGGTTGTTGTACGGGTCTTTGCCCGAATAAACAATTGCGCCGAGGTACACCACGAGCATGACCAACACTAACGGACTGAAAATTTTGGCAATAACAGGTGACACTTTGCCCACCAGCTGCGGATTGGTTTGGGTAAGGTAAGTCCCCACCAAAGGCGCGGCGGCAAGTCCGAAAATACCGATATTTTCAAAATAAAATTTACCGATGTCGAGATTTATCAACGAAAATAGGCCGACGGTAATCATACTTAGTATGCCGCCTGAAATGACAATCAGCGTTGTCATCACCACTAAATCACCATTGTATTTGAGGTAACCCAATCGTTTTTCGGAGTGGTTGGAGTCACCCACAAAGGCAAAACCAAGAATAGACCACGAAAACAAAACAAGGTGGATGCAGGATAGCGTCAGGGTGTCGCTTGTGGGTTCGTTGGGGAGGCTATTGATAAAGACTGCCCCCATTAAAAATGCGCCAGTAAGCAAAGCTATTGTTTTCGTCGAAACGTTGTTTTTCCAGCCAAAATAGGCGGTTAGAAGCGGAAAAATGATGAACCCGATGTTGCGGGTGTAAAAAAACTCTTCGTCGAGTTGGGTAAAAGCGGGGAGTTTAGCAATAAGCCCCGCTACCAAAGATGCCCCTACCAAAAGGGCAAGGTCTTGGCTTGTACCCCATTGAATATCGTCGCTGTCGTAGCTTAATCGTTCATGCCAAACGTCGGCGATGGTGTTACCTTTCAGTTCGGGATAAACAGCACTAAAGGTGCGCTTGAACAATGCTTTGTTAGAGCGATACAGCTTCTCAAGCTGCTGTGGCTCGTTTATATGAGAAATAAGTTGCTCTTTCATGGGAGATGGAGGTTATTGGTGTATCTGTTAACTAATAACGGCTAATGTACTGTACCCGAAGATTTTTATTTTATCTATCCGTGTGTGTGCTATTATCGTCGATAATAGCACACGGATGACACAGATTTGACACGGTTTTTATGGATTTACAAAATCTTCGGGTTCAGTACCGATAATGAATAACAGATACGCGAATGACAGAGCGCTTAATGAAAGATGCAGGCTGAAAGGGCTGCGGGGCGAAAGCGTTGGTTCGTGTCATAAAAATGAGGTGTTGACGGATGGTAAAATGACTGTGATTGAAATGAATTTACTTACTTTGTTTTACAAAGTAAGTAAATTCACAAACTATAATCCAAACAAAATCTCAATTATTTTTTTGAAG
>JALQYJ010000126.1 GCA_023254175.1 Runella sp. | reverse complement strand
TAGCTAATGTGACAATTAGCCAATGTGCCAATTTGACAATTAGCCAATGTGCCAATGTAATTTGGACAATTTGAACAATAGATAATATTGCAAAAATGCTCACCGGTCCCCGAGCGTAGTCGAGGGTCCAGCTTCCAACTACCAGTTACTAGTTACGAAGGACGAAAGTCGAATGACGAAATACGAACCATGAAGGACGAGCAACGAATAAGGTGTAAACAAAAAAAGCAACACTTTCGTATTGCTTTCATCGCACTTTGGGTGTGCTTTTTTGTAGCGGGGAGCAGAATCGAACTGCCGACCTTAGGGTTATGAATCCTACGCTCTAACCAGCTGAGCTACCCCGCCATCGTTTTGGTGGTGCAAAAGTAAAACAATTATTTTAAATACACAAACACATTTTGAATAATTGCAAGAAGTTTCTATTTTGCCTCTTTGTTGGGGAAGGTAACTAGCTAAGTATTAGAGCGTAAAAAAAATCAAAAAAAATGATTGATTTTGCTCACTATGAATTCATAAGACTTTTCATACCTTTAAGACCAAACAAAATAACATGCTATGCAAAAATTTAAATACTCTAACGAATACGAGCTTCGTGCCTCGCCTAAGATGTTGTTCTCGTATTTGAGTTCGGCTTCTGGACTGTCTGAATGGTTTTGTGAAAAGGTTAATATTAAGCCAGATCACAAATTTGATTTTATTTGGGATAAAGAAAGCCATATTGCCGAGCAAACCTCCCTGCGGCTCAATAAAAGTGTAAAATTTGAGTTTTTAAATACCAGTGATAACAACCGCGATAATAACTACATAGAGTTTAAGGTAGAAGTTAGCGATTTAACTGGCTCGACTTATTTAAGAATCACTGATTACTCGACAAACACCGACAGCGAAGAACTAAAAGACATTTGGGATGGTTTAATTGAAAGTCTCAAAGAAATTGTAGGAAGCTAAGGCTAGTAGCCGAGTTTCGGGTAAAAGTGCATGAAAAAGATTGATAAACTAGTTTTACGGTCATTTATCGGGCCGTTTGCGTTGACGTTGTGCATTGTGGTCTTCATTTTTTTGATGCGCCTCATTTCTCAATACCTCAACGAACTCGTCGGTAAAGATATCGAACTGTTAAACTATGTTAAACTCTTAGTCTTTTTTAGCCTTATCACGGTTCCTATTGCCTTACCCCTTGCTGTTCTTCTCTCCTCTCTCATGACCTTCGGAAATTTGGGTGAATTTTTTGAGTTGACGGCCATCAAAAGTGCGGGTATTTCTACGTGGCGAGCCATGCGTTCGGTCATGGTGATGGTAATCGTAGTAACGCTTTTTTCGTTTTGGTATAACAATGAAGTAGCCCCTTGGGCTAACCTGAAAGGGTATAGCCTTCTCTATGACATTAAAACAGCCAAAGCAACCCTCAATATTAAAGAAGGAATCTTCTACAATGACCTTCCTGGACATAATATTAAGGTAGATAAAAAATATCCAGCTCCCAATGACCGATGTTTAAAAGGATTAGTCATCTATCGACATAATGTCAACGATTACAATGCAGGAAATCGTGAGGTAATTTTGGCTGATTCGGGATTAATGTACATGATTAATGACAAAAGTTATCTCGTATTTGAGCTTTTCAATGGTACTCAGTACTCGGAAGCAGCTCAAACGGCCAATTCATTTTCTTCGCCATCGAGTGGGGGGCAATTGACTCGTTCTCATTTTGGGCATTATAAAATGGTCGTAAGTCTTGAATCGTTTGGACTTAAACGAACCGACGAGAATCAATTTCAGTACCATGAGTACATGAAAAATGCCAAGGAACTTCGCAAAGTTGCTGATTCATTAAAAAAAGAATATAGGAAAAGTAAAGAAGGCCTCTTGCCACAATCAAAGCAATATTTCAGCTATGCGTTTAGGGCAGAAACCATGCCCAAAAACACCGCTCCAAAATTTGGAAAATGGGTTGATTCGTTACTGAAGAAAAAAGCAATTGTGCTTCCTGGCGAAAAAGAACAAGTAGTAGCCACGGCCCTAAGTCAGGCACAAAATATCCGCTCTTACGCGGAAAGTAATAAGACCTACATCTCAGAAAAAAGCAAGGCTTGGTACCGCTACGACCTCGAAATGCACCATAAATACACCCAAGCCGTTTCGTGTTTTATTATGTTTTTGTTGGGAGCACCATTAGGAGCAATCATCAAAAAAGGAGGCTTTGGTATCCCCGTTTTGGTATCGGTATTATTGTTTATTTTGTCTTATGTCCTTACGCTGCAAGGCGACAAATGGGCTAAAGATGGGCTTGTATGGGTTCCAGTAGGTGCTTGGTTTTCTAATACAGTTCTTCTATTTGTAGGACTCTATTTTGCTGACCGTGCCCTCAAAGATTCCCGTTTATTTGACAAAGATATTTACATCATCTGGTTTGAGCGGATGAAAAAAAAATGGCAAAACCGTAAATCATCTGCTAATAAGGTGACTGTCGAAGCCTAGTGTTACCAGCATTTCGAATGCCTCCTCTACCTTTGGTGGGATTTCTTGCGCTATCTGAAAGCCTTTTTGAGGGTACAATTTAATACGCTGAAAGTCCCCTACCATGATATGAATAACTTCCTCCAAAGAAATTTCAGAATTGGGATAGTCTTGCAAAGAAATTTGGGGGGAAGTCACCATCAACTCTTTCTGAGGCCAATGCTTCTTAAAAGTAGCGAAACTCCGACGTTCCATGTAGGGTTTTTGTACAACGATGAACTTTTCAGGCGTCAATTTCTCTTTTTCGAGTAATTGTTGCGTAAAAAGGATATTTTCTCCTGTGTTTGTCGATTGATTCTCTATCAAAATTGCCTCCGTCGGAACGCCCATTTCTAAAGCAATTTTGGCAAATTTTTTTGCTTCTGGCTCCGACCACATTTCTTGGGTCAGTCTTCCCAACCCTCCCGAAAAAATCAATAATGGTGCCCATCCAGCTAAATATAATTCTGCTCCCCGCTCCGCAACGCGCAAATCATGGCTACCAAGCACAAGGATGCAATCGGATTTTTGAAGAGTGTGATTGACGTGGTGGTAATCCCAAAGTAACTGAGCTAATTCTAAGGTTGTCGCTGAAAGCATTTGAGTGATTTTTTTTCAAAAATAGTGCAAAGATTTCTTTTGGTATCTCCTTTGTTTGAGAAAGTGACCACATGAACTATTTACTCCCATTTTTGTTGGTAGCGAGCCATCTTTTTGCCCAAACTAACTTAGTTGAGAAAATTGTAAAATTACGCCCTTCCACCGAATGGAAACAAATCTCGACCATTCCGTTGCATTTTCCCACGTTTCATCCTCAAGGTATAGTCAAAATTGGGGAGTTTTACTTCATGAGTTCAGTTGAAGTGACTTGCAAAAGGCGTGATACCAACGACGGAGGCGAAGGCGTAGGGCACCTTTTTAAGTTTGATAGCTCTGGAAAACTTTTAGAACAAATAACCCTCGGCGAAGGGGGCATTTTCCATCCAGGCGGAATTGATTTTGACGGACACTACATTTGGGTACCCGTAGCCGAATACCGTCCTAATAGTAAATCCATCATTTATAGAGTTTCTCCTAAGACACTCAAAGTAGGAGAAGTAATGCGCTTCAATGATCACATTGGTGCTATTGTCCATGCCAACTCTTCAAAAACCCTTTCAGGAGTAAGTTGGGGGTCACGTCATTTTTACCATTGGGGGCTTGATGCCAGAGGAAACGTACAAAAACCTGTTCCTAAGCCTGAGCAAATACGCATCCCAAACGCCTCTTTTTACATTGATTACCAAGATTGCCACTCCGTCGGCAAGCAATTGATGCTATGCGGAGGCCTGCAAAAGTACCGCCAACCCGATGGAACCTCGTTTACTTTAGGCGGACTTGAACTCGTTAACCTCGGCGATAATCGCCCCGTCTTCCAAGTTCCGCTCCTAATTTGGTCGCCCACAGGAAATGCTATGACCAATAATCCCTTTTTTATCGAATCCATTCCACAGGGCTTACGGGCGTATTTTGTTCCTGACGATGATGCCGCCTCCACTTTATTTGTCTATGAGGCTGTTTTGAAGTAGAAAGCGAGATTTAACGCTTTTGAACTTAATACAATAACCTCTCACCATGAATTTCATTTTTTCAAAACCTATCGTCATTGCAGTACTAACTGCTTTTGTTTCGTATCCATCTGTGGCTCAAGTTGGAGTGGGTGTCAAAGCACCTAAAAATGCGGAAGTTTATTTTGATGGCTCTCGTAAAATGTTGGACGAAAAATGGACCTATTGGGACGGTCCTCGACTAGCGGCGAGCCTTCCCATCAAATGGTTTATTGTCAACGACCCCGTCGATAAAGGGACGGTTGTCAACACCAATGACCCTGCTGCCGCAGGTGGAAAATACGGTTCTGCCGATATTGTTACAAAAGAGAAATTTAGAGATTTTAGGCTTCATATTGAGTTTTTAATCCAAAAACCCGGAGGAAATAGCGGGGTTTATCTCCAAAACCGTTATGAAATTCAAGTCCTTGACGGCGACACTACTTCGCACGGAATGGCGGCAGTAATTAACGAAACACCTTCGCCCTATTACGCTTATAATGGCGTTGGGAAATGGAACGCCTATGACATTGAGTTTAGAGCGGCTCGTTTCAAAGACGGCAAATTAGTTGAGAAAGCGCTTGTTAGCATGTATTTCAACGGCAAAAAAGTACACAAAAATCAACGCATCAACCAAGTATGGGGTGGTCCTAATTCGGGTATTGACGGCGGAAACGACGGAGGGAAAGGCATCACCGATACACCAGGTGGCCTCAAGCTACAAGCCGAAGGCCACGATGTATTATACCGCAATATTTGGATTCAAAAAAAAGATATTAAAGAAGCCAACACCGACTTCTAACGAAGTTTCCATTGTTGCATGGTCTCGTTCCACCAACGCGCCCAACGGTGGGCAAAGTACCCCGTTGGGGCGAGTACCAACGCATAAATAGTTGCCGTCTTTATACCAAAAAAGAACCAAACCAAGCCTGTTTGCAGTAACCATACCAAAGGAAAGGTAACCAAAGCAAACAAAACGATTCGGAAAGCACTCGAAAACTGTTGGTCTTTCAAGTTTTTGGTCATTAAAAATGGAATACCGTAGGGGATTCCGCTGTTGATGGTTCCATACACCCAAAAAGGCGAAGTAGAGAGCAATCCTAGCGTTTGGGTCATTAATCCAACGGTTGGCAGTGAAGGCTTTCCTGCAATAACTCCATCTATACCTCTCTTATTCAATATCTTACGCTCAACCGTTGCTTTTTCTATGACTTCCGCATAAGCCTCAGGTTGCTGCGTCTTGAGTTCGGCAAGTTCAGCGGCTTTAGCCAAAACGTTTGTCAACATATCTCCGTCTTTTCGACTCTCTTTATCGGTTAGCCACTTGAGGGTATCATGATGAGGTAGGTCATCAAAATGCAGCATCAACGATTTGATGTCGTCCGACATTCGACGCGTAATTTGGGTAAAAGCCCGTGGCTGATTTTGTTCATAATCAGCACGATAGTCGCTCACTTTGAAAGGTTCACCAAAATTGATTACCAAACGCTCTCCCATTTTTTGGCAATGAGAGTAATACAACCCGCAAGGTAAAATCTGCAAATTTAGGTTCCAATCGTGCTCCGTCTCGGCCCGAAACGCAATCCGTGCCAGCCCTTTTTTAAACGGACGAAGATGATACTGCACCCCGTGGTTTCCTTCGGGAAAAGCTGCCAAAGTCCCACCAGTACTCAGAATGTTCACACAAGTTTGAAAAATCTCATCGTTTTGTTGCATTTCATCCACTCCATCCCGTAACCGATACACAGGTAGCATTTTTAGGGACATCAACAACTTCCGAACGGTTGTTTTTTTGAAAAGATCGGCACGAGTCAAAAAGTAAGGCTGCCGCTTACCCACATTCAGGACAATCGCCAACGCATCCATCAACGTATTTTGGTGGTTCGAAACCACCAGCAAAGGTGCATCGAGTGGCAGATTTTTAGGAAAATTTTTAATTTCTACTTTGCGGTAAAAAACGGAATTGTGCCAAAAACGAACGTAAGCCCGTAAAAGGCTATAAAAAAAATTACGATGCGACATTATTGAACGAATTAGCTTTGGGTAAAATCTTCTAAAATTTGTAGGTACTCCTTCAAAAACACATTGAACTCTATTTCAAGATTAGCTAAATCTTGCGCTAATGTGCTTGTGTCATTGGTTTTAAGTTTCCCTTCTCCTATTCTGGCAATTTCGGCCACCCGCGACACTCCGATGGTACCTGCACTCCCTTTGAGGGTGTGCATATTGCTTTTTACAACAGGGATATTGTTTTCGGCAAAAGCCGCCACAGCTTCATTGACCAGTTCGGTTGATTCAATCACAAAATCCTCAAAAATGGAACTAATCAGCTCCATTCCCCCCAATTCTCGTAGTTGGCCGACAATGTCTAAATCAATAATTGGAAGTTGAATTTCTTGGGCAATTTCTTTCTGTTTTTGACTCAAAGCGACCGTGTCTTTGAGCGACTTCCCTGCGTCCACAATCTCCTTTACTTTTTGGATAAGCACCTGTGCTCTAATGGGTTTCGGTACATAATCATCCATCCCTTGACTCAAGAACCGCTCGCGGTCTTCTTTCATCGAATAGGCCGTCATAGCGACTACCGTCGGTAGGCTTCCCCCAAATTGGTTTCGGAGGTTTTGGGTCGTTTCGATACCGTCCATATCAGGCATTTGGATATCCATAAAGATAGCATCGTAATGCTGTTTTTCGGGAGAAAAAGTAGCCGCAACGAGTTCAATTGCGTTCTTTCCACTGTCGGCAGTATCGACCACACAACCCGCTTTTTTCAGAATTTCACTAGCCACTTTTCGATTGACGAAATTATCGTCCACCAATAGTACCGTAGGTTTATATTCTTGAAAGAAGTTTTCTAGTTTAATTTCCTCCGTAGCCATCTTGACCTGCTGCGTAGGGCTAATGACCGTTTCTTTGATTTCAAAAGTAAACCAAAACATACTTCCGTGCCCAAGTTCAGACTCCACTCCTATTTCGCCTTTCATCAATCGGCATAACTCTTTAGAAATCACTAGCCCCAACCCTGTTCCTCCAAAGTTTTTCCGTGAAGAATTATCTACTTGAGTAAAAGCATTAAATAACAATTTAAGATTTTCGGGGGTAATCCCAATTCCCGAATCGTATACTTCCACCTTGATTTTATGAAATTTTCCTTTGGTCCACACAGACGATACCTGAACTTTTACTTCACCATTTTCCGTAAATTTCAGGGCGTTAGAAGTAAGATTTGATAAAATTTGAAGCAGGCGCGTTTGGTCAGCTATGATGTATTGCGGCAGTCCTTCTCCAAACACATACTTTAGGGTATTGTTTTTATTCTTAGCTACTTGCGAAAACAATGCCGTGAGTTTTTCGAAGATTTCTTCCAACGCAACAGGGGCTTCGTTGAGGGCCATTTTACCCGCTTCGATTTTAGAAAGGTCAAGAATATCGTTCAAAATATTCAACAATGTTTCGGACGAACGGCGCATGGTCAGCACATAGTCCTTTTGTTCGGTATCCAGTTTTGTTCCGTTCAACAAGTCAAGCATACCTATCACTCCGTTCATTGGTGTTCGAATTTCGTGGCTCATGTTGGCTAAGAAGCGTTCTTTCACTTTAAGGGAACGTTCGGCTTCTTCTTTTGCTTTGACAAGTTCAGCTTGGTTTCGTTTCAGTTCCGTAATGTCGCGTGCTAAGGCAGCAAAGATGGGTTTCCCCTCTTCATCTTCCAACAACAACATATTAAACATAAACTGGCGTACAGTACCATCTTTGATTCGTAGTTCCGCCTCAAAATTTCGTAAACTTTTATCGCGACGAAGTCGAACCAAAGCACTTCGAATGACCCTTTTATCGACAAAATAATCGGTCACTTTGGTATTCAATGCCTCTTCAATGGTGTAGCCAGTTCGTTTTAAGACAGATGGGCTTATCATCGTAATTCTTCCCGAACGGTCGGCACGAACATAGATGTCTTGGAGGTTCACAAAAATCCCTCTAAATTTCTCCTCACTTTGCTGCATCGACAACTCGGCCAATTTACGAGGCGTAATGTCACGAGCAATCCCCGAAACCTCCTCAATCCCCACTCCGTTGGTACGGATGGGGTTCAAACTGAACTCAAGCCACATATCACCCTCGCCGTTGCGAGTTTCTATTTTCATTTCAAACCCCTGAGGTGTTCCTTTAAAAGCCTGACGATAACGGTCTTCCATCAATCGTCGATTATCAATGGTCATCAGTTGCCAGCCCAATCGTTCGGTAGTGGTATTAATGGAAGGAGTGGTGCGGAGATGTTGCTGCAAAAAGCCTACGTAATTTTTGTTGAATGAAGTCAGCTGTAGAGCTTTATTCACCGACCAAATCAAGTACGAACTATTGTCGAAAATAGCATTTAGGCGAGCCGTTTGGCGGTTCAATTCTGCCTCGTTTTGTTTACGGGCAATGGCTAAAGCCACTTGCCCCGAAATAAATTCCAGCATTTCGAGGTTTCTTGGTCGGTATTGGTTCGGATTTGTGTACGATTTCACCCCAATAATTCCCGTCACGCGGTCACCAATGCGCAAAGGCACACACAATAGTACTTTTGGAATTTTACCGTACATATATAGCCCTTGTTTTTCGGCTAGTTCCTTAATGTCTTTTTCGTACAAAAACAAGGATTTATTGGCTCGAATTGCGTACTCGGTCAGGCCATTACCAATTTTTCGTTTGGTAAATCGAACATTTTCTTTAAAATATTCATCCACATAATATGGGAAATACATGTAGCTTTTGGTAGGGTCGTAGAGAGCAATAAAAAAGTTTTTGGCATCAATTACTTTCCCCAATTCCTCATGAACACGCTCATAAAACTCATCCAAGTCTTGCGTTTTGATGGTCCAATTGGCAATGCTATAATATAAACTTTGAGAACGTTCGGCCCGGACACGGCTTGTCGCGTCGTGCAAAATGCAGCGAAATGCAGTCGGTTTACCGTTATCGTAACGGCACGTAACACTCCCCGTAAGATATATTTTTTTTCGTTGTTTATCCCAAAAAACTGTTTCAAAATCAGGCACTTGTTCCCCTTCTTGAATTCGCTTCAGTAACTCTAAGGTAGCTTCAGCGGCTTCTGGCCAAAGAATATCCTTGAGATTGAGATTAGCCAAATCTTCCAAATCGTACCCAAGCCGCTCACGCCATACGCGATTGACAAACAGAAACTTTCCTTCTAATGACACCAATTGAATTAAATCGCTGGTATTATCGACCAAATCTTGCAGTTGAGCATTGGATTTATCGAGGGCATTTGCCACCCTGAGTTTGTTGGTGACATCCTCACCAATCAGGGTAAAATCAACTAGTGTCCCTTCATATTTGTTTAATATCAAAGAGTTAAGTTGGATTGTCCTTAAATGTTTATTCTTTGAAACCAAGGGAATTTCACGAAATTCTGCCACCCCTCCACGTTCTATCGACTCACTAATAAATGACTGAATTTCGCTTCGATGTTCGTTAGTCAATAAATCTTCAAAAAAATTAAAGCGCTGTAAATCATTCACACTCCAGCCCAACATGCGCGTTGTGTAGGCATTGGCAAGTCGTATACTACCATCGGGCAGAACTGTTAGGCCAAACAGGTTAAGTTGTTCAATGAAAGGGTTAAAGGTTGTCAAAAGTGGGTTTATTTCCATAGTTAGAAAAACATTATCGGCATGAATGTGCAAAACAAATTCGATACTTTGCAATAAAAGTAACAATTTTGCAATTAATGAAAGTTAAAGCAAAAAAACACTTAGGTCAGCACTTCTTGCGTGACTTAGATGCTTCCAAACGCATCGCCGACCTCTTATCGGGGCACGGCGGGTACGACACGGTACTCGAAATTGGCCCTGGAATGGGGGTTTTGACACAATTTATACTCCCCAAAGGCGAGTATAAAACGTATGTAGTAGAAATTGACCGTGAGTCGGTTGCCTATTTAAAAGTTAATTTCCCTGTACTAGAAGGGCGAATCGTAGAGGGTGATTTTCTCCGCATGAACCTTCAGGAATGGTACCAATCCGTTCAAAGCGGCACTCCAAAGGGTCGATTTGCCTTGATTGGCAATTACCCTTACAATATTTCTTCTCAAATTCTATTTAAGGCGTTGGATTACAGAGACCTAATCCCTGAAATCATTGGGATGTTTCAAAAAGAAGTTGCGCTCCGTATCGCGGCCCCTCCAGGGAAGAAAGACTATGGAATTTTGAGCGTTTTACTTCAAGCCTTTTACGACATCGAATACTCGTTTAGCGTACCCCCTGGGGCATTTGATCCACCACCAAAAGTTCAGTCGGGGGTTGTTCGACTTAAGCGTAATAACGTTCAGAAACTCGATTGCGATGAGAAAAGATTCATTCAAGTGGTGAAAGCAGGCTTTAATCAACGTCGTAAAACCTTACGCAATGCCTTAAAACCGCTAGGGATCAATTTTAATGACCCGCTTCTTGATAAACGAGCGGAACAACTGAGCGTTGCTGATTTTGTTAGGTTAACCCAACTTGTAGAAAACCCACCTGTCAGCGGCGAATAGCCGACTAAGACGCCTCAAAGGTATGACGTTTGAACTAACCAAAGAGTTTCTCGAAAAAGTTGAAAAGGCCATTGCCGAACGGGACGATACGTTGCTTCGCGCCGAAATGGAAGAGTTGTATCCTGCTGATATTAGTACCGTTTTATACGAACTTGATACTGAGCCTGCTCATTATCTTTTCAGTTTGTTAAATACGGAAATTGGTGCCGAAATCTTAGCAGAAATTGAACCCGATGACCGTAAAAGCTTTTTGGAAAACTTTACTTCTGCCGAAATTGCCCGCTATATCGAGGTCTTTGACTCGGACGATGCCGTGGATTTGTTGCAAGAACAACCTATTCAGGTTCGTGAAGAGGTCATTGGTTTGTTAGAAGACCGCGAACAAGCGCGCTTTATCATCGACCTCCTTCCTTACGACGAAGACGTGGCGGGGGGGTTAATGCAAAAGGAGTTGGTCAAGGCCAACATTAATTGGACGGTAAACGAGTGTATCGAAGAAATTCGAAAACAAGCCGAAGACGTTGAAAAAGTGTATGCCGTTTATGTGGTTGACGACAACCAAACTCTTTTGGGGCTTATCTCGCTCAAAAATCTTGTATTGGCTCGTAAAAACACCAAAATTGGTACTATTTATGACGAAGACATCCACTACGTAGAAACCTACCGCCCTGTAGAAGAAGTTACCGAAATCATGCAACGATACGATTTGGAGGCAATTCCTGTAGTGAATGTTCAAAAACGGCTCCTTGGACGCATTACCATCGACGACGTGTTGGACGTTATCACCGAAAAAGCTGAAGAAGACATCCAAGCCATTTCGGGTATTACGGGGGAGGTAGAGGAAGATGATAACCTATGGGAACAAGTAAAGGCACGTTTGCCTTGGCTTATCGTAGGCGTTATTGGGAGTTTAATGGCTGCCACTGTCATTCGGATTTTCGAGGGTGAATTGAGCAAAATCGCCGCCCTTGCTATGTTCATCCCTATCATGGGTTCAACAGGGGGCAATGTAGGTATTCAAACGGCGTCGTTGATTGTACAAGCACTGGCCGACAAGTCAGGATTAGAAATTAGTTGGAAAGAGCGTCTCCTCAAAATCATCGTCATTGCATCACTCAACGGCCTCATTATCGGACTTTTAGCCGGTATCTACGTCCTTATTTTCAGCGAAACACAGTTATTTTGGGTAGTAAGTTTGTCCTTATTGGCGGTTGTCTTATTGGCCTCTTTTATGGGTACCATTACCCCGCTCATTCTCGACCGCTTTGGCATTAATCCAGCGGTTGCTTCGGGGCCATTTATCACCACCGCCAATGATTTGGTGGGTATTGGCACCTACTTTCTAATTGCACATTTTTTGTTAAGTATGTAGAATAATCCTATATTTAACTACTATCAAGTTCTCATTATATTTCTATGAAGGTGTATTTTCAATAATTACTTAAAGTTTCAATTCATCTCATTTATGAAAAAAATCACCATTTCTATCGCATCCGTAGCTCTTATTGCCATTGGTATGTTTTCGTTCAGACAAACTACCGAAAAAAATCACAAGCAAGCGGGTCGTCGCCCAAATATCGTCTTTATCATGTCAGATGACCATGCGTATCAAGCGATTTCGGCTTATAGCAATCGTCTGACCCAAACACCCAACATCGACCGAATTGCCAAGGAAGGAATGCTTTTTAGCAATGCTTGCGTCACCAACTCCATTTGCGCGCCGTCAAGGGCCGTAATTTTGACAGGGAAACACAGTCATTTAAACGGAAAAATTGACAATAACTTTCCGTTTGACACCACAAACGTTACCTTCCCTCAGCTTCTTCAAGCCAATGGCTACGAAACAGCGATGTTTGGAAAATTACACTTTGGAAATAGCCCCAAAGGGTTTGACGAGTTTAAGATTTTGCCCGACCAAGGTGATTATTACAACCCTGACTTTATCACCAAAAAAGAGGGTAAAAAGAAAATCATAGGATATGTTACGGACATTATCACAGACATAACTCTCAACTGGTTAGGAAAGGAACGAGATAAAGAAAAACCATTTTTCTTAGCTTATTTGCACAAAGCCCCTCACCGTGAATGGCTGCCTGCCGAACGTCACTTTAAGGAATTTATCAACAAAAAATTTCCAGAACCCACTACTCTTTTTGATAAGTATGAAGGTCGTGGAAGTGCCTCTAAGCAAGCCGAAATGAACCTGCTTACGCATATGAACTGGGCAGGTGATTCCAAAATCAGACCCGAAAACATGGATAAATTAGGAATCAAAGAGTCGCACCCTTACGATAAACGTAATTATAACTACACTGTAGGACGAATGAACGCCGAACAGCGTAAAGTTTGGGATACCACTTACGATAAAATGAACGAGGAGTTTATCAAAAATTATCCTAAAATGAGCGATACCGACAAGATGAAATGGAGATACCAACGCTATATGCAGGATTATTTGGGATGTATCGCCTCAGTAGATGAAGGAGTTGGCAAGGTATTAGATTTCCTGAAAGAGAATGGTTTAGAGGAAAATACGATTGTGGTTTATACCTCCGACCAAGGGTTTTATTTGGGTGAACATGGCTGGTTTGACAAACGCTTCATCTTCGACGAGTCATTCAAGACGCCCTTATTGGTTAAGTGGCCTGGCGTCATTAAACCTTCGTCTAAAAACAGCCAAATGGTTCAAAATTTGGACTTTGCTCAAACGTTTTTAGAAGCGGCTGGGGTAAAAGCACCTGCTGATATGCAAGGAGAAAGCTTAATTCCTGTTTTTAAGGGTCAAGGCAAAGATTTTAGAGATGCGGCTTACTACCATTATTACGAATATCCTGGAATTCACATGGTAAAACGCCACTACGGAATTGTCACAGAAAAATACAAATTGGTTCATTTTTATTATGATGTAGATGAATGGGAACTGTATGACCGTACAAACGACAAAAATGAACTCAAGAACGTCTATAACGACCCCAAATATACCAACGTAAAAGCAGAAATGCACAAAAAACTGGAAGCCCTCCGTATCAAATACAAAGACTCCGAAGCATTGGATAAAATGTATATTGAGAAATATAAACAGTTGAAGAGAGGTTAAATAAAAACATTACTATTGATTTTATAACCATTTTAGCGGGTATTGTTTGGTCACTTTTTGTAGCTTACTTTTTTGGCCAAAAAGAAAGAAAACGCATCGGAATTATTGAGTTTGAGTACAACCACAAAGATAATTTAAGTACAGAACAGCATCATTTACGTCGTCCTCGATTACTCTTTATAAACGCTACTTTGACCAAAGGATGGCTTCCTGTACCCATTTTGTTTATGATTGTGAGTATGATTGCATTACTCATCAATTAGCCCAAACTTACTGACCAACAAAAGGTTGTAAAAAGCCACGGCAATATTACATCGTTACTATTTGTGTGCCAAGACGCCTTGCTTACAGACGTAACTACCTCACTAGCAATAGGTACTCACGAAAAAGCGCTAAGCTATGCGTTGTTAGAAATGAAGATTTAATACTATTTATTTCATTCTGAACAATACCAAAAAAGCCGAAAGTGCGGTCAGAATACCAATGCTAATGATTGACGTGGGTAATCCGAAATAATCAGCGATTACCCCCGTCAGTAATGCCCCAACGGCATACCCCATATCGCGCCAAAATCGAAAAATTCCCAAACTTTCAGCGCGCTGAACAGGAGTGGTATAGTCAGCAATAGCACTCAAAAAAGTGGGATAAACCAAGGCAGTTCCTATTCCCAAAACAATGCCAATAGCGGCGAAATGGCTAAAATGAGTCGCACTCATTAACCCAATAATACCAACAGCTTGTAGCAACATCCCCCAAAATAACAACCATTTTTTGGGATAAATATCGGATAATCGACCCGTTCCCAACTGGCTAAGCCCCCAAACGGCGGGATATATCGCCGTGAGCATTCCAATTTGGTCCGAAGCAAACTGCTTTGTCAAAAGCAACAGCGGTAAAAGACCCCAAATCATTCCGTCGTTGAGGTTATTGACTAGTCCCGCTTGGGTCACTGCGCTCAATGACCTATGCCGAAAAGTAGTATCCCAAAAGGGATATTTTAAAAGCGGGATGTTACTTTCCTTATTCTCTTTGGAAACGTGTTGGCGAGTATCTTTAACTAAAAATACACTTAGTAATACTCCCACAATTGCAAACCCAATACCCAAATAAAACGGATACGGCCTAACTCCGTACTTATTGGCCATATAACCAGTCAAAAAGGCCACCACTCCCACCGACAAGTACCCTGCAAATTCGTTGATACCCACCGCAAAACCACGGTTCTTGTTCCCCACAAGGTCGATTTTCATCATTACAGCTGTACTCCACGTCAAACCCTGATTGATACCTAGTAAAATATTAGCAGCCACAATCCACGTCCAAGTTGGTGCATAAATCAAGAGAAAAGGAACAGGTAACGCAAATAACCAACCGATGATTAACAGATTTTTTCGGCCCAAAGAATTGGCCAATTTCCCCGTAAAATAATTAACAATAGCTTTAGTGACTCCAAAAGTGAAAATAAACGACAGCAATGCAGTCTTGGAAGCGATTCCAAATGACTGCTCAGCCAACTGCGGTAAAATCGAACGCTCAAGCCCAATCATCCCACCGACAAAGGCATTAATAATCACTAACAAAAAAAACTGTTTGCTGTTTTCTTTTAACCCAAGCTGAACCATACTGAATATTTTTAATCTTACACAAAGGTCTCCTAAACCCAATGATTGTTCAGAATTGTTTGATTACAAACTATACAAATATCAACCAACCTATCTGATTTTTTTGTGCACTCTTTGAAATCAGGCTTAAAATTTTGTATCCCCAACTAACATAGTGCCTCAAAAACGATTTATTCAAACTATAATTATTGAATTTGCGGCGGTATACATCCCTCCTATTTGGGAAATAAACTTATTATCCAAGTATGGTTCAAAGCTATAAAAAAAGTGGCGTTTTGTAAGAAAAAGCATGTAAAGGCTTTTAATATTTCGTAACTATTGTAAGATTATTAATTGCAAAAAGATTGAATTTGCACATTAATGCCCCAATTTTTCCTATTTTAACATCCAATTATTGTTCAATTTTGTGTTGAAATAAATCAATTCAAAATGAAATGATGATTGACTTCCCATCTCCCTCAGAACTTCTTACCATAACCGTAGTAGAAAGCACACTTTTAGTGGGGCTAAACCGACCTAAAAAGCGGAATGCTCTCAACGATGCTCTAATTTTAGACCTTGAAAAAGTGATGGATGCTCTCCCAGCCTCTATTCGGTGTATGGTTATTTACGGCGAAGGGAAACACTTCTCGGCTGGACTTGATTTATCGGAATTAACGGAAAGAAATGCTTCGGAAGGGGTGTATCACTCCCGTATGTGGCATCGAGTACTTGATAAGGTGCAGTTTGGTCGCGTACCTGTTATTGCAGCGTTACATGGAGCTGTTGTAGGAGGAGGCCTGGAACTTGCAAGTGCTTGTCATATTAGAGTTGCGGATGCTACAACCATGTATGCCTTGCCTGAGGGACAGCGGGGGATATTTGTAGGCGGAGGAGCTTCGGTGCGTGTACCCAAGCTGATTGGATTGGCGCGTATGACCGACATGATGCTCACTGGACGAGTGTATTCTGCAGGAGAAGGGGAGCGAATTGGACTCGCCCAGTATTTAGTGGAACCAGGGAAAAGCTTGGAAAAAGCGCTGGAGTTGGCAGAAAAAGTAGCTTCTAATGCAGGAATGACCAATTTTGCCTTAGTGCAGGTGTTGCCAAGAATTGTGGATGCTTCGCAAGAACAAGGGCTGTTGATGGAATCGTTGATGGCAGCTATTGCCCAAAATGCCCCCGAAGCAAAAGAAAGATTGCGAGATTTTTTGGAAGGACGAGCTAAAAAAATTGTCCCCTAACCCGCGCGGCGGCGCAGTGGCGCACCACCCGTCTCAATGGAGGCATTTTTGATATTTTAATTTTGAAAAATATGAATTTTAAAATAACTCCCTCATCGGAGGCTGGGCCAGTACGCCGCGCGGGGTTTTTCAAAAATGTACATTTTGGACCTACTAAAACTCGAAAAAACGTCCTTTCAGACGGCATTGTTGAGTTAGAACTTGCGGCTCCTTTGGAAGAATATCCTGAAAAACTAACGGAGAAATTACGCTTTTGGGCAACTCAAAAACCCGATGTAATATTCATTGCGCGAAGAAATAATAATGGCGAATGGGTGAGATTAACCTATGCTGATACTTTCAAAAAAGTAGAGCGAATCGCACAATATTTGTTGAATCTGGGTCTTTCGGAACAAAAAACGTTGGTTATTTTATCCGAAAACAGTCTTGAACACGCCCTTTTGTCCTTAGCAGCTGTGCACGTAGGAATTCCATATTCACCGATTTCTCCTCCTTATTCGTTGTTGTCGGATGATTTTGGAAAACTCCGTCATACGCTCCAATTGATGACCCCAGGCCTGATTTTTGCTCAAAATGGATGTGTGTATGCCAGGGCAATAGCGTTGGCCGAAACGCTTTTTCCTGAAGCAACTTTTGTGACAGTTGATGGGAGCAAAGGAGTTGATTTTGCACAGATACTGGCTGTTGAACCCACCCCACAAGTGCAAGCAGCTTTTGAAGCTGTCAATGCCGATACCGTTGCTAAAGTTCTTTTTACATCAGGTTCAACAGGCTTACCAAAAGGGGTGATTAACACGCAGCGTATGTGGTGTGCCAACTTGCAGCAGATAACGCAAGTGTTTCCTTTTATGAAAACCGAGCCACCCGTCTTTATTGATTGGTTGCCTTGGAATCATACCTTTGGCGGAAATCATAATTTTGGCTTAACTCTCTACAATGGAGGGACACTATATATGGACGAGGGAAAACCCACGCCTAAAGGCATTGGAACGACGGTTCAGAACCTCCGTGAGATTTCTCCGACGGCTTATTTCAACGTACCCAAGGGGTTTGAAATGCTGATTCCTTATTTCGAGCGTGAACCACAGCTTCGAGAAACTTTTTTTAAGAAGTTACAAATTTTGTTTTATGCGGGTGCTTCTTTGGCTCAGCCCGTTTGGAACCGTTGGGAGGAACTAGCAGCCGAAACTACGGGCGAAAAAGTACCCATCATCACGGGTTTAGGCTGTACCGAATCAGGCCCTTCGGCAATGTTTGCCAGCTGGGGAGGGAGCTTTTCGGGCTTGCTGGGCGTGCCTGTGGCGGGAATGAAAGTGAAATTAGTACCCGACGGCGATAAACTAGAGGCTCGCTACAAAGCCCCCAACGTGACACCGGGGTATTGGCGAGAACCCGAAGTGACGGCCAAAGCATTTGACGAAGAAGGGTTTTATAAAACGGGCGATGCCGTCAAATTTGTGGATGAACATGACCCAGACAAAGGACTCGTATTTGACGGGCGTATTGCGGAAGATTTTAAACTTTCGACAGGGACGTGGGTCAATGTGGGCGTTTTAAAAGCAAAAGTGTTGACGGCAGGCTCACCCATTGTTCAGGATGTAGTATTGACTGGTTTGGACAAAGAATACGTGGGGGCAATTTTATTCTTAAACGTCGAAGCCTGCCGAGTTCATGCAGGTTTAGAATCAGAAACGAGTCACGAAGAGGTATTTACGCATCCAAAAGTAACCAATTATTTGGATGAAATGTTGGTACGGCTTGAAAACCAAGCGACTGGTAGTGCTAGTCGAGTAGTAAAATACATCGTAGCGCTAGAACCGCCTTCTATTGATTTGGGAGAAATTACGGACAAAGGTTCGCTGAATCAGCGTGCAGTTTTGAAATATAGAGCTAACTTGGTGGAAAAATTGTATGGTCTCCCAGCCCCCAATGGGGAAACTATAAATTCCCTCATTGGGGGCTAGGGGGCTTTTAACTATAAATTCCCCCATTGGGGGGCAGCGGGCTATGAACATACAACAAAAAACTTTTCTCGTAACAGGAGGTGCTTCGGGGCTTGGACTGGCAACGGCCAAAATGATTGTCGAAAATGGTGGAAATGCGATTTTGCTCGACGTCAACGAAGAAGCAGGGCAAAATGCAGAAGCACAACTAGGTGCCAGTGCTCGCTTTGTGAAAACGGATGTGAGTCGCGAAGAACAAGTGCAAGTTGCTATTGAATTGGCTATCACGACTTTCGGAACTATTAATGGAGTAGCAAATTGCGCGGGGATTGGCCCAGCACAGCGAGTCGTAGGAAAAAACGGACCACATACACTTGATTTATTTTCAAAAGTTATTCAAATCAACCTAATCGGGACATTCAATGTCATTCGATTAGCGGCGGCAGCAATGCAGCAAAACGAGCTAGGAGAAAGCGGCGAACGTGGAGTCATCATTAATACGGCTTCTGTCGCTGCTTTCGACGGACAAATCGGGCAAGCAGCGTATTCGGCGTCCAAGGGTGGTATTGTTGGGATGACCTTACCCATTGCAAGAGAATTTGCCAAAATGGGTATTCGCGTGATGACAATCGCGCCAGGAATTTTTGAAACACCACTATTGATGGGAATGCCCGATGATGTGAAAGCCTCTCTGGGGCAACAAGTGCCGTTCCCGTCGCGGTTAGGTCAGCCGCGCGAGTATGCCGCTTTGGTAAAGCACATTATTGAAAATCAAATGCTTAACGGAGAAGTCATCCGTTTGGATGGTGCCATCCGCATGGCAGCGAAATAACAAGCCCCCCTCCCCCCAATGGAGGCTATTTTTAACAAAAAACTCCCCCATTGGGGGTGGGGGGCTTTACAACTATGAATCCTCCTTTTAGAGCCGACCACGTCGGTAGTTTGTTGCGTACACCCGCGGTGAAAGAAAACCGTTTGAAGTGGAAAAAAGGCGAAATTTCGGCCGAAGAACTTCGGGTAATTGAAGATGCAGGAATTGCAGAAACCGTAAAAAAATTGGAAGCTACGGGGATGAAAGCCATTACTGACGGCGAGTTTCGTCGGGACTATTTTCACCTCGATTTTTTGAAAGAACTGGACGGTGTTACCGTAGCGGGTGGTATTGAGGCTAACCCAAACGCCAAAGCAGCCGAAGATGGTTTTACGCCCCCAAAATTGAGTGTAACGGGCAAGTTGAAGCACGTCAAGGATATTCAGGTAGCGGATTTTAATTACCTCAAATCGGTGGTCAGTCAGACACCCAAAGTGTCAATTCCTTCGCCTACAATGGTACATTTTCGTGGTGGACGCAAGTCCATCGACATTAATTCGTACCCTGATATGGACGAGTTTTTCCATGATTTATCGGCGGCCTATCGCCAAGAAATTGACCATTTGTACCAGGCAGGGCTTCGTTATTTGCAATTAGATGATACTAATTTGGCTTACCTCTGCGATCCCAAAATGCGAGCAGCGGCCGTTGAGCGTGGTGAAGACCCGAACGAACTACCGCGAACCTATGCCGCTTTGATTAATTCGGTGATTGATGGTCGTCCCAAAGACCTAACGGTGGGTATTCACCTTTGCCGTGGAAATTATCGCAGTACGTGGTTTGCCGAAGGAGGCTATGAGCCTGTGGCTGATATTTTATTCAATAGTATCAATGTGGACACTTATTTCTTGGAGTACGACGACGAACGTTCGGGCGATTTTGCCCCTTTGCGATTTGTCCCAAAAGACAAAATGGTGGTGCTCGGCATCATTTCTTCTAAAGTAAAAGCCTTGGAAAGCATTGATGACCTTGCCAAACGCATCGACGAAGCAGCGCAATACATGCCCCTTGAACAAATGTGCGTGAGCCCGCAGTGTGGTTTTTCATCGACCCACCACGGCAACGACATGACGCACGACGACCAATGGCGTAAAATGGAACTGGTCGTAAATACGGCGATTAAAGTTTGGGGGACGGCGTAGAAAGTGTAATATTTAGTGATTTGATTCACTAAATATTATGAAAAGAAAGCATATTAGGTAAAGCATCACAATGATAGACATCGAAAAAGTAATAGCCATCGACGTACATACACACGCTGAGGTATCGTGTTGTCAGCCGCACGACGATTATCGACCAGAGTTGGATGAGGCGTTTGCCAAGTATTTTAAGTCGGATAAACGTCCAACCATTCAGGAAACGGCTGATTTTTATCGGGATAATAATCTGGCGTTTGTGATGTTTACGGTTGATTCCGAGCATAATGTAGGAAAACGTCGGATTCCCAATATTGAGGTAGCAGAAGCGGCGCTCAAGAACGATGACGTGATGATTGCTTTTGCGAGTATAGACCCGCACAAAGGCCGCATGGGCGCCCGCGAAGCCCGCGATTTGATTGAAAATTACGGGGTCAAAGGCTTCAAATTTCACCCAACGGTTCAGGGCTTTTATCCGCAAGACAAAATGGCGTACCATTTGTACGAAGTGATTGCCGAGTACAAACTTCCCATGCTTTTTCACAGCGGTCATTCGGGGTTTGGAAGTGGCGTACGTGGAGGCGGAGGACTTCGGCTCGAATATTCAAACCCTATGCACCTCGACGACGTGGCCATTGACTTTCCCGATTGTCCCATTATCATTGCCCACCCAAGTTGGCCTTGGCAAGACGAGGCGTTGTCAGTCGCTATGCACAAGCCCAATGTCTATATTGATTTAAGCGGTTGGTCGCCCAAATATTTCCCCAAACAACTCATTCAATACGCCAATACGTTGTTGAAAGATAGAATGTTATTCGGAACAGATTTTCCGTTGATTACGCCCGAGAGATGGATGAAAGACTTTGCAGAAGCAGGTTTTAGAGAAGAAGTAAAGCCATTGATTCTCAAGCAGAATGCAATAAAAATGCTGGGATTGTAAGCCTGGAAACAGTGAAACTACTTACCAAATGAAAAATTTACTACTTGCCATTGCGCTTATTTTATTAAAAGCCCTCATTGGAGTCGAACCCTCGCAGAGTTTGGGGGCACAAAATATCTCCAAAATCGACTCAGGCGCCATCAACGGTACGCGTTACCGTATTCTTTTCCCCGAAAATTGGAAAGGAAAACTTGTGATGTACGCCCACGGCTACGAATTTATGGGTTCAAAGCCGCGCCAAAGTCAAGACCCTGCTTGGCTTAAGCGAATGAGTCCTTTTTTGGAACGGGGCTATGCCGTAGCGGCTTCTGATTATAAAATTCAGGGGTTGGCCTTGGTGCAAGGGGTGGACGATACGGAGGCTCTGCGTCAATATTTTGTCAAAAACTACGGTCAACCAGATTCTACCTTTATAGCGGGGCATTCGATGGGAGGTGGAATTACGTTAGCAACCCTCGAAAATTTTGGTCAAAACTACCAAGGTGGGCTTCCGATGTGCCCGTTGGCGGGAAGAATTTACCTCCAAACCCGCAAAGAATTTGACATGTTTGCTACTTTCAATGGAATTTTTCCGGGTATTGCAACCTCTTTGCACGAGATTTTTGATGTGTCTAAACCGAAAGAACCCATGCCCATGTTGGCAGCATTTCGGAATGCAGCTACCATGAAAAAAGCCATTTTCGCCAAGGATTCAGTACTTGCGGTGGAGTTTGCCAAGCACTTTGACATGAAGCCCGACGACCTTGCCTTTGCCTTGGCGTTTGGTGAGGGGGTTCTGCGAGACGTTGCCCAAAAAGCGGGAGGAAACCCTTACGACAATACCAATACCGTCTATGGCCGTTTTCCTAATGTACTAGAAATCAACCAAAAAGCCGAACGATTAGCGGCTACGGTTAGTCAAAATACGTTATTTGATAAATATGACCGCACAGGTAACATTACCAAACCTGCTTTGGCATTGCATACCATGTACGACCAGTTGATTCCTGCCGATTTGGCCATTGTGAGTTACGAAAATATGCTTCAAAAGCAGGGGAAACAGGCTTATTTTACCGTAAAATATACCAATGGACAAGGGCACTGCAATTTTACCGACAAGCAAACGAGCCAAGCATTTGATGAGTTAAGAGCTTGGGTAAAATCGGGTCAAAAAGCGAAAGCTGGCTTTATAGAGTAATGGTGTTTGGTATTATAGCAGTCGCTGGCCTCATTAAAAGATGGCATTAGAAGTAAGCCGAAGATCTACCCTACGATTTGACTTGTCATAAAGATACGGCTGGAAAGAGGTGATTAAAGACGCACGCGTAACGAAGTTTAGAAAATAGCCCTTCGTACACCTTCGTGTAAAGGAGTGCTCACAACAGCCCGATACCAAAAAGTAAAAGCAAGAGGAAGCGTTACTTTTGAGTTATAGTAAAACCAAGTAAATGACGAAAAAAAAATTTGTTTGGGGCATCGCCTTCTTTGTGGCGTCGTTTGTCAACTTTCCCATTGTTTTTATTAACCTTTCTCGATTGGGGCGTAATCGTCCAATTAGATATTTTTTTGCAAATAGTGTTCAGTGTTGCCTTTGCGCTGGCCTTTATTCATTGGATTTATAAAACCGCCAAACGAAACGAGAATTTACTAACACAATGGACGGGCGCTGCCCCAACCTCGTCACTGAGTGGGTGGCTTATTAATAGAGTTGAGCAACATCACTATCTTTGATTTTAGAAAATATTTTCTAAAATCAAAGATAGTGATGTAAAGTATTCTCTGTGTTTACTAACTTTACCGAAATCATTTACAAACATATATTTTGGATACATGAAAAAAGCCATTTTTACACTACTCGTTCTTCATTTAGGTAGTTATGTTGCTTTGGCTCACCTTGGCAGCGTCGTCGGGAGGGTGCTAGACAAATCGACCAAACAGCCTATTGTGGGAGCTACGGTTGTGGTAGCGGATTCTAAAAAAGGAGCTACGACGGATGCCACGGGTTTTTTTCAAATCAACAATTTGGAACCCAATACGTACCGAATTGAAGTGTCGTTTGTGGGTTATTTAGCTCAAAATCAGCTAATAATAGTTAAAGAAGATGAAACCTCAAATGTCGAGTTTGGCTTGGCCGAATCGCAAGTTCAATTGAGTGAGGTGAAAGTATCGGCTTCTAATCCACAGCACCAGCAAGTGATTTCGAGCCTTGACATTAAAACCCGTCCTATCAACAATTCACAAGAAGTACTTCGGATTGTGCCTGGATTGGTCATTGGCCAACACGCGGGTGGAGGAAAAGCCGAACAAATTTTCTTGCGAGGCTTTGACATTGACCACGGAACTGATATTCGTTTGACTGTTGACGGCGTACCCATCAATATGGTTTCGCACGCCCACGGACAAGGGTATGCCGATGCGCATTTTATCATTCCAGAATTGGTAGAGGGCGTGGATTTCAAAAAAGGGTTGTACGATACTGACAAAGGAAATTTTGCTACGGCGGGTTGGGCCAATTTCCGTACCAAAACAACCTTAGAACACAGCTTTGCTAAAGCCGAAGTAGGTCAGTTTAATACGTATCGGTTGGTGTCGGGGGTAAATGTACTGAAAACCAACCAACACAATGCTTACCTATCAGGTGAATACAACTACTCGGACGCGTATTTTGAGGCTCCTCAAAATTTTAATCGTGTCAATTTATTAGGAAAATACCACGGGCACTTGGCCAAAAATACGAACCTTACGCTGACAGCTTCGACTTTCTGGAGTAAGTGGAATGCCTCGGGGCAAATTCCTGATCGTTCAGTGGCTGATGGCTCCATTGGCTTTTTTGGAGCAATTGACCCCAACGAAGGAGGAGAAACAAGGCGTACCAATTTCAACGCGGAATTGGTGACATTGACCAAGCGCAACCACATTTGGAAGAACCAGTTTTTTTACTCTAATTATAACTTTGAACTGTATTCCAACTTTACCTTTTTCCTGGTTGACCCCGTAAACGGAGACCAAATTCGCCAAAAAGAAGGTAGAAATTTGTGGGGGTATAATTCCAATTATTCAATAGGCCACGCCATTGGCGACAAACAAGCCACCATTAATGCGGGCCTCAACTACCGCCACGACCTAACCAATGACTCGGAATTGTCGCGGACTAAAGACCGCACCCAATTGTTAGAGGCTATCAAATTGGGCGATGTTAACGAAGCCAATGTGGGCGTTTATGTGGACGAAACCATTCAATTAAGCCCACGCCTGTCGGCGACGGCGGGGGTGCGTTTTGATTACTTTAACAATCAATACCTCGACAAACTTCAAAATAATACGAAATTTAAGGCCAACGCAGCCATCGTTTCGCCCAAATTGAACGTATATTATACCTACAACCCCAATGTGCAGTTGTACATCAACCTCGGTAAAGGTTTTCATTCCAACGACACCCGCGCCGTGGTAGCACAAAACGGCCTAGAAATTTTGCCAGCCGCTTATGGTTCTGACTTGGGGGCAATTTGGAAGCCGTTCCCTCGAATGCTCCTTAACGCCTCGTATTGGTATTTGTGGCTTAACCAAGAGTTTGTGTATGTGGGTGATGCGGGTATAGTGGAGCCTTCGGGCAAGTCGGTGCGCAAAGGCGTGGACCTGTCGATGCGCTATCAGTTAGCAAAAAAATTGTTCTTTGATTTGGATGCCAACTGGGCCAAGCCACGCGCCGTAGGTGAAGCCGAAGGGCGAAATTACCTGCCTTTAGCGGTCAATTTTACGAGCGTGGGTGGATTAACTTTAAAAACAGAACAAGGTTTTAGCGGCAGTTTGCGTTATCGTTATGTAAGCAACCGACCCGCAAATGAAGACAATAGCATCGTAGCTAAGGGCTATTTTTTGACAGATGCCTTGGTGAATTATACCAAAAATCGTTTTTCGGTAGGTTTATCGGTGCAAAATTTATTCAATACCCAATGGAAAGAAACTCAATTTGCGACTGAAAGCCGCCTTCAGAATGAAACGGAGCCTGTGGAAGAAATCCATTTTACCCCAGGGACTCCTTTCAATACCAAATTGAGCATTAGCTGGCAATTTTGAGTTTTAACTGCTACCTATGTCCGCGCGGTCACCCCAACAGTGCTGAATTATTTGCAGAGATTAGGCTAAAAAGGCTTATCCCGATAGTGGGCAAGGAAGGAAAACTAATGCTTTATTCGACAGTGACTTTGAGTTCAAGGCCGAGTTTTTGTCCCTCTTCTACCATCAACCCAAACGCTTGTTCGTACTGATTAGGAATGATACCATCAAGAATCGCTTCCCGAACGGCCGTTTTGATAATCCCTACTTCTGCCGAAGGTTTGAGAGCAAAAGCTTGCATAATGACCTCGCCCGTGATGACGGGTTGAAAATTACGAATCTTATCTCGTTCTTCGAGGTCGTAAAGTTTTTGTTCAACCTTGTCAAAATTCGCCAAATGCTTTCGAACTTTATCAGGATTTTTGGACGTAATATCCGCCCGACAAAGTGTCATTAATGCCTCCAAATCATCGCCTGCATCAAACAATAAACGACGCAGAGCAGAATCAGTAATTTCTTCTTTGGAAAGTGCAATAGGACGTAGGTGGAGGCGAACGAGTTTTTGCACAAATCGCATACTTTCATTCATCGGCAGTTTCATTTGGCGAAAAATGCGCGGCGTCATCCTTGCCCCCAATTCTTCGTGCCCGTGAAACGTCCAGCCTACTTTTTTGTCAAAACGCTTGGTAGCAGGTTTGGCAATATCGTGCATGATGGCGGCCCATCTTAGCCACAAGTCGTTGGTATGTTTTGAGATATTATCAAGTACTTGGAGCGTATGATAAAAATTATCTTTATGCCCCTTACCATCTTGGTATTCAGCGCCTTGTAATTCTACAAACTCAGGAAAAATTAGCTTTAAAATACCCGCTTGATGCAGCAATTTAAAGCCATAAGAAGGAATTTTAGCTAAAATAATTTTATTAAGTTCGTCATTGATTCGTTCCTTCGAAATAATCGAGATACGCTCCGCCATCTGCACAAGTCCGTCAAATGTATCGGGTTCAATGTCAAAATTAAGCTGTGTTGCAAAACGCGCTGCCCGCATCATTCGGAGTGGGTCATCAGAGAAAGTAATGGCAGGCTCTAGGGGAGTACGAATGAGTTTTTTTCGCAGGTCACTCATTCCATTGAATGGATCGATGAGCTCCCCATAGTTCTTTACATTTAAGCTAATACCCATAGCATTGATGGTAAAGTCACGGCGATTTTGGTCGTCTTGCAAGGTCCCATCCTCCACAATCGGCTTCCGAGATTCACTACGGTAAGACTCGCGACGCGCACCCACAAACTCCACCTCAAGGTCGTCGGTTTTCAATTGGGCTGTACCAAAATTTCTAAATACAATTACCTGTACTCCGAGTCGCTCGGCTACTTTTTCGGCCAGCTCAACACCACTTCCAACGCTTACTATATCAATATCTTTAGAAGGACGGTTCAGGATTAAATCGCGCACATATCCCCCAATTACATACGCCTCAACACCCAATTCACGAGCGCTATCGGCAATGACTTGAAAGAGGGTATTAGAGGCTAAAACTTCACTAAAATTCATTCGGATTGCTTTTGCAAACTGCAAAGATACTATTTCTTTAAACTTTCGCCCGCGCGTTTGTGTTCATTCAAGAAGAAAAAAAGCATCAATGGAAGAAATAATTAATAAAGTAGCTAATAGTGGGCTCGTTACCTTGGATTTGGAAGATTATTACCATCAAGGCGAGCGTGTCGTGTATGACCTCAGAGGTAATCTTTTTATGGGGATGATTCTCAAGGAAAAAGACTTTCGTGAGTTTCTTAAAA
This sequence comes from Runella sp., assembly GCA_023254175.1. Classification (GTDB taxonomy): domain Bacteria; phylum Bacteroidota; class Bacteroidia; order Cytophagales; family Spirosomataceae; genus Runella. Next base: position 5,789 of record JALQYJ010000126.1, on the reverse strand, counting down.
GCCACGATTGGTCTCAATATGCAGAAAAGAATGTGGCAATCACCTGTACAGAAGACGCCATTATCCCAACCTGGGCGTATATGTTGCTAACGCTACAACTTGTCCCTCATGCTCATGCCGTAGTCTTCGGTACACTCAACGACCTTGAGGAAAAGTTATTTTTTGATGCCATCAACCGAATTGATGTGGAGACATACCGCGATGTTCGAGTGGTTGTGAAAGGGTGTAGCAAACATCCCGTACCTACCGCTGCTTACGTAGAACTGACGCGAAAGCTTCAACCTGTTGTGCAATCGCTCATGTTTGGTGAACCTTGTAGCACTGTTCCTCTTTTCAAAAAACCTAAAAACAAATAATCGACAAAGGTTGCTCCTCTCCGAGGTGAAATTGTCGAAAAACAACTTCGGAGAAGCTCAACATTTGTAGCCTTTATAACATTTAGCCAAAAACATATTGAGAGGCCAACATAGCTTGGGCGAGCTTAAGATCTTCGATAGGTAAATCGACGCCTAGCTGTGTTAATTCACTCACTACCAACTCCGTTGCTAAATTACCAACGAGTTTATTTTCTGCCAAAGGACACCCTCCAAAACCACGCACGGCACAGTCAATTCGGCGAACTCCAGCTTTATAAGCTGCTTTCACTTTTTTGGGCACATGCGACGATTTGGCGTGCAAATGCGCCCCAAATTCTACATTTGGAAATTTTTTCACCAAATGCCCAAACAAGGTCTTAATTTCGTCGGTAGTACTCGAACCTATCGTATCAGAAGGGGCAATGATGTTAATCCCTTGTTGAACCAATTTTTCGGTAAACTCCTCCACGATTTCGGGACTGTAAGCATCGCCATAGGGGTTCCCAAAACCCATCGAAAGGTAAACCACCAATTCTTGCCCATTTTTTTGGCATATATTCTGAATTTCTGCCACTTCGCCAAAAGCTTCAGCAATGGTTTTATTCGTATTTTTTTGTTGAAAGGTTTGCGAAACCGACAACGAAAAACCTAAATACTGAATTTGACCAAATTGTGCCGCATCTTCTGCTCCACAAACATTAGTGACAATGGCCAGTAGTTTAGTGGAAGTGGTCGATAGGTCTAATTTATCAACTACCTCAGCCGTATCCCGCATCTGAGGTATTGCTTTTGGAGAAACAAAACTTCCAAAATCGAGCGTATCAAAACCTACCTGAAGGAGTTTATTTAAGTAATTTATTTTGGTATCGGTCGGTACAAAGTTTTGTAAACCTTGCATCGCATCACCCGGACATTCAATGAGTTTCATTTTATTTCTAGTAAATTATGTAGTAAAGTCTTGGTTATGAGCAACCAAGACCACGAATTTCGACATTTTGAACTCTCACTTCGACATTCCACATTAGCCTCCACTCACAGGAGGAATCAACACAATTTCATCGTTGGAATGGAGCAGTTGGGTGTCGTCGGCATAGTCGGTATTGACCGCAACGCGCAGAGAAGCCAGTTTTTGAAAATCGGGGAATTGGCTGACCAAATGGCGTTTCAAATCCGCTACCGTTGCTTCTTCGGACAGTTGTAAGGTCAGTTCGAGTTGGCCAATAATTTCCTTGGCAATCCCAAACGCTAATACAGTTATTTTCATATTCAAGTTTTATTCCTAACGTAATTGCTCAATGACTCGTTTCAAACTCTCCAAATTGTGCGCAGGGACGTGTAAATCTAAATGGGGTAAAACCGCTTTTAACGCTTTCACTTCGGGGCGAAAATCGGGCGAACTAGCCAAAGGATTTAACCAAATTACCCTTCTTGCCTTTCGTCGAATTCGCTCCATATTTTTGGCCAAATCATCTCCGTCGCCCGTGTCCATACCATCGCTGACAATTAGTACAATCGTCCTTGAATTTAACTTTCGCATGGCGTATTCGTCCACAAATTGCCTAAGCATGGTTCCAATATCAGTCCCACCCGACCAATTTGGAACGCGTTCCGACAGGTTTTCCAGGGCTTGGGTATAGTCCATTTCTTTTAAATCTTCCGTAATTTGTACCAATTTTGTACTAAATACAAAGGTTTCGATAGATTGATACAGCGTTTGAAAGGCATACATAAATTGTACCCAAAAACGGCTGTACAGATCCATTGATTTACTGACGTCGCAAAGCAACACCAAACGGATTTTATTTCGGGCGGGTTTTCGGTGAAAAAGGTCGATGATTTCTTCACCTTTCCGAAGATTGTTTCGTAACACTCTCCGTAAATCTATTTGTCCTCCATTTTTCGTAAGTTCATAACGTCGGCTCATGGTTTTGGCCATTTTCTGTACCATTTGGCGTACCAGACGACGGGCTTCGTAGAGGTCTTCGTCGGTGTAAGAACCAAAATCTTTGAGCGTCAATGGTTCTCCCAAACTATACGACGCCAACTCTTCGGTTTGCGATTGTTTATTACCGTTTAACCAATTTTTAAGCGCCTCAAAAGCGGCTTCTCCGTTTTGTTTCGGCTTCTTCTTTTTCTGTTCGCTTTCTTTAGCTTCATCCTTAATTTTAGAATCAACTGCCTTTGCTAATTCTTTCCAATACTTCGTGTACAATTCATCAAATTCGCGTAGTTGCTTTCGGTTTTGGGGAAAGACGCTCCGCATCGCCAAGTAAAATTGTTCCTCTTCTCCCAACTGAATTTCGGCCAATGCTTTCAGGGCATCGGCCTCACGTTCGGGAGTTACTGGGATGCCTTTTCCCCTCAAAAATCGGCTAAATGCCACCACGTGGGCCGACAGTTCAACTTGACGCTGGATAAGATTATCTTTCATAAATTCGGCGAAAAGTATCTCTAGGTAATTCACCAAAACGCCCTTCGGTGAGCATCGGATTGAGTTGATAAGTCACCACGGCATCCGCGTTGTCGAGGTCTTCACCAAAAAGTTCTTGCTCCATTCGCGTACTGTACTGCATTTTCACTTGAATGAGCCTGGCATCCAGCGGTTTCCCCCATGCTTCATTATCTCCTAATACCAATTGAATTTTTCTCCAGTCGTCGTAGAAATATTCTTGCAACAGCGGAATTACCTGAAAACGAAACAGTTCACACAATTCTTCGAAAGTAGTTACATTCAAAAAATACGCATGGCCAATGACATGGTCGCGGTCGTGCAAAAACTCAATGCGCTCATTGAGCGTCGCCAACAATTTTCCCAAATTGGTATTTTCCACTGTTTTATCGCTCAGGGACGGAAGATCAGGCAAACATTCGTTAAAATAAAAACGACGACGTAGGGCGGTATCCAACAAAGCAATCGAGCGGTCGGCAGTGTTCATCGTCCCGACAATGTATAAGTTGGCTGGCACCCCAAATTTTTCTTGCGAATACGGCAACGTAAGCCAAAGTTCATCGGTCGCACCCAGTCGTTTTGAAGGCTCAATGAGCGTAATCAATTCTCCAAGCACTTTTGAAACGTTGGCCCGGTTGATTTCATCCATCACCATAAGTACAACGGATGCTTGGGAAAATCGTTTTTGACGGTTTTCGGCCGTATCAGCAATACAGCCTTCAAAACTTTGATAATCGGCAGCCCGTAATGCCTCCAAACACGCTTCGTAAAAAATACCTTTACGAACTTTATACGTGATTTTATCGCCGATGGTTTCGGGTCGAATCCCTTCTACAAACTCCTCATAACCAAACGATTGATGAAACGTCACTATCTTATGCGCATATGACTGACACAATCGCTGTACTTCGTAGGTTTTTCCCGTACCTGGCGCTCCGTAATAAATGTAATTGAGAGGAATGTGTGGACGTTCTTTTCTCTTTTGATACGTTTCGGTTGGTTCGGAGACAACTCGCACCACTGACGTATTGTTTGCAAATAATTCAGAGCGAAAAGCCTCATCCTCAGCTGCTTGATAAACTACTTTATTATGCAATTCACGATGAGTAGTTGAACTCGCCATTTGCTTTAGGTCTTGTAGAGAATCTATCCAGTACTGTACAATTGTAACGCTTTGAAGCAAATGTTTATCTTGATATTTGATGTTCCCCAACCAATAATCGGCATTCTCCTTTTCTTCGAACGTTATATTTCCTAGTTGTAGGGCTGGTTTTGAGAAGTACTCTTTCTTAAAAAGTAAGCTTAACGTAACATTTGTTTCCTTTCCGCTAATTTGTAGAGCTATGTAATCATTCAAGTTAGCCGTGATTTTTGGTTTTTTTCCGCTTACTGTAAACGCAATTTGAGGTGAGTTTTTGGGAATATCCAAACTTTGTATCATTTCGTTTAGTAAGTAAAAAAAAAGCCGCACCGCATCATCTTGGTGTATGCGTTTGATTTGCTTTACGACAATTTCCCGCTCCGTTGAGGTACTTTGCATGTTATCTATTGAATTCTTACCCATTTTTTCTCCAACCTACAAAAAGGCTATGTATCTACTGTGAAAAAGTCTTTGTATTCTATGTGTTTACTTTAAATATTTCATACATTCTTTCTCCCTGCAAATTACAAAAGTCTCGAATTTTTGTCTAATGTGATGGTTTCATGAAGCAAATGTTAAAATAAACCCGGTGAGAGTCCGTTAAGGTATGCAAACGAAAGTCCTTATATACAATTGGTTTCAATCCCGCTTGTAAACTTACTGGCGGGATTTTTTGTTTTCGTTGATGATATTAGTAACTGGTTATTGGGAAATTGGTAATTAGCCTTTAGATACCTCCTTCGTTAGTATGACAAAGTACCTAAAAATCAGCAGGAAGTAGTTCTTTTAGCACCTGATTAATAGAAGCTAAAGAAGTCAAATCATCTTCTTCCAATTCAGCCATATCGAGGGTAAAAATATTGGTGCCAGGGGCTCGCCAGAGTCGGTCCAACAACAACGAAAGGTGTTCGGAGTTACCATCACTGTACAAAATGCAGGCATCTTCTTGAAGTGACTCTAACCATACTTTCCGCCATTCGTTAGCCTCTTGCTCGGGGGCTAAATTTTCGAGCCTAAATACAACAAAATTTGGCAAAAGCTGCGTTAGAGCAAGTAGCACAGTTTCTTTATAAAGTGAGATTCCGATAAAATTGATGATATGACGCATAAAATACTTGTTTTCCTTGGTTTGTGGGAATTATTAAGCCTTGTTTCGGCAAATGTAATTGCTCAGGAAATAAAAAAAGACCGCTTTATTGCCAACCAAGGCGCAGTGATTTGGACAGAAACCGTTGAAATTAAAGACATGGACACACCCATCATCGTGGAAGCGATGACCGAATCCTTACAAAAAAACAAATATGTTCAATTAGACAGTACAAGGCTAAATAATGTGTTGACAGGCCGACTTGTTAGTATCCCAGCTCTTGGTTTAGCTAAAGCTACTTTTCGCGTAGATATTTTATATGAAAGTTACATTGTTTCATTAACGGGCATTACGTTACTACCTTCCACGCCAATTGAAAAAGTTATTTTAAACTCCCAACGACGATTTATTGACTTTTTTCCTAACATTATCAACCTTCTTGACGAACAACTTACCCAAACGTTTAGCATTCGTTTTTAGGCAAACAAAAACTCCGATAGTGGTCGCTCGCTATCTGGGTTTTTATGACGAGGGCGAGCGTCTTTGTTTTTCATATATAAGCCTCAAATAGTAGGGGGGGTAAGGTTTCAATCCTTATCACTCTCTATTTTAGCTTGCTCTTTGTGCTCGCTTGCTGCATCTTCCATAATTGTAGATTATGGTGCTCCCCAATTGTTGGACAGGATTTCGGTGTTTTTATGCTTGTTGGATGACGCCTAAAAATTGTACTTTTTCTTTCTCTTCTATTCTTTCTTC
>JALQYJ010000064.1 GCA_023254175.1 Runella sp. | reverse complement strand
AAAGAGCAACTTTTAAAGTACTGTTTTTGCCTCTTGCCGATTTGCCTTTCAAGGTACTATACCGTAAACGACTCCATTTTTTGCAAATACGCCATATCTACATCGGCACCGTGGCCAGGTACGTCAGGAATAATCACTTGGTAATGATTTTGGTAAACAATGCCACCCAACACAGGGTCTTGAGCGTGTTCGAAGGGGGAATCTAAATCATAAAAAGCGACGTTGTGCAACGCCGACGCAAAATGCGCATTCGCCGAAATCCCCAAGCGCGACTCCGACATGCACCCAATCATGCAACGTATGCCTGCGCCTTCCGCAATGGCATTGATTTTGACTGCATTACGCAAACCTCCACTTTTAGAAAGTTTGATATTGAAGTAATCGACCGCCTCTTGAGCCACCAATTTGACCGCATCTTGGGGTGAAAACAACGATTCATCGGCACAAATAGCCACCCGTGCGTGCTGACGAAGACGCGCCATGTGTACAAAATCCCAATGTTTTACGGGCTGTTCGCAATACGCTACGTTCCAATCGGCAATGGTATTAAGCACTTTGAGTGCGCTCACGTAATCCCAGCCTTGATTGGCATCAGTACGAATAGGAATTTCATCGCCAATCGCTGTACGAATCGCCGCGATACGCTTAATATCATCGGTTGCGTTTGTTCCCAATTTTACTTTGATGGCATCAGCACCGCGTTCTTTGATTTTCACGGCATCCGCTGCCATGGCTTCGGGCGAAGAAATATAAATCGTTTCATCGGTCGCAATTGGGCGATTGCTCCCTCCCAAAAATTGGTACAAAGGCATATTGGCATACTTCGCCGCAAGGTCGTACAGCGCCATATCGAAGGCACTTTTTGCCGTAGGGTTAGCAGCCAGATAGCGTTCCATTGCCCCAATACATCCTTCTAAATCAAGGGGATTTTTCCCAATCAGTAGTTTTGCCAAATCATAAGCTACCGCGTAAACAGTGGCCTGCGTTTCGCCCACAATCATCCAAAACGGAGCACCTTCGCCTGTTCCGTACACGCCATCCGATGTATGAATTTTGACCAAAATATTACGTGCCTCCTCAATCGTCCCGATGGCAATTGTAACAGGGGCTTGAAGGGGTATATTAAACTTAAAAACCTCAATATGGGTAATGATAGGCATCGCTATAAAAGAAGAAATTAGATTAGGGTTACCCCTTTTTTTGTTAAATAAACTCCTACGTTAAACAACTGCTGGTGCATCAATTCGATATCACGGTTCCAGTCAAATGCCTGCAAGGCACCCCATTAATCCCAGCATTCCATAATCAACAAATCGCCCAATTGGGCCGAGATTTTCACAAACCCATCTGCTGCCGACTCATTGCTATTCCCATTTCGATACCCCAGCACAAGCGACTCATTTTCAAGATTATATTTCAAACCTTCAGTGGCAATCCCCATCACTGTTCCAACGGGAATGAGCGAAATGGGCGTTTCGGCAGCGTACCATTTTTCAAACGTCCCGACTAAGGGAAAAATTTTGGAATAATCGTCCAGCATCACGCATTTGATTTGGTTCTTGTACCGAACAATATTCGTCATATTGGTCAAACTATGATCGGCCCGTCGGCCCGTCGCCCACACGATATTCACAGCGGGAAAACCGCGTTCTATCAAAAATTCGATTCCTTTTTCGAGGTCTGTTTTGTCTTGGTCTGGCGTATGAATAATCTCAAGCGGGTACTGACGAGCGTGTATTTCTTCAAAATCTACATTTCGGTCAAAATCTCCCAAAAGCACATCCACTTTTATCCCCAAATCAAGCACTCGATGAATGGCGTGGTCGAGCACTACCACAAACGGCGACCATTCGAGCAGCTGCCCCATCAATTCAAAGCTACAACCTTCGCCGTTGGCAATCAGCAGGGCGGGTTCTTGTTTTTCTCGGACAACGTGGTGCGAAGACATAGGTTATTGGGGCAAAGCATGAACAATTGACACCACAAAGAAAAGCACAAAATACCATTTGGTGCGTTCAAACAACACTTTTTATATTGACCCACTATTGCTACTTTATTCCCCATTGGGCCGATTTTCAACTTCTTTTCTCGCGCTTGTGAGCAACCGAACCGCACCTATCGGTTTTTCAAAACCGCCGCCACTCGCTCGCGCGCTTCGGGCAAACGCCACCATGGCAGGTATGGATACGCGTGATGTTCTAGGTGATAACCAAAAAAATAGCAACTCAAAAACGCCCATACGTGGTTTAACTTCTGACTACGGGCATTGTATGGCGCATTTTCATGCTCGCCACGGTGGGGTAAATACGTTCCGAAATAAAACAACTGAAACGTACTCAACATCGCAGGTACCATCCAAAATACTACCAAATTCTCCCACGGAAACCACAGTTTCAACACGTTGTACGTCACCGCCATAAAGATGACTTGAATCACCGAAATATACTCTTTGGCAAAAGCCAAAAACCACAAAAAGAAGTTGGGATGACCGTCGTGATAATCGGGGTCATCGTGGGTGGCCGCATAGCGATGGTGTAGGTGGTGCTTCGATGAGAGTGTTTTATAATTATTGAAAGCAAACAAAGACGCGCACAACAGCCCTAAGCCGTCGTTTAGCGACTTATTTTCAGGCGCAACAACCCCATGAATGGAGTCGTGTGCTGTAATGAATAAGCCCGTATAAAGGTGCATCTGAATCAACACAAAAACAAGCAAGAGAGGGTCACTAAAATGCAGCGGATAATGCAACAAAAACGCAAGGTGAGCAAACCACAACACCAACACCGTTAGGGCTATCCAAAGACCTTTGGTACCGATGGGGCTGGGTTTGATGGCGGGAAGTGATGACATACGCTTCTAATGATATTTTTGGTACAACACCGTGCTCAGCGCTTTTGTTTCTACTCAAACTCCTTCGGTAACTTTCCCGTGAATTTCTTAAACGCGCGATTGAACGTCGATTGGGAATTAAAGCCACATTCCAACGCTGTCCCCAACAGCGACAAATGACTATTTTCGGGGTTTTTAAGTTGACGTTTTACCTCTTCCACGCGGTAGTAATTAACAAAATCGTTCGACAACACCGATGTGTTAGTTTTAAGCCGTTGGGCACGCTCCAAAACATGATTTGGCACGTCTCAAATAATGATTTGATACGTAATCCTTGAAAAAACGCCCAAAAAGCTGCTACTTCGGGGCAAAAAAAAGAAAATAATGGCAAAAAATAACCGCAGCGGCATCGTCTATTCCACCGACCCCAGCTTTCAATTTGATGATTCGGACGAAGAACAAGCGACGCCTACCCCTCAACAACAAGACCTCAAAGTATGGCTCGAACGCAAAGGAGGCGGAAAAGTAGTAACAGCCATCAAAGGATGGACGGGCAAAATAGGTGACATGGAAGCCCTGGCCAAACAACTCAAAAACCTCTGCGGCACAGGCGGCACTGCCAAAGACCGTGAAATCTTGATTCAGGGTGATTTTCGCGACAAAATTCTAGCATGGTTATTGGCCAAAGGTTATAAAGCTAAAAAAGCGGGTGGGTAGTTAGTCTTTTTTGTCATTGATTCTCCACAACTGGATGCCAAAATAAGCCAACGAACCACGGGGTTGTACCGCCTTACTCACCAACCCTCCAAAGTTGCTGAATCCAATGTAGGCAGGGCCAAAGCGCACCGAAAAACCAATGGTAGGTTTATCGTTTCCTTCCCACCAAGTCACAGGAAGGGTAAACTCAACATCTTCCCCTTCAAAACGAGGCGTCAGCGAAAATACCCGCGGCTGGGCTAGATTAGCAGGTAAAGAACCCACGTTGGTTGGTTTTATCCACGTAGAATTAATAAAAAACGACTTGGCCAATTGCAAATCGGCATCAATGTTCAGCGTACGTGGTAGGGTCGTCGATGACGCGTACGTGGCAGGTTTCGCCGTCCCTAGTATTGTTTCTAGTCCCTTTACCGAGTTGTTACCAATATCAATAAGTTGGTTTTGACTAATGGTCAATTTACTCAGCGTACCGCTGTACTGTTTGCCCCCTGAAGGGTACGAAATCTGTCCTTCATCCGTCAATGCCACCCCGATTCGAGCAATATAATTGGCCTGATTTTCGGCATGTTGCAGAATCCGACCAATTTCTACCGTTGCTCCCAGGTCAATGGCCGTTCCTGAACCATAATTCGACGAAAACAAACTTCCTAAACGAAACGCCTGAACAGGTTGAGTGTAGCCGTATTCGTAGTTTACATTTCCCAACTCCATCACATAGTCGTTGGCATTAAGGGGTTTCACTTGGTAATTGGCGTTTTTGATGGTCAAAAAAACGTTCCGTGCCCCCGACAAACGCTTGATTGTTGCCCCTACTTTTACCCGAATCAGTCTATCCAACCGCAAAGGCATCACCGCTACTGTGAGGCCCGTTTCAAAAAACGAGTGTTGATTCATGGTAAAATTGGTAAAACTCCCCGCCGAAGCCTTAGTAAGGCCGTCGTCAAGGCGGTATTTGTAGGCATCAAAAATAGCCGAAGGTACGCCCGAGCCTTGCACAAACCCGCGCAGGCGCGTCTGAAAACCCACCACTAGCCAATTATTTTTACCCACGCCCACGTAGCCCGAAGGCGGCCGAAACTCCGCCAGCACGTTTACGCTTTCCCCTCCTGTGAATGTACCCGTCAGCTTCGATTTACCGTACATATCCGATTCGGCATACGCATTCCGAAAGGGATAAAAAAGAGCATCACTCCGAAAATACTTAAAATAACGGTTGTTGAGGGTAGTACTGAACGACACCAAATTAATATGATAACGATATCGCGTTCCCGCAATCACCGCCGGATTGAACGTAGCACGATTAATCCCCGCATAATTGCTAGTGTGTTGCCCCATAAACTCCTGGGCATGGAGCGAAGAGGCGCCCATCAACGCAAAAAAGCCTACAAAAGTCAAAATAGAGCGGGACTGTTTCATAAATAGGGCGAGTGACTAACGTAAACTCGTCCCAAAAATCGTCAAAAATTTGGTAGATTGGCCACTTATCGCTGGAAAGTAATACCATCTTGTCCAAATTTTGTACGATTTTTGTAATAATTCACTTCTACTAGCATATTCAAAAAGGCCTTTACAAAAACAACAAGGTAAAATCTTTATTTGAAACGACAAGTTGAACTCCTATTGCGAGACAATTAACAAATAACTCCCCTTTATGCACTTCCGAACCGAGCTGATTGTCCCCGAAAGTCCAGACAAAATCACCTTACAAACCCCCGTGCTAACGCTAGGTTCGTGCTTTGCAGAAGTGATTGGTTCAAAGCTCGTTGAAAACAAAATTCCGACCCTTTCTAATCCGTTCGGAACGCTGTTTAATCCGCTGTCTATCGTCAAACTCCTGCATTGTTCATTAGAAGGTAGCCCGCCTGACGAGCGTTTGTACGTTGAACACCAAGGAGTTTGGTTTCATTACGATTTTCATTCGTCGTTGTGGGGAGCGTCACGCGAAGAACTGCGCGAAAGACTGATGAGCACACTGACCGCTGTCCAGCAGTGGCTTTCACGAACTGAGGTGCTCATTATCACCTTGGGTACAGCTTTTGTGTACCGTCATCTCGAAAGCGCTCAGTGGGTCGCTAATTGCCATAAAACACCAAGCGTGGCTTTTCAACGGGAACTGCTCCAAACTGAGCCAATCGTGGCTGCTTTTGAAGGACTTTTTGCCAAATTTTCTGGCCCTCTTAAAGTTATTTTTACAGTCAGTCCTGTACGCCACACCCGCGATACGCTTCCGCTCAACGCCGTCAGTAAGTCATTGCTGCGGGTAGCTTGCCACGAGTTATCGGAGCGGGGCCATGCTTACTTTCCTGCCTACGAATTATTGCTCGACGACCTCCGCGATTATCGTTTTTATAAATCAGACCTCATTCACCCCAGCGAACAAGCCGAAGGCTACATTTTTGAACAGTTTGCCAGCGCTTATTTTTCCAAAGAGTTACAAAAATTTATCCAAGAATGGCAAAAAATTCGGCAAGCACTTTCGCACCGCCCTCTGTATCCCAATAGCCCTAGTCATCGTCAGTTTTTAGAACATTTAGTCCAAAAACTGCATAAAATAAGCACTACTATCGACGTCAAAAAAGAAATAGCCCAAGTACAACAACAGCTGTCTTTGTTTTAAAAAAATTGGATTCTGCTCTACAAATCTTTCCGAAATACCGTTTTTTAACGAACATACTGGTAGCAAAACGAGTTTTATGGATATATTTGCCCTAGAGCATGAAATCAGCAAGTGTGACATACATCCTAAAACAAATCGTTTGTTGGGCTTTACTCCTCCAAATGATTCACCTATGTATTGCCCCCGTGCCCCCATTACTGTTGGAAAAAACAGCAACCTTTTACCGAGACAATACTTGCCATCAGCGCCCCAAAAACTTTCTCTCACTGCTTACTGTTTCCTTGGTTAATTCCATCGCGAGTCACACAGATGCCCCCTCTAATGAAAAGGAAAGTGAAAGTTCTTTTCTTGAAGAGTTTAGCATTGGCCTTATTTGGCCCCCATTTGACGTAGAATTTCTATCCATTCAACTCGCCGATGGGTTGGACGCCAATTTCGATCATTATTTAGGGCGTCTTGAAACGCGCGAAATTGAGCCCATTTCTCCCCCTCCTAACTTCAGCTAACTTCTTTTGCTAAGGCCTTATTTTAGGCACTCGAAGCGCTTGGTTTTCCAAGTCGCTAGTACTGTATTTTCCAGCTACTGTATAATTCAATACAACCATTATTTCTATGAGAATACCATTAATACTCACTTCGGTGATTGGGCTGTGCATTTCGGCCTGCTCAACTACTGATTCAAACCAAACCACTACCCAAGAAAAGTACCCTGTTATTCAAGCCATTACGATTGACACCGTCTATCACACCGATTATGTATCAGACATCAACTCCGTCAAAAACGTAGAAATTCGCGCTCGGGTCAAAGGCTATATTGAAAGCATTCACGTAGACGAAGGAAAATCCGTTCGTAAGGGTCAAGTGCTCTTCCGTATCAGTAATCAAGAGTATAAAGGAGATTTATTACGCGCCACAGCTGTGCTAAAAAGTACCATTGCAGAGGCCAAAACCGCCGAACTTGACCTACTAAACGTCAAGAAATTGGTGGATAAAAATGTGGTGTCCAAAACCGAGTACGACATGGCCAAAGCCAAACTCGACGCCCTCAATGCCCGCATCGAAGAAGCCGAATCACAAGAGCAAAGCGCCAAACTCAAGCTGTCTTTTTCGGAAATTAAAGCACCTTTCGACGGTATCATCAACCGTATTCCGAACAAAATCGGAAGTTTGATTGACGAAGGAACGCTTTTGACTACCATCTCCGATAACCAAGAAGTCTATGCTTATTTTAACGTTTCGGAAAAAGAATACCTCGAATTTGCATCCAATAACAAACAACATGACCACCGCAACGAAGTTTCTTTGATTTTGGCTAACAGCGAGGAACACCCGCACAAAGGCTTCGTAGAAACCATTGAAGGGGAGTTTGATAATGCCACGGGAAGCATTGCGTTTCGAGCGCGTTTCCCTAACCCTGAACGTATCTTAAAACACGGCTCAAGTGGAAAGGTACGGATATTACGCAAAGTCAAAAACGCTCTTGTAATTCCGCAAAAGTCAACGTTTGAGGTGCAAGATAAAATGTATGTGTACGTAGTGGATGACCAAAACAAGGTCCAAATGCGAAGTATCGTGCCTAAACTCCGAATGCCGCACTTGTATGTGCTCGAATCGGGGATTAGCCCCAACGACAAAGTTATCTACGAAGGTTTGCAAGACATGCGCGTAGGGATGTCGGTGAAGCCTGAAATGAAGTCGTTGGCCACCATCCTTCCGCAATTGGCGCAGCAATAGCCGCTGCGTTTCAACCCATTGTCCCACACAAATTCGTACCATCATGTTTACTTTGTTTATCAATAGGCCAGTCCTATCGATTGTCATATCCCTTATCATTACCCTCCTGGGGGCGCTTGCCATGACCCAGCTTCCCGTTACGCAGTACCCCGACATTGCCCCGCCTGCCGTAACCGTAACAACCAAATACACAGGAGCCAACGCCGAAGCCTGTTCCAAAGCCGTGGTGACACCGCTCGAACGGGCTATCAACGGAGTGCCTGGCATGACTTACATGACCTCCGTCTCGGGCAACGACGGTACCAGTATCATTCAGGTTTACTTTAAAGTTGGTACTGACCCCGACTTGGCTTCCGTAAACGTCCAAACGCGGGTAGCCACCGTGCTCGACGAATTGCCCGAAGAGGTAATCAAAGCGGGGGTATCGACCGAAAAAGAGGTAAACAGTATGTTGATGTACATCAACCTCTTGAGTGAAGATACAACCGCCAACGAAGAGTTTTTGTACAACTTTGCCGACATCAACGTCGTAGCAGAGTTGAAGCGCGTCGATGGCGTTGGTTTTGCCAATATCATGGGGCAACGCGAGTACTCGATGCGGGTATGGCTCAAACCCGACCGCATGACGGTTTACAACGTTTCAGCCGACGACGTCATTTCGGCGCTTCGCAACCAAAACGTGGAAGCTGCCCCAGGAAAAATCGGTGAAAGTTCAGGCCGCAAATCGCAATCGTTGCAATACGTGCTTCGCTACACGGGAAAATTCACCGATCAAGCACAGTACGAGAATATCATCATCAAAGCCAACCCAAGCGGAGACATCTTGCGCCTGAAAGACATTGCCGACATCGAATTCGGTTCGTTGAACTACAACGTATTGTCCAAAGAAAATGGCCGTCCGTCCGCTGCGATTTTGCTCAAGCAACGCCCTGGTTCTAACGCGAGCCAGGTAATTGCCAACGTAAAAGCCAAAATGACGGAGTTGCAGAAAGCATTTCCGCCAGGCATGAAATACACCATCAGCTACGACGTATCGCGCTTTTTGGACGCTTCGATTCATGAGGTGATTAAAACCTTGATTGAAGCCTTTATTTTGGTGGCATTGGTGGTGTTTATCTTCTTGCAAGATTTCCGCTCTACGCTCATTCCTGCATTGGCCGTTCCCGTATCGCTCATTGGTACATTTTTCTTTATGCAAATGTTCGGATTTTCGATTAACCTCCTCACGTTGTTTGCCTTGGTATTGGCAATTGGAATTGTGGTCGATAATGCCATTGTGGTGGTAGAGGCCGTTCACGCTAAAATGGAAGAAAAGGGCATCAATGCCAAAGAAGCAACCATCGAGGCCATGGACGAAATCAGCGGTGCCATTGTGGCCATTACGCTCGTGATGACGGCTGTGTTTGTGCCTGTGGCATTTATGGACGGCCCATCGGGAGTATTTTATCGCCAGTTTTCGATTACAATGGCCATTTCAATTGTAATCTCGGGTATCAACGCTCTTACGCTTACACCTGCGCTTTGCGCTATCATGCTCAAAAGCCACCACGGCCAGAAAGCTACATTGTTGACTCGCTTTTTTGACGGATTCAACAATTGGTACAATGGCGTATCAGGCCGTTACCGTTCACTGATTAATGTCATCGCCAATCGTCGAGTTGTGACGTTTGCTATGTTGGTTTTCTTTATCGCTGCCACTTGGGGTACCAACCTCGTACTTCCGTCGGGTTTTATTCCAACGGAAGACCAAGGTACGATTTATGCCAATATCACCACGCCGTCGGGCGCTACCCTCGAACGTACCGAAGCCGTGGTGGATGAAATTGAGAAAGTAAGCCTAAAACTCAACGCCGTGGAATCAATTTCGACCTTATCAGGCTTTAGTCTAATGACCGATGGCGCGGGTGCTTCGTTTGGCATGGGAATGATGAACCTCAAACCTTGGGAAAACCGCAAAGAATCGGTCGATGACGTGATTGCAATTTTGTCCGAAAAAACCAAACACATCAAAGACGCTGATATTCAGTTTTTCCCGCCGCCTGCCGTACCTGGTTACGGAAACGCCAGTGGATTTGAGTTCCGTCTCCAAGACCGTACGGGAAGTGGCAACTTGCAAGCCATGGAAAAAGTGACCAAGACGTTTATCGAAGAACTCAACAAACGCCCCGAGGTAGTCAATGCCTTTACAAGCTACGATGCGAGCTTTCCGCAGTATTTGATTCACGTTGACAACGAAAAAGCAGCCCAAAAGGGCGTTTCGGTTGACAACGCCATGAATAACCTGCAATCGCTCATTGGTAGTTTTTATGCCACCAATTTTATTCGTTTTGGACAAATGTACAAAGTGATGGTGCAAGCCTCGCCCGAATACCGTACCCAACCCGACGACCTATTGAAATTGTACGTCAAAAACACCGAAGGCGAAATGGTGCCCTACTCGGCCTTTGTGCGCATGGAACGCGTATATGGCCCTGAGCAACTTACCCGCTACAACATGTTTACGGCGGCCATGATCAACGGTGATGCCGCCCCAGGTTTTAGTAGTGGTGATGCCATCAAGGCAATTCAAGAAGTAGCTGCCCAAAAACTTCCCAAAGGTTACACCTACGAATGGTCGGGTATGACCCGCGACGAAATCTTGTCGGGCGACCAAGCCATTTACATTTTTATCATCTGTCTTATTTTCGTGTATTTGTTGCTTGCCGCACAGTATGAGAGCTTTTTGCTCCCGCTTCCTGTACTTTTATCGCTGCCGACGGGGATTTTTGGCGCGTTTTTCTTCTTGGCCGTACTGGGGTTACAAAACAACATTTACGCCCAAGTAGCCCTCGTGATGTTGATTGGTTTATTGGGTAAAAACGCCATTCTGATTGTTGAATTTGCCATTCTCAAGCGTAGCGAAGGGTATACGCCGTTGCAGGCGGCCATCGAAGGGGCTGCTTCTCGCCTTCGACCCATTTTGATGACTTCGTTTGCGTTCATCGCGGGGTTGATTCCGCTCATGATGGCCTCGGGCGCAGGTGCCATCGGAAACCGTACCATCGGAACAGCCGCCGCAGGGGGAATGCTCTTCGGGACGGTGTTTGGGGTCATTTTGATTCCTGGGTTGTACGTTGTTTTCGAAACCTTATCCGACCGCCTCTCGCGCAAAAAGAAGAAAGAAGTTACCCACCTAACCCAAGAAGTCAATGCGTAAACTCACCCATATCCTTATGTTAGGGCTGTTGGTTAGCGGCCTGTTTTTTTCGGGTTGTAAATCACTCAAAGCCCCCGAACAACTCCCAGCACTCACTCCCATACCCGATTCCTACAACGGCAACACCCAAAGCAGTAACGCCGCAGATATTCACTGGAAAAACTACTTTTCCGACCCTAATTTGGTCGCTTTGATTGATACCGCGTTGTCCAACAACCTCGACCTGCGCATTACGCTCCAACGCATCGAAACCAATAAGGCACAAATCGAACAGGCAAAGGGGCTTACGCTGCCTTTTGTAAATAGTGTAAGCACGGTAGGACAGCGCCGTTTTGGAAAATATACAATGGATGGTATCGGAAACTATGACACCAATTTCTCTAATAATATTTCTGAAAATCAGCGCATTCCTGAATTTTTACCTGATTTTAACCTTGGTCTACAAAGTTCGTGGGAATTAGACATTTGGGGAAAATTACGAGCGCGAAAAGAAGTGGCTTTGGCGCGTTACTTAGCTACAATCGAAGGACGCAATTTTGTCATCACCAACCTTATTGCCGACATTGCTTCGCTTTACTACGATTTGGTAGCCCTCGACCGCGAGATTGATTTATTGAAAGAAACCATCACTTTGCAAGAAAATGAGTTGAACATCATCAAAATTCAGAAAGATGCAGGTCGCTCTAATGAACTGGTGGTCAAACAATTTGAAGCTCAACTTTTAAGTGCCAAAGGGCTAGAGGTCGAAATTTTTCAACGCGTGCGTGAATGCGAGAACCGTATCAACTTTTTACTAGGCCGCTACACAGGTCGTATTGAACGTACTAAGGGGCTATTCATGTCGGGTTTACCAACCCAAATCGCGACGGGTATTCCTGCGGATTTACTCAAAAATCGACCCGATGTGAAGCAAGCAGAACTGGAACTGGTAGCCGCCAAAGCCCAAGTTTATATTTCAAAAACTGCTTTTTATCCATCACTTACCATTTCGGGCACATTAGGGTTACAATCATTTAATCCCCAATTTTTGATTTCTCCTCAATCTATTGCCTACAACATCATCGGAGGGCTGGCAGTACCTTTATTTAACAAAACCGCCCTCAAAGCCGAACTCAAAATGGCACGAACAGCACAGGTAGAAGCTGTTTATAACTATCAGCGGAGCATTTTAAACGGGTATTTTGAGGTAAATAATCAGCTTACTCTCATCAGTAATCTCGAAAAAATTTATGAACTAAAACGCGCCGAAGTGGACGTTCTCAATACTTCTATTCAGACGGCCTCCGACTTGTTCACTACGGGGCGGGCTTCGTATTTGGAGGTGATTTTTAACCGAAAAAATACGCTACAATCACGCATCGATTTAATTGACGTGCGTAAACGCCAGTATTTTGCCGTCATTGGTGTTTATCGAGCCTTAGGCGGTGGCTGGAAATAGCTATTTTAGCATAAGTGTCCAAGCCCCGTTCGTTTAGAAATACAACGAACGGGGCTTTTATTTACATTTGTGGATTAGAGTACACTCTTTTACAAACTAAACCCTAATATTATGGCAGAAAATACATCTTCACGTCACCCCAACGGCCTCTATCTACTCTTTGCTACCGAAATGTGGGAGCGTTTTTCCTACTATGGAATGCGTGCTATCTTGGTACTTTACCTCACCAAAGCACTTTTCTTTGACAAAGCAATGGCTTCCAATATTTATGGCGGATATGTAGGACTCGTCTATATGACACCGCTCATCGGAGGGTTCATTGCCGACCGTTACTGGGGCAACAGGCGTTCTATCCTGACGGGAGGTATTTTGATGGCGTTAGGCCAATTTGTTCTTTTCTTTTCCTCTCTCATACGCCCCGAAACGGCCACCGAGGGCCTTAGTCCAATAGCGAGTTTATTGCTTTTTTTAGGGCTAGGATTGATGATTACAGGAAACGGGTTCTTCAAACCCAATATTTCCTCGATGGTAGGAACACTCTATGGCCCAGGCGACCGCCGCCGAGATGCTGCCTATACCATTTTCTATATGGGTATCAATTTAGGGTCATTTTTAGGCAACCTCGTCACCAGTATTTTTGGAGATACTGGTAACCCTAATGACTTCAAATGGGCTTTTTTAGCTTGTGGTTTTGCCATGCTTCTTGCTACCCTGACCCTCTGGTGGGGGCAAAACAAATACCTGTTCTCTTGGGACGGCAGCCCCGTTGGTATTACACCCGCCGACTCTCCTAGTATCAAAAAAGTCTATTTTTGGCTTCCTGCCTTACTTTTAGCTTCTCTTGGTATCATGTATGTAGATGCCTTCGTTACAAATATTATCTTTCCATTTTTGATACTGTCAGCGTTAGTGATTGTTTATCTTGTTTTTGCAGACAAATCACTCACCCGAATTGACCGCGAGAAGGTGGCCGTCATCTTTATCATTTCGTTTTTTGTCATTTTCTTCTGGGCTACGTTTGAACAAGCTCCTGCTTCACTCACTTTTTTTGCTGATGAGCAAACCGACCGCGATATTTTTGGTTATACCGTTCCGCCCAGCCTTTTTCAAAATCTCAATGGCTTTTTTATCGTTACCTGTGCGCCGTTGATGGCTTTTTTATGGGGGTTTTTGGGTAAAAGAAATGCCGAGCCCTCCTCTTTATATAAAATGGCCATTGGGCTTTTTCTAGTGACTTTGGGCTTTGTAGTCATTGAAATTCCTGTAAAAAATCTAATTCCTGGCATTAAGGTAAGTATGTTTTACTTGGTAGCGCTATACTTATTACACTCAGTCGGAGAGCTATGCTTATCTCCTATCGGACTTTCGTTGGTTAACAAACTTTCGCCTCCCAAGTACGTTTCTTTGATGATGGCGGTGTGGTTTTTAGCACCAGCTATCGCCAATAAAGCGGCAGGAATGATTTCGGGGCTGTATCCAGAACCAGGTAAAACCACCCATTTTTTAGGAATCGAAATCCATAATTTATATGAGTTTTTCCTCATTAATGTGGCCTTATCAGGGGTTGCTTCATTGGTATTATTTTTGTTAGCTGGGCGACTTAGTAAAATGATGCACGGAGCAAAATAATCATGACCAAAAAGGAGCTACGCAAATTGTTCAAAGAACGCCGTGTGGCACTGTCACCTTCCGAAACAGCCGCGCAAAGTCAAGCCATTGCGCGGCTGTTTTTTGCCACTTTTCCTGTGGCTGACTTCCAAGCCATTCATTGCTATTTACCCATTCGTCGGCAAAATGAGGTAGATACATTCCCCATCATTGATACCCTTCAACAAGCATTTCCCCGCACGAGCATCGTCGTTCCGCGTAGCCTTCCCAAAACGGGCGAAATGGAGCATTATCGGTGGTCATCTAGCATCGAACTGCTCAAAAATCAATGGGGTATTTTAGAACCCAATCCCGACACTTCTCCCCTATTTCCTGTGTCAAAGATAGATTTGGTGATTATTCCACTTTTAGCATTTGACCACCAAGGCAATCGGGTTGGGTATGGAAAGGGATTCTATGACCGTTTTTTGGCGCATTGCCGTTCCAATGTACTAAAAGTAGGGGTGTCTTTTTTTGACCCCGTAGAAACCATCACCGACGCCGAAGCCTTCGATGTTCGCCTAGATTACTGCATTACTCCTACCAACGTATGGCGATTTTCACCTACTTCTTCGGTAACAACGCGTGGGCTTTGAATAACTTGCTACTCGGTAATTATTTTGCCTTGTCCTACCTTTAGTGTGTGCCTCCCAAACCCTCACGGGAAATGTCATCGATACAACAGACCTTCTCATTATTGCGCTTACTAGGAGAATTTCATACCCACATCAAAACTAAAACTGATGGCATTGGGCGTTACAGTCACTTTAGGGTTTCTCAACGTCATTCTCAAACCCAACAGTCAGTTCTGGACTGAGCAAAACTTAAAACGATTCAAGGTCAATGAATTAACAAAATGACAAAAAATAGCTACAAAAATCTCATTTTTTTATTTTTAGAGCTGTATTATTATCATTTTAATAAACAACCTTAGATTTTTTTATAAAAAATTCATTATTTTCTTGACTTACATCTGAGAAAACTCTTATTTTGCACCCACATTTTGAATCGTCACTGTGAACACAAAGAAATCTAAATAGACACGCGGAGCCTGATGGGATATTGACCCTATCATGCCAGCGTGTTTGTCCAGATTCTTAACCTTCGCGGTGACGATTTTTTTATGTACATCCGTTAAATTTCAATAACTCAAACAAGAGCAAACCAATGAAAATCGCAGTAGTAGGCGCTACCGGTTTGGTAGGCAGCGAAATCCTCAAAGTACTCGAAGAGCGTAACTTCCCAATCACTGAGTTGATTCCAGTAGCATCAGAAAAATCAGTAGGTAAACAGGTCACGTTCAAGGGTAAACAGTACACCATTGTTAGCTTTGAAGATGCAATTGCAGCAAAGCCAGCTATCGCTATTTTTTCGGCAGGTGGTGGAACTTCTTTGTCGCTTGCTCCTAAATTTGCTGAGGCAGGCATCACAGTCGTTGACAACTCATCGGCTTGGCGTATGGATCCAACCAAGAAATTGGTAGTACCCGAAATCAACGCCTTCACGTTGACCAAAGAAGATAAAATTATTGCCAACCCCAACTGCTCAACCATCCAGATGGTGGTCGTTTTGAATCCATTGCACAAGCGCTATGGCATCAAACGCGTGGTAGTTTCGACCTACCAATCGGTGACAGGAACGGGTAAAGCAGCGGTTGACCAACTTTTTGCAGAACGCAATGGTAATCAAGACGTTCCAAAGGTATATCCTCACTCTATCGACCTCAATGTATTGCCTCACATCGACGTTTTCTTGGATAACGGCTATACCAAAGAGGAGATGAAAATGACTAACGAAACCAAGAAAATCATGATGGATGATAACATCGCCGTTACAGCTACGACGGTGCGTATCCCGACGATTGGCGGTCACTCGGAAGCCGTAAACATTGAGTTTGAAAACGAGTTTGACCTCAAAGATATTTACGAAATCTTGGGCCAAGCCGAAGGTGTAGTAATTCAAGACGACCCACAAAATAAAATATATCCGATGCCTTTGACGGCACACGGCAAAGATGAGACGTTTGTAGGACGTATTCGCCGCGACGAATCACAACCTAAAACCCTCAATCTCTGGATTGTGGCCGACAACCTCCGTAAAGGAGCAGCCACCAACGCCGTTCAGATTGCTGAGTATTTGGTAAAAAACGAATTGGTATAAGGTTAAACAGTGGTCTGACTATCATCTGACCAGCAAAAGCGCCAGTCGAATGACATCGATTGGCGCTTTTTTTGTGAATTGTTGCGTTGTTTCCAATACCTTTCCGAACTTTGCGTTATTATTTAATCTGTGTTAACACACTATTTTTCTCATTTTCACAAATTACCTTTTTGACTTTCAACGTCCTAAAGGCAAAGGATTGAACTAATGGTAAAACGAATCGCATTACTTTTATTTACTTGTTTTACAGCATTTTGCTCATTTTCGAAGGCAAACAACCCAGCCGATACGCTTCGCAAAGCGCCTGTTTGGGTAGCCAAAAAAGGACCCAATCGTCCCACTCGTACGCTTAAAAATGATATTTTACACACCCAACTCAACCTCCGTTTCGATTGGCTACGGCAGCACGCGTTAGGGAAAGCTGTCATTACGTTTAAGCCCTATTTTTACCCCCAAAACACCCTCGAACTAGACGCGAAGGGTTTCGATATTAAGGGCATTTTCCAACTAGATACCCTCAAAAAATACGATTACCAGAAAAAAAAGTACATCTACGAATACATCAACGACCCGCTCGAATACACCTACGACAAGCGCCTTTTGAATATCAAGTTGCGGCGTAAGTACTCACGATTTGACACCATTCACGTACTTATCGACTACGTAGCAAAACCCAACGAGCTCCCTGCGGGAATTGTGGGCGCAAAGGGCGACAAAGGGCTATATTTTATCAATGCCGATGGGCTAGACGAAGGAAAACCACAGCAGATTTGGACGCAGGGCGAGACCGAGTACAATTCCTGCTGGATGCCTACGGTCGATAGCCCGAACGAAAAAATGACCCAAGACATTCGTCTAACGGTCGAGAAACGCTTTAAAACCCTTTCCAACGGAAAACTCGTCGAATCTCGCCTCAATCCTGACAGTACCCGCACCGACCGATGGGTGCAAAAACTGCCACACGCTCCCTATTTGGCGGCCTTTGTGGTCGGTGATTTTGCCGTGGTCCGAGATACCATTCACAATGGCCTTGAGCTGAGTTATTATGTAGAACCCGAATATGCCCCGCACGCCAAAGCCATTTTTGGACGAACGCGCGAAATGATTGAGTTCTTTGAAAATAAGTTTGGGATAGAATTTCAGTGGGATAAATACGCCCAAATTGCCGTTCGAGACTTTGTGGCAGGTGCCATGGAAAACACATCCATGACTGTTCACGCCGAAAATATCCAAACTGATACCCGCGCTTTGCTAGATGGAAACTCCGACGATGTCATCGCGCACGAACTGATGCACCACTGGTTTGGAAATTTGGTCACTTGCGAGTCGTGGGTGCATTTGCCGCTCAACGAGGCCTTTGCCAATTATTCTGAATACCTCTGGAACGAACACAAACTCGGCCCCGAACAAGCTGATTTTTGGGCACAAGGTTCTTTGCAACAGTATTTGGGCGAGTCTGAACAGAAACAAGAACCCCTCATTCGCTACAATTACACCGACATGGAAGACATGTTCGACAACCACTCTTATGCCAAAGGAGGGTTAGTCTTGCACATGCTTCGCAAATATATTGGCGACGAAGCATTTTTTACCGCCATGCGCAATTACCTCATTCGCTACGGATTCGGAACGGCCGAAGTGAACGATTTACGGGGGGCGTTTGAAGAAGTGACCGGCGAAGATTTGAACTGGTTTTTTAATCAGTGGTTCTTATCACCAGGACACCCTACGTTGAAAGTAGAAAAATCGTACGAAGCCGATAAAGTGACGCTCAAAGTCACTCAGTTGCAAGACTCGCTTTATACTCCAATTTATCGCTTACCCCTCAAAGTAGATGTATGGGTAAATGGGCAAAAAAAAACCCATGACATTGTTGTCAGTAAAGCAAAACAAACGTTTGAAATTCCAGTCAAACAACGCCCTGATTTGGTGGATTTTGACGCCGAACGGCAACTGTTGGGCGAGATTAATTACGAAAAGTCAAAGCTTGAATTTATTTTTCAATACCAACATTGTAATAAATACCTTGCTCGCTATGAAGCGATTACGGGCTTAGAAAACCAACTTGCCGACTCTACCGTGCGACAACTCATGATGAAAGCCATGAGCGATAAATTTTGGAAAATCAGGCAATTAGCTCTTTCCAACTTTTCAGAATACGATGGCTTGCAATTCAACGAAGTCGAACGAATTATTCAGAGCAAAGCTCGCGTAGATGCCCATCCTCGGGTGCGTACTGAGGCCATCATTACGTTAGGTTCGTTTGGGGACAGCTCTAACGACCCTCTTTTACGCGAAGCCCTCAACGACAGCTCGTATCAGGTAGTTTCGGCAGCCCTCGATGCCTACCTTATCGGGAAACCCGACGATGCCGCCGACGTTGCGAAGCGTTTTGAAAACGCCCCCAACAGCGAAATCGTAACGGCTGTGGCCAATTACTACGCAGGCTTGGCCAAACCCGAGCAATACGACTGGTTTATGCTGAAAATGAAGCGTTTGAAGTCGGGTGAGATGTATAACTTTTTGCAAGTATTTGGCAAATACCTCATTAAATCCAACAGCGAAGTGCAGCGAAAAGCACTGCCACTGCTCGAAACCATGGCTCGCAATGACCCCGCCTATTTTGTGCGATTTGGAGCTTACCAAGTACTGGGCCTTCTGACCGATATTGAAGGTGTAAAAGCCATGCGAAAAGACATCCGCAATGCCGAACGTGACCCGAAATTGAAGGATATGTACGGACAGTTTGGAGAGTTTTAAAAAATGCTATTTTGTAATTTTGGTACAACAACGTCATCAATGAGTTTACAATTTCACCCTCCGCTATCAAACGTTCAATATGCCCTATAATTTACAATGTAGTCTGAGAAAAGTACAACACTTGGTCAGTTAATACCACCGCTAGTTATGAATTTGAGTAACTGAGTCACCAACAATGAGTAACTAACCTCACGACAAGTGACGTCAGATTCTCAAATCTGACGCTCAAGGTTTCTCAAAACCTTGTTAAATCCCAATCTGTTCCGTTACTAGATAATCAGGTTGTTTGACGGTATGTTGTTTTACCATCATTTCACCCAAAAATCCTGCTAAAAAAAGTTGAAATCCGATGACAATGGCCACCAGTGCCAGGTAAAACAACGGATTTTCGGTCACATTACGATAAGGTTCGTGGGTGTAAATCAAGTATAATTTCTTGATAATCAGAACCGTCGTAATCAAAAATCCAATCAAAAAAGAGAGCGTTCCCCACAACCCAAAGAAGTGCATGGGCGCTTTGCTAAAACGATGGACAAACGTAATGGAAAGCAAATCCAAAAAGCCATTGACAAAACGTTCTAAGCCAAACTTCGTACTTCCGTATTTACGAGCGCGGTGCTGCACCACTTTTTCCCCGATTTTACGGAAACCATTCCACTTAGCTACCACGGGGATATAGCGGTGCATTTCGCCATAAAGTGTGATATTTTTCACTACGCGCTGTTTATAGGCTTTCAATCCGCAATTAAAATCGTGGAGATATACCCCTGAAATACTGCGCGTTACGGCATTAAACAACTTCGTTGGGAGCGTTTTACTGAGCGGGTCATAGCGTTTTTGTTTCCAGCCCGATACCAAATCGTACCCATCTTCGGTAATCATTCGATACAGTTCTGGAATTTCGTCGGGACTATCTTGGAGGTCAGCATCCATAGTAATTACCACTTTGCCTTTTACCACCTGAAAACCTGTTTGCAAAGCAGGCGTTTTTCCGTAGTTACGGTTGAAACGAATCCCTTTGATACTCGGATTATCGACTGACAGTTTCTGAATGATTGACCAAGAATTGTCGGAGCTTCCATCGTCAATAAGCAACACTTCATAGCTAAACTGATGCTCGTCCATGACGCGTTTTATCCACGCGCTAAGCTCAGGGAGAGATTCTTCTTCGTTGAAAAGTGGTATAACCACCGATATATCGAGGGCTTCTTCAGGCATACTATCCAAAATCATTTGTGTATCTCGAAGCAAAGCTACAAATTCTTTCGGTGCTTCCATTGTCTTTTACAGTTATTGATGTTGCTCACATGCGGTATTTTTCCAATAAACGTGCCAAAATTGATACTCTTATAAATAGCCTCATCCTTTACACTAAGCGTATTACTTTTACGCTCTTTTTAACAAAGCAACTCTTTCTTTTTCAGGCTCTAAAGATGACTCTTAGCTTACTTCAAAAACTACAAAACGGCCAAAATGTCTACGGCACTTGTTTTACGTCTACCTCGCCTCTGTGGCCTGCTGCACTCAAAAAAATAGGGCTTGATTTTGTGTTTATTGATACCGAACACATTCCGCTAGACCGTGGTGAATTGGCCAAAATGTGTCAAATTTTCCGAGCCTTAGACATTACTCCTATCGTTCGTATTCCTAGCCCCGACCCTTTTTTGGCCTGCCAAGTAATCGACGGCGGTGCGTTGGGGGTAGTAGCCCCCTATTTAGAATCAGCCACCCAAATTCGGGAACTAGTTGGTGGCGTAAAGTTCCGCCCACTGAAAGGCCAGGTGTTACACCAACACCTTCACGAAGGTGCCGAAATGCCCACCGAATTAGCGCAGTACATTGCTAACTACAACGCCGCCAACATTTGTATCGCCAACATTGAAAGTGTACCTGCCCTCGACCACCTCGACGATTTACTGTCGGTCAAGGGATTAGATGCGGTCTTTATTGGTCCGCACGATTTATCGGTGAGTCTGGGCTTGCCCGAACAATACGACCACCCTATTTTTGAAGAAGCCATCCGCACCATCATTCATAAAACCCGCGCTAAAGGACTAGCTATTGGCATCCATTTTTCGCTGGAGCCAGAGCGCCAAATCAAATGGATCAACGAAGGAGTAAATATAGTAGTGCATAGTTTTGACATTGCATTATTTACCCAACGCCTCCGTCACGATCTTTCGGTAATCAAGCAAGCTGTTGGTGACGACAAACCTTCAGACACACTTCCTCAGCTAATTATTTGAGATAAAAGATTTATTGACATATAATTCGCTCAAACCTTTACTTTCGTATCCAAAACATCAACGTACACATCGAAATTTTTTGCTTTTATGGAACATATCAACTGGGGAATGATTGGTTGTGGCAACGTAACCGAAAAGAAAAGTGGCCCTGCGTTTAGTAAAGTACCACATTCATCGCTTGTTGCTGTTATGGGGCGCGACGCCCAAAAAGCCGCTGATTATGCCCAACGTCACGGTGTACCCAAGTGGTACAATGACGTCGATGCTCTTATCAACGACCCCGAAGTAAATGCCATCTACATTGCCACCCCTCCCAACGTTCATATGGAATACGCCACCAAAGCCATGAAAGCTGGAAAAGCCGTATATGTAGAAAAGCCAATGGCACTTAATGCTGACGAATGCGAACAAATGAACCAAGTGAGTCGCGAAACCGGGGTTCCCTTGTTTGTAGCTTATTATCGCCGACAGTTGCCTTATTTTCTTAAACTCAAAGAATTGGTGAACCAAAAAGTGATTGGCGATATACGTTTGGCCAAAGTTCAAATTCATTACAACCCCTACTCTGAAGAAATTGGCGATGATGCACAACCGCGTTGGCGCGTCGACCCCGCAATTTCGGGCGGGGGGCATTTCCACGATTTAGCCTCACACCAGTTCGACTTGTTGGAATACATTTTAGGGCCAATTGTATCGGCCAAAGGCTTTGCTAGAAACCAAGCAGGCTTGTACAAAGCCGACGATATTGTCGTGGCTTATTTCGAATTTGAGTCGGGCGTGTTAGGAACGGGCAGCTGGTGCTATACTCTCAATCCCGAACAACGCCTCGACGAATCGGAGTTGATTGGCTCGAAGGGTAAAATCATCTTCTCGTTTTTTGAGCAGTTCACCATTCGCGTTGAAACTGCCGAAGGCACCCAAACCTTTGAAATACCATACCCCGAACACGTTCAACAGCCTCTTATTGAAACGATTGTTCAGGAACTTAGAGGCGAAGGCACCTGCCCAAGCACAGGCCAAACAGGTGCGCGCGCCAATCTCCTTATGGATCAAATCGTCCAATCATAAGTCTATTGCACATGAAACTTATCCAAAAATCAGGTCTTTTAGGCCTTTTACTAAGTGGTTTTTTAACCCTAACTAGCTCGGCACAAACGCACAAACCGTACATACCAAACCCCTACCCCGACCGTGTTATTTTGGGTTGGCAGGAAAACAACGCCGCCACTTCGCAGTCGGTCAATTGGCGAACGGATTCCACAATAGTTACGGCGGTTGGTGCCATTCACGAAGCCGACGCTTCGCCCGATTTTGTCAAAAAAGCAACGTTTGTTCCTGCTACGACCGAAAGTGTCATCGTGGATGGCAAACGAGTTCACTATCATACGGTTCATTTTACCAACCTCAAACCCAACACAAAATATAGCTACCGAGTGGGTTCAGGAGAATATTGGAGCGAATGGTTTCATTTCAAAACTGCCAACGACCAAGCCGTTCCATTCTCATTTTTGTACTTTGGCGATGCCCAAAACGACATTCGTTCGCTCTGGTCACGCACAATTCGGGGGGCGTATTCAGCCATGCCTTCGGTGAGTTTGATGATTCACGCAGGTGACCTCATCACCACCTCCAATGCCGATTGGCAGTGGGGCGAATGGTTCGAGGCTGGAGGCTGGATTAATGGCATGGTACCTACCTTAGCAAGCCCAGGCAATCACGAATATTTCCGCGACCCCACCGGCAAATCATCGTTGTCAATCCACTGGCGGCCTTCGTTTGCATTGCCCGAAAATGGCCCCACCCGACTCAAAGAAACCGCCTATTATTTTGATTATCAAGGCGTGCGCTTCATCTCGTTAAACTCCCAAGCTGCCTTACTTGATTCTACAGTTTTGGACGAACAGGCAAAATGGCTGGTAGAAATTTTAGAAAAAAACCCTAATCGTTGGACGATTGTGACGCACCACCACCCGATTTATTCAACCGCCAATGGACGAAATAACGACGAATGGCGGTTAAAAATGGAGCCTATTTACAAAAAACACCACGTCGATTTGGTTTTGCAAGGCCATGACCACACCTACGGCCGCGGGCTTAACATGCCTTTGGGGCAAAGCCGAAAATACCCTGATGGCCCCATTTATGTAGTATCCGTCAGTGGGCCTAAAATGTACACCATTGGCTTACAAGATTGGATGGATCGTGCGGGTTCTAACACGCAGTTGTACCAAATTATTTCGGTCGATGGCAACAAGCTTTCGTACAAAGCCTATACGGTGGCGGGGGAACTTTACGACGTTTTTGATTTAACCAAAAATGCGGGAGGACGAAACCGACTGATTGATACCTCGCCTAAATTAGCCCCCGAACGCCTTGCTTTGCCCGAAGCATACCTCAACCGCTTCAAACCAGAAGAAATTCAACAATACGAAAACCGTTTTAAGGAATACAAAGCTCGGAAAGAGCAGAAAAAATAGCGTTGTTTCTATGCACCTTCCCGAAAGTTTTGAAACCTTCGGGAAGGTGGAAATTTTAAACCGCTAACTTTGTCTGAAACGTACCTCAACCGTTTTAAATTGGAGAGATTAAAACTTTAACACTTTTGGACGAATTTCGGGTACGTCATAGTCTTTATTGTCTTGCGGAAACCCCATTTCTTTGGGCGAAGGCCCTACCCATTCCGATTTTTTTCCCGACATTGTGATGGTCCCTTTTTTGGAAATTTCAATCACTGTAAACAGCGGGTCACGGTAAGGGGCGGTGTATTTAATCCATTTGAAATTTTTATCGACTTCTTCACTGTAACGAACGCGGCCATACTCTTCCCCAAGCCATTTATACGACATTGAGTTGATGCAGGCGTACCAAATACCGTTGATGTTATCGGCACGGTCGTAGTGAATGTGGCCGTAAAAATTGGCAATCACTTTGTTCTTTTTCGCCTTTGCATTGTGGTTCTCAAGAATTTGTCGAATTTCTTCGGCGTTATCCACCCCGTCTTTACCTAAGCCTTGGTGTGAGAAAATCACAATCGGACCTTTTGCCTTCGTGAGTTCGTCGCGGAGCCACGCGATTTGCGGCGGGTTTAAATGTTCTTGGTAACCTTTCACATCGGGCGATTTTTTGTCGTTGCCATCTAAGACAATAAAATGGAAGCCTTTTTGCTCAAACGAATAATACGACGAAGTCATTTTTCGATACTCCAACGCCTGTTTTAGCGAAAAACCACCGTCCATTTCGTGGTTGCCAATAACGTGGTATTTTGGGCCTGGGAAGCTATTCCAAATCTCAAAACCGTAGGCATACTTAGGCGCCGGAGTTCCAAAATCGCCCAAATCAACGACAAAATCGGGCTTGGCCGTTTTCATACTGTCCACAAACGCCGTCAAGCGTTCTTTGGCATCGTGCATGGTCGGAACGTGTACGTCCGAAAGCACCCCGAACTTTACTTTTTGTGCCTTCGCCGTAGCTTGAATTCCACACAACGCAAAACAAAGGCAAATGAGTTGTTTTCGCATATTTTCATAGATGTCAGACAATAGTCAGACCATTTGCTCTAAAAAATCCCGTACTTGTTTTTCTATTTTTTACAATCAAAAGCATTGAGATGGTTATAGTTTAAAGCTAATTTATTGATTTACAACTACTTCGTTTTTCTTAATGCATATATTGGAACCCAAGTAAGTTAGCATGCCAACGCCTTAACTTGGTCGTCCGAAAAAGTGAAGTGCTAACCAAGCCAGTACAAAAATAGTAGTCTGTTGAAGAAAAACAAGCATTCCTTGAAAAAAGGCAGTTGCTATCGACCGAGAAGTTGAAGCCCCCTTGAGTTTCTAAACTACTGTGTACCAATAGTTTTTATACATATAGTTCAGACGATCGTTAGACCGTTTGCTAGTTTGCTATCACCTGCCTGGGGTCTGGCTGTTGTCTGACCCTGTTACAATTTGATAAAAATCTTTTTTCGATACAGCCAATAGGCGGGGACGAAGTTGACGGCTACAAAAAACATCGCGTATAGCCAACTTGCAAGGTTAGGACTCATTCCTATACCCACTAAAGCATCGACGGCGTGTTCGTTTGGAGTTTTTCCGCCCAATGAGGTTCCATAAAAAAATAAGGCCAAGATGTCGCCAAGTACATAAACCGAAATGGCGTTGGCTCCAAAAATAATCCCGATTTGTGTTCCTTTGGTTTTTCCCAAAATATCGACCGCGAAATACAACACTCCCAACAACAAACTCGCAAAACCAGAAGTCACCAACACAAACGAGCTTGTCCATAGGTTTTCATTGACAGGAAAGCCCAGTCCCCAAAAATACCCTAGCACCGACGAAATCACTCCAGCCGTCATCAGGTAATTGACCCTTAGATTAGGGTTTATATCAGCGATTAACAAGCGTCCTGCCAACATCCCAGTAATCCCTGAGGCAATGGAAGGTAGCGTACTCAAAATACTTTCGGGATCCCACGTTCCTTGCCACATTTTTCCTGGCAAAAACTTCGAATCAAACCACGCCACAATGTTAACGCCAGGTTCCAGCATCACTTTACCTATGCCTGGAGTGGGAATGAGCGTTAAGGCCAGCCAATAACCTACCAAAATACTAACAGCTACCCACGCCTGTTGTCGCCAATTGGTAGTTAAAAACAACATAGCACATCCCAAAAACACAAACGCAATGCGGTGAAGAGTACCCGTCCAACGAGCTTCGGCAAAATTAAAGTCAGGCATCAGGTTCAAAAACATCCCAACGGCGTAGATTTTCAGCGACCGAATCACGATTTTTTTGTACAATTCCTTTTTGTCACCATTTGTCTTTTTTGAATACGCCAAAACGATAGACACGCCTATGACATACAGGAAAATAGGGGCAACCAAATCAGTAAATGAAAGCCCATTCCAAACAGTATGGCGAAGCGTAAAAAAGACGTGCTCACCGCTACCAGGGAAGTTAACCATGAGCATTGCTGCCACCGTAAAACCACGAAGGGCATCAAGCGAAACGAGGCGAGAAGTAGGAAATGACATATTATAGGCTTAGGTTAACGAAAGATTCAAATTTACACCTTTTTGAATGGTATTTTTACTACGTATTACCGTACTATAAAGGCTACTTAACCTCGACATTTATGCGTAAAATTTCAATTATCACCACTTTAGGGCTTTTAATTTGGGTTTTCTGCGGCTGCAAGTCAGCCTCTACAAGCCATTTTGACCAAGCCAACAAGATTGCCGTTTCGTGGGAATTGGTCAGTAATTTTGTAGAACCTAACGACAGTTTTGAAGCAAAATTTCACCTCAAAAACAACAGTAATCTCACGCTTTCAGATAGTGCTTGGGCGTTGTTTTTCAACATGGCTCCGCGCCCGCTCACGCCTGCACTTACGCCTCAGCTTGCATCGTTGGAACACCTCAACGGCGACTGGTACAAGCTTTCTCCCAACAAAGGCTTCCGACTAGCCCCTGGCGACTCGCTTGCCATCACCTACCGAGGTACCGAGGGAATCATTAAAGAAACAGATGCTCCATTAGGGCTCTATTTTGTGTTTTATGACGAAAAAGGCGAAGAGGTGCAAAGGGTACCAATAGAGAAATGCGCCGTAGTTCCATTTACGCGCAAAGAACAACTTTTGCGCAGCCCTGCCGACCAAGACCCCATCATTACAGCTGCCTCACGTTACAACGAAAACCTTCAAGTAAGCCCCGTCGCAGCCACCCAATTACAACGTATTATCCCCTCTCCCATAAGTGTGGTTACGGGGAAAGGCTCGTTTTCATTGACGTCGTCCACCCCTATTTATTACACCACAGGGCTCGAAAACGAAGCCAATTTGTTGGCACAACGCCTTAAAGAACTCACTGGAAATGAGTTTAAAACTAAAAATGCGCCACCCGCACCCAATGCCATTTCATTGAGTACGGCCGCTCTGAATGTCAAAGGCATCGGTAAAGAAGCGTACCAACTAGCCGTGAATCCGCAAGGTATTTCCATAGTTGGCAGCGACGCCGCCGGTGTATTTTACGGCACTCAGAGCCTCGTTGCGCTCCTTCCGACAGCGGCTTTGGCACAAAAACCTTCCTCCATTTCGCTGGAAGCCGTACAAATCGAAGACGCTCCTCGTTTTCATTTTCGCAGTATGCACCTTGACGTTGGACGTAATTTCCAAACCAAAGAAACCATTCTACGCCTCTTAGACGTACTGGCATTTTACAAACTCAATCACTTCTTATTTTACCTAACGGAAGATGAAGGTTGGCGGTTAGAAATCGACGGCTTACCCGAACTTACCAAAGTAGGCGCTCAGCGTCAGCACGTTAAATCTTACAACGAAGCCGCTTTGCACCCAGGCTACGGCTCAGGACCCGAAGCCTACGGAAAAGGAAGCCATGGAAGTGGGTTTTATACCAAGGCCGATTTTATCGACATTTTGAAGTACGCCCACGCTCGCCACATCAAAGTCATCCCTGAAGTCAACCTACCTGGCCACGCACGGGCGGCCATCAAAGCGATGGAAGCGCGTTATCAGCGTTTGATGAAAGAAGGCAAAACTAAAGAAGCCAACGAATACCGCTTAGTAGACCCCAAGGATGCCTCAGTGTACTTATCAGCTCAAAGCTATAAAGACAACGTAACCGATGTGACGCAAGAATCGACCTACCGATTCTACGAAAAAGTCACCGACGAAATTATCAAAATGTACAAAGAAGCAGGGCTTACGTTAGATATTTTCCACATTGGGGGCGACGAAGTAGCAGGAGGTGCGTGGACCCAATCTCCTTGGGCACAAGACCTGCTCAAAAAAGACCCAAGCATCGGCGAGTTTCACAACCTGCACGCTTATTTTATTCGTCGTTTGTTGCCTCGTCTCCAAAAACGCGGTCTTCAAGTGCACGGCTGGGAAGAAGTGGCATTGGCCAAAACCAAAGGCGGCGCGCTCAAGGTTAACCCTGAGTTTGCGGGCAAAAACGTGGTTCCTTACGTGTGGAACAACCTCTACGACCCCGATTTGGGCTACCGTTTGGCCAATGCCGGCTACCCTGTGGTGTTGTGCAACGTCACCAATTTTTACTTCGATTTGGCCTACAACAACGAGTCGCAAGAACCTGGTCTCTACTGGGCAGGCTTTGTCGATACCCGTGATAATTATACGTTTGCCCCGTACGATATGTTTAAAACCACCTACACCAATAATTTTGGCAAGCCTTTGGTTTTCAACAACGTAGAACGACTTCGGCCCGAGGCTCGTAAAAACATTATCGGGATAGAATGTCAACTGTGGAGCGAAACGGTCAAAGGCCGAGATATGCTCGAATATTATACATTACCCAAATTGATGGGCTTTGCCGAAAGTGCTTGGAGTGCCGAACGTCCATGGGAAACGATTACCGACCGTACTACTCGCGAAAAAGCCATTCAGGCAAGCTGGAACGTCTTTGTCAACACCCTTGCCAACAAAGACTTACCTCGTCTCAGCTATCTCAACGGAGGGTATAACTACCGCATTCCACTGCCAGGCGCCATCATCGAAAACGGAATATTAAAGGCCAATATCGCTTATCCTGGGCTTCGGATACGCTACACCACCAACGGCAGCGAGCCCACCGATGAATCACCCGCATACAATACCCCCGTTCAAGTAAAAGGTAAAATCAAGCTCAAAGCATTTGACGCCGCAGGCAAAGCAAGCCGCACCGTCGAAGTAAAATAGCTCATTCGTCATTCATAGTTGCCCACCATGCGTTCGCTCAGATAAATACGCAACGTTAACACTTAAAAAGTAGCAAAAATGAAAATAGGAGTAGATTTAGGAGGAACCAAAGTAAAAGCGGGAGTCGAATTTAACGGGGAGATTATCCACCAAAACACGGTTTTTCTCCAAGAGAAGGAGTCAATATCGGCTACTTTAGAGCAGTTGTTTGACCTGATACGTCCCCTCACTCAGCATCCAGTGAGTAGCATAGGGATTGGAGTACCATCGGTCGTAGATGTAGAAAAAGGAATCGTGTACAACGTTGCCAACATACCTTCGTGGGAAAAAGTTAAACTTCGTGATATTTTAGAACAAGAATTTAACATCCCTGTGTATGTCAACAACGACGCCAACTGTTTTACCCTCGGCGAACACCGTTACGGAGTTGCTCAAAACTACCATTCCGTTGTTGGTATGACCATTGGAACGGGACTAGGAGCAGGCATTATTATTGACAATCAGTTATACAACGGGAGCAATTGTGGGGCGGGGGAAATCGGGCTTTTGCCCTATCGAGAGCACAATCTCGAATATTACGCTGGTAGCAATTTCTTTGAAGCCATGCACGACACTACTGCCTTACTTGTGAGCAACGCTGCCTTCGAAGGCGACAAACATGCCCTTCGTTTATGGCAAGAATTTGGTGTACATTTGGGTTTTGCAATCAAAGCCGCCATGTACACCTACGACCCCGAGGTAATTGTATTAGGAGGCTCTATTGCCAAAGCATTTTTATTTTTTGAGGGTGGAATGCGCGAAGCATTGGAGGATTTTGCCTATCCCGAAACCCTCAAGCGAATCAAAATATTGCCATCTCAAAACGACGACATTGCCCTTTTAGGAGCAGCCGCCCTTGTGTCTCAGGATAATAAGTTGACAGTGAGTAGTTTGAGGTAAACGTGCTGAGAGTTGCTTATAAAACGTGACAAGGGGGTCTCACAACCCGACCAAATCCAAAACCTAAAACCACATGAAAAGAAACACCTTTATTGTCATTCTCATTTTTGTTATCTTCTTTGTCATATCGTTTTTAAGCAATATTCTTGGCCCTATCATCCCCGACATCGTCGATAGTTTTGACCTAAGCATCGGCTTAGCAGGCTTTTTGCCGTTTGCCTTTTTTGTGGCCTACGGGGTGGCTTCTATTCCTTCGGGGATATTGGTAGAGAAGTATCGCGAGAAAAAGGTGCTTTTCTGGGCTTTTTTGTTGGCATTTGGTGGGGCATTGTTATTTGCACTTGTACCCACGTTTACAGTGTCGTTACTATCGCTTTTTATTATCGGCATTGGCATGGCCATGTTGCAAGTAGTGATTAACCCACTGCTGCGAGTAGCGGGGGGTGAAGTGAATTTTGCCTTCAACTCCGTAATGGCCCAATTATTTTTTGGCGGTGCTTCGTTTTTGAGCCCAATGTTGTACAGTTATTTGGTGTTAAATGTACATTCGGAACAAGATACGAATGTGTTTGTTTCTACCCTCAACCGTATTGTTCCTGCGGAGCTGAAATGGGTATCGTTATATTGGGTTTTTGCCGTAGTGGCGCTTCTGATGGTTGTCATTGTAAAAATGGTACGTTTTCCCGAGGTAAAGCTCAAGGAAGACGAGAAGATTGACACTCAAAACGCCTTCAAAGACTTGCTCAAAAACCGCTACGTCTATCTGTTCTTTCTGGGGATTTTTGCCTACGTAGGCACAGAGCAAGGCATTGCCAACTGGACCTCAAAATTTCTACAAACTTACCACCACGTTGACCCTGCCACCCAAGGGGCTTCGGTGATTTCGTATTTTTGGGGCCTGCTCACCATTGGCTGTATTTTAGGGCTTGTGTTGCTAAAACTCTTCGATAGCCGTCAGGTATTGTTACTTTTCACCGTTGGAACCATTGTTTCGGTCTTAATAGGGTTGTTTGGGCCACTCGAAATGGCTTTGTATGCCTTCCCAATGAGTGGTTTTTTTGCTTCGGTGATGTGGTCAATTATCGTCTCGTTGGCGCTCAATTCGGTTCCTTATCACCACGGTACATTTTCGGGAATTTTGTGCTCAGGCATTGCAGGCGGTGCGGTGGTGCCACTCATCATTGGAGGCTTGGCCGAGTTGATAGGATTGCGTTTGGCTATGTTGTTTTTGATGATTACATTGGGATATATTTTGAGCATTGGTTTTTGGGCAAAACCCCTTGTGACCAATGCCACCATTAAGAGTTGGAAAGAACTTTTCTCCTAGATGTACAAAATTATCCTTCTCATCGATTTTGCCGAAGAATACAGTAAAGGCTTACTTCAAGGGATTTCGAAATACTCGAAAGAGCACGGCCCGTGGATTTTTTGCCGAATGCCACTGTTTCAGCGCGAAACCATTGGTATCGACGGGATTTTGGAATGGGCGTTAGAATGGGAAGCCGACGGCATCATTGGGCAGTTGTACAACGACCCCAAGATTTCTAAAATCGTGGAAGCGGGCATCCCCGTCATTGCGCAAGACTTCAAAGAACGTTTCAAAGAGATTCCAAACATCACGGGCGACCACTACGAAGCAGGACACATGGGTGCCGAGTATTTTCTCCGAAAAGGCTTCAAGCACTTTGCCTTTTACGGTTTCAAAGACATCGTTTGGTCGCGCGAGCGAGCAGAAGGTTTTGAGGCGCGCGTACGAAAAGCAGGTTTTCAGGTGCATTATTTTGAACACGCCATGTCGCGGTCGAGTGAGCTGTGGTACTACAAACCTAGCCCCCTGAGCCAATGGCTCAATTCACTTCCCAAACCGCTTGCGCTTATGGCGTGCGACGACAACCAAGGACAGCATATTACGGAAGCCTGCCGCTTGGCCAATATTCGTATTCCTGAAGAAGTGGCGGTGTTGGGAGTTGACAACGACGAAATGATTTGTGAGTTTTCCGACCCACCGCTTTCGAGCATTGCTCAAGATACCGAAAAAGGAGGCTACGACGCAGCCAAATTGCTACACCACATGATTGAACACGGTACACTAGATGTTTATGATATTTATGTAAAACCAACGCAGGTAATTACCCGTCAGTCCACCGATATTTATGCCACCAACGATAAGTACATTGCTTCGTCTTTAAAATTTATTCACCAAAATATCGACAAAAACCTGCAAGTCGGTGACGTGGTCAAACAAGTGCCATTGTCGCGACGGGCGTTGGAGCAGCGTTTTCAGGACATTACAGGATACCCGATTTACAAGTATATTTTTAATTTAAGGATTGAAAAATTTACCCAAAAACTACTCGAAACCGACATGACAGTTTTTGAAATTGCCCTCGACATGGGCCTCACCGACAGTAAGAATATTGCACGACAATTTCGACAAATCAAAGGCTGTACCCCCATTGAGTATCGTAATAAGTATTTAGCAGGAAAATAGCCAATCATGCCTTTGTTCTTAGTTTTGACTGTATTAACACTCCTAACAATCACTACTTATCTCCTCAAGCAGCCGCTTCTTGGGAGAATACCCATGTACCTTATCCTAAAGCCCAAGATGACTACTTAACTTATGCAACCCGAAAATGTCTAGGATTTTGGCGTTCTATTCAAGAACTTTCCAAAGCCCTTGAAGCAATATCGGTGCACGTCATCAAAGGTAGCGGTAGCGGGTGTAACGAAGAAGCTATACGCCTCATCAAAACGACGAATAACTGGAACTCTGCCATCAAATAAGGCAAACCCGTTCGCTTCCAAAATACCTTTGGCATTACATTTTTACTTAGGAGTATATAAATTTTTAAGCACTTCATTTCTAGCACTCTCATCATGAAAAAAAAACTGTTCCTTGTTCTTTCTTGTTTTTACTTCAGTCAAACTCGTGCCCAATTTCCCTCCGAAATCGTTGATTTTAAAGTCCATACCCAAAAACCCGTTTTTGAAGGAACGGGTAAAAAAACATGGGACGAAAAAATTCGCGAGCGGGGCTACATTCTGCGCGAAGGGAATACCTACCATCTTTGGTACACGGGCTACAAAAACGATCCTAAATCCCCCAAATTCCTTGGTTACGCCTCGTCCTCGAACGGTATTCACTGGAAGCGCTATTCCCAAAACCCCATTTATGACTTGGATTGGGTAGAAGACATGTCGGTAGTGAAAGTCAATGGCATTTATTATATGTTTGCCGAAGGCCGCGACGACATAGCCCATTTGTTAACATCAACCGACCGCATTCACTGGCAAGAAAAAGGCAACTTAGACATTCGCCGTAGCGACGGGTCGCCCATTAGCAAAGGAGCATATGGCACCCCCACCATTTGGTATGAAAACAAAACGTGGTATTTGTTCTACGAACGCGACGATTTGGGGATATGGCTCGCCACCTCTAGCGATTTGAAGGTTTGGAGAAACTTCCAAGACGAACCTGTTATCGCTTTAGGGCCTAATGAGTACGACAAGTTTGCCGTGGCGATGAACCAAATCATCAAATACAAAGGTAAGTATTACGGCTACTATCACGCATCGGCGTTTAAAGACTGGCGTGAGTGGAGTACCAATGTAGCCGTTTCAAACGATTTGATTCACTGGACAAAATATGACCGAAACCCCATCATTGAAAATGACAAATCAAGCGGTATTTTAGTACACGATGGTCAACTATTCCGCTTATACACCATGCACCCATCGGTGCAAATACACACGCTAAGCCCGTGGGAAATGTTGTTTGATGGCACTTCTACAAACAAATGGACTTCATCCAAAAGCGACCAGTTTCCCAAAGAAGGTTGGACCATCGAAGACAATGAATTAGTGGTCAACAAAGGAAGAGGAGAAAGTAAGGCCGTAGTGAGGGGCGGCGACATCATCACTAAGAAAACTTACACGCAGTTTGATTTAGAATTTGAATTTAAACTCGCCCCAGGTGCCAATACAGGTCTCAAGTATTTTGTCAAAAAATACGCCAATGGCTCTATGTTAGGGCCAGAATATCAACTCATCGACGATTTAGGTAACAAAGACATTGCCAACGATACCAACGACAAACGACGTACAGCAAGTTTGTATGAATTGATTGAACCCAGTTCGCGCCAGCAAAAACCGATTGGAGAATGGAACCGTGGCCGGATTCGGGTAGAAGGCAAACGCGTGACTCACTGGCTCAATGACGTAAAAGTGGTCGAATATACCATTGGAAGTCCTGAGTTTGAGCAGGCGAAGGCAACGAGCAAGTTTAGGAATGTGATGGATTTTGGAATGCCTGGGGGGCATATTCTTCTTCAAGACCACGGCGACGAAGCAGCTTTCCGAAATATTCGGATTCGAGAGTTGTAATAGGTAATACCATTTTTTTAAAACACATAGAGCACACTAGAATATACCCATAGAAAAACATAAGTTATTGCTATGTATCTACTGTAAAACCTCTAAGTGATCTATGTGTTTGTCTAGGTTTGTAACTTAAACTACTGCTTCAACAACCAAACATCCGAGATTTTGGATTGCTTTCGCCAGTTTAGGTGTGACTCTTCGGGTTCGTCAAACGTAACGTGCAATTTCCCGTCTTGGGTCAAAGTCAAGGGTACAATCCATTCTTTAACGCCATTAAGTTCACGGCTGTACGTAATCGGTTCCAACCGACGCCCATCCACGCGCAACAACGCTTCACCTGATCCAACTACCCGAACAATATAACGCGCGTCCATTTGGAGGTTATCGTATTCTAATTCAGGGCATTTCTGAAACAATTGCGCCGACAAACGGGCTCGACTGAACCCATCTTCCCACCATGCTACATCGGTGGCATCTTCCGAAACGGTCTTCACGCGTGGCCCTTTTACTACGCTCGACACGTCGTCATAAAAACTTCCTGCTCCTGGGTTTTCCCACGTAGCTATTTCTTTCAATCTCGCTTTTTTGGCTTCTTCCGAAGGCAAAGCCGCTACTTTTTTAAACTCATCGGCCAACCACCAGCGG
Source organism: Runella sp. (assembly GCA_023254175.1). GTDB lineage: Bacteria > Bacteroidota > Bacteroidia > Cytophagales > Spirosomataceae > Runella. Next base: position 2,570 of record JALQYJ010000064.1, on the reverse strand, counting down.
TTATTGAGCGGATAATCGACAAAATCTAATACACAGCCTCGTTCGTAGCCTTTGGCATTGTGTTTTTTAACGCTCGTTTGTAGGCCAATCGACGTAAATAAATCGGCACACAATTGTTCTATTTTTTGACGTAACTCAGGCGCACAATTTTGCTGGTCAGCCCGATTTACCAGCGCCAACGCCTCATTCATGGCTTTTTCAGTACCTAGCTCTGTTGCCTGTAAAAGTACTCCATTCGCCTGTTTTTCAAGCAATTGTTCATACACCGATCGGCGGCGAGTGTAAGTGTCGTAGTTGGCACGTAGCAAAAGCATCTGCCAACGCCAGTTGTTTTTTAAGGAAGAGTTGGCCGTTTCTAACCCTTTCCAGAAAGTAAATGTAGCCTCTACCCCACCGTTTTGAACCAACGAGCCTTTCCAGTTATTTTCGAGAGCGGCAATGCCATCGGCGGCGCTTTCGGTGGCTGTTTTCCCAAAAAAGAAGCGCGTATAATCGGTTAAAATTTCACGCACCTCCATCGTAGGATTCCATCCTCTCATGCTCCACACTACCTTGTTGATGTCGTCGTGGCAGCCGTCCGAATACGACACAAAACCGTCGGTAAAAGGGGCATACGTTTGGTGGATTTCGGAAAACGCGTAAGGGCGCGGATTGGACGCTTCGCGACCGAGCGTCAGTGCATAGGCTTGGTCCCAACCACGCACGGGAAACTCACAACGAACATTGTGCGTGATGTCGGGGTACTGGCGGTGTTGATATTTTTTGGGCAAACGAAAACGCGTTTCGGCCATCGGCGGACTTCCTGGCCCCGAAACTACACCTTGCAGCCAATCAGGGCTGTTTTCAGCCAAATAGCGATAAAAATAATCGGTTTGCTCCACACTAAAGCCTTGCAACGACACCCATATTTTTCCTTTAGGGTGGTATTTAACCAAAAGTTGATGCAATTCTTTCAAAAAAGGGAGTACCAACCGTGGATGGTTATCGCCTGGGTCGCCCCCTGGCACAAAAATGTGGTCGAGGCGGGGGCATTTTTTGTAAAACTCTTCGTGCAAACGCAACTCCGCCGCTCGCTTGTCGACATCGGTCAGCTCAAACGTCACGGGTGTCCACACCCAATAATCGAGGTCATATTGTTGACAAAGTTCTCCCATTTTCACCCGCATTTCAGAGGCTGGAATTTTAAAATGGGGATTAGGTTTTTCATCTTCGTGAAACGGAATCCCCTCAACGGCATTAGTGCCAAAAATTGCTAACTCTCTGAAATATTGGTCATATTGCTCCACCGTCCACGCATCGTACGAATTGGCGGTATGGCGGTAGCCCAACTGATGCCCACGAATCGGGTACGCAGGCGACGTCGCTACGTCAGTAGTAGCTGCAAGCAGCACATTCCCCGCCGACATCTCCAAATGGCGCAGCACCCAGCCCGTCCCAAACAATACCCCACGGGCATCGGCACCAATAATCCAGAGCGTTTGCCCATCGACCACCACCCGAAAACCTTCCGCCCGAGTTTCAGCCGAATTACCCGCTTTTCGAGCAGGAAGGGCTTTCCCAAATAGCTCACGGTCACTCGAAAGCGCCATTGCCACCGTCACGCCCGTTTTGGGCCAAGCCATGGCGGGTTTGAGCAGCAACTGCGTCCGTTTATTTATTTCTTCGATAAGGACTCTGGGCGCCGTTTCGCGCATAGGTACTAGCACCGACGGCGATACCAAAATTGTGGCATTTTTAAGGGATAACGATTGGGCATAGGGCGTCAGCATACCACCTAGCACCGCTATCAAAAGCAAAAAAGTACGTTGTTTAAACATGAGTTGAGAAATGGTTGGTAGATGGTTATGCCTCGCGTTTTACTTTCAGAATCGCTTCGGCAAACGACTCCATATCTTCCTTTGTTCCTAACATTCCGTGTTGCAAAATCCAAACACCTTCGTCGCTGCACGCGTACTCGGCTACGGGGCAATATACTTGGCTGTAGTCCACATAGTCGGGGATGGCATAACACATAAAGTTTTTGTTTTGAAACAAAGGTTGCTTGTACAACGGATGCGGATAGCCCCTAAAACAAGGGACACCCTCAGCCGCCAAGCGCTCCACAAACTCCACTTTCGACAACCCATTAAAATGCGTTTTGTCGTACTTGATAATGTACAAATGGTAACAGTGACGGGTTTCACCAAAACCTCGCTTCAAAGGCGTAATGCCTTCAATATTTTCCAGTAATTGATTCAAATAAAGACCGTTGGCATCGCGCACGAGGGTTTGTTGTTCCAAACGCTTCAATTGCGCCGACAACAGCACGGCCTGCATTTGGGTGATACGGTAGTTGCAGCCTGGGTTGTAGTGGTCGTACCACTGCCCACCTTCGATACGCCCCACGTTGCGCAAGGAGTGCATCATGGCGTACAGTTCGTCGTCGTCAGTGACAACAATCCCACCTTCGCCCGCCGTCAGGTTTTTGGACGATTGAAAACTAAAACTCCCCACGTCCCCAATCGCCCCCAGCTTTTTATTTTTGTATTCGGCACCGTGGGCGTGCGCGGCATCTTCGATAACGCGTAAGC
>JALQYJ010000038.1 GCA_023254175.1 Runella sp. | reverse complement strand
ATTTACCAATGCCCTAAATCTATACTTAGATATGGGGCCAATGAAATATAGTATTTACACAGATGCTATTTACAATACAATTTTTAATGAAAATGTAAGAGAATACAAAGCCATTCTAAAACTCGAAGCCAATGATAATGCAAGAGATACAATGTATGCCGAAGTGTTAAAGCTTATTGCATCTTTTGAAATTGGTATTGCAGATGAAATGCAAGAAAAGTCAGAAGAATTAGGCAGAAAGCTAAGGCCTTCTGAATTAAACATACTCATAGACCGCTTTGCGAATAAACGCCTTTGGATTCCTCAAATTGAAGATGCCAGAGCAAAAATGGCTTCTCGTGATTATGGCATAAGAAATATAATACACAAACGGCTTCAAAACTATATCAGAGCTTTAAGCAAAGAAGACTACAACCGTTTCTTAGGTGAACGCAGCAAAGACCTGATAGACCGTGTACTTGAAAATCCTGACTTGATAGATGTATTTAAACGCCTTAAAGACAGATGAGCATCGTGTTTCAATATTTTACGACTCATTATGCCATTGAGGTACACGATAGCATAATCCGTGAGTCTGGTGGTTTTATGGGTATCAAAGATGCAGGTCTAATAGATAGTACATTGTATCATATGCAAAATGACTTTTACTACCCTGATATAGAGCATAAATTAACACACTTACTGTTTTCTTTCAATAAAAACCATTGCTTCAATGACGGAAACAAAAGAGCATCTTTGGCACTCTCTGTTTATTTTTTATTCATTAATGGATTAGATATTTTCATTGATAAATTCATTATTGAAATGGAAAACATAGTGGTAGATGTAGCGGACAACCGCATTGATAAAGATTTGCTTTTTGAAATTATCACTTCCTTACTCTATGAAGATGATTATTCAGAAGAATTGAAACTGAAAATTATTGATGCCAAAATGAAAAACTTAGAACCCTAAAAAAATAAATGAAAAATAAAACCGGAATAAAATCTCATAAGGACGCAAATACAAAATCAAGTAAATCATTAAATCTTGTAAATCAAGATGCAGACAATTAATACACTATGACCAACTGGAAAGAATATAAATTAGGGGATTTAGTAACATTTCAAAGGGGGCACGATTTGCCTCGCAATGACATGAAAGATGGTATTTATCCAGTTGCAGGTTCAAATTCAATTATTGGCTTTCATAATGAATTTACAACAAAATCACCTGGAATTACAATTGGTAGAAGTGGAAACATTGGAAACCCACAACTACATAAAACAAATTTTTGGGCACATAACACTGTTCTTTATGTCAAGGAGTTTAAAAAAGTTGACCCAGTATTTTTTTATTATCTCTTAAAAACCCTTGACTTTTCTCAGTTAAATTCAGGAAGTGCAGTTCCAAGCCTTAATAGGAATTTTATACATCCATTTAAGGTTACAGTTCCCGAAGACCTCCCTACCCAAACCGCCATTGCAGAAATCCTCTCTTCCCTTGACGACAAAATAGAACTCAACAACAAAATAAACCAAGAGTTAGAAAACCTTGCCCAAACCCTCTTTAAGCAGTGGTTTATTGATTTTGAATTTCCGGTCAGTCTCAACCATGATTCACTTGATTTGCATGATGAACAGGATTTAAAAATAAACACAAAAGAAAAAAATCAAATCAATTATAAAAATCAAGGCAATCAAGCCAATCCTAAAAATCAAGGTTCAGACACTTACCGCTCATCAGGCGGCGAAATGGTGGAAAGTGAGTTAGGGGAAATTCCGAAGGGGTGGGAATTAGTTCGTTTAGGTGATAAATATACAGTCTCTGATTTCGTTGCAAATGGAAGCTTTACATCACTGAAAGAAAATGTAACAATATTAGAAACACCATCATTTGCAATTTTTTTAAGAAATACAGATTCTAAATCAAACTTTACAAATCAATTAAGATATGTTGACGAGAAGACATATAATTTTTTATCAAAATCAAGAATAATAGGAAATGAAATTTGCATAAGTAATGTCGCTGATGTAGGAACTGTTTTTAGACCACCACTTTATTTGAAGAAGCCACTGACATTGGGTAACAATCTTGTGTTTTTTAGGAGTGATCACCCAAATTATTTTTATCTATACTTTAAATACTTTCAAGGTCAAGACCAAATTCAATCTATAACATCAGGTTCGGCTCAACTTAAGTTTAATAAAACAGACTTTAGAAATCTAAATTTATTAGATATTCCGAAAGCTGTGTTATCAACTTTTGAAGATAGAATAAATGATTTATGGGAATTACAAAGTAATCTTTTGTCAGAGAACATCGAACTAACTACTCTTAGAGACACCCTCTTACCCAAACTCATTTCCGGTGAGTTAGAAGTAAATGGTCTGAACCGTGATTTTCTTGATTTACTTGATGAAAAGGATTTTAAAAAGAATGCGAAAATTAATCAAGGTTCAGACAACAATCAAGGCAATCAAGATAATCCTAAAAATCAAGGTTAATGACTATGAAATACAGCGACATTACTCAAAAAATAATTGGGGCATCAATGGAAGTCCACAAAATATTAGGAAATGGCTTTCAAGAAGTAATCTATCAGAGGGCATTAGAAATTGAAATGACCAATATGGGCTTATCATTTCAAAGAGAATATGAGATGGATATTTACTATAAAGAAAGTAGAATAGGTGGCAGACGAGTAGATTTCTTTGTTGAAGATTGCATAATGGTGGAGCTAAAAGCCTTAATCAATTTAGAGGATGTGCATTTGGCTCAAGCAATGAATTACCTGGAAGCTTATAATGTAGAGATTGGCTTATTAATAAACTTTGGAGCAAAAAGCTTGCAATTTAAAAGAGTTCATAACAACTCATTAAAAAATGAGGGTAATCATAAATCAAGCTAATCAAGAAAATCAAGGTCAAAATCAAGGTTCAGACAGATGAGGGTAATATCAGAAGACCATATCGAGCAGGTTGTAATACAGGAGTTCATCGAATTGGGCTATCTATACATCAATGGCGCCGACATTTCGCCAGATGGCTCAATGCCTGAACGTGAATATAACGAAGTGGTACTCAAAAACCGCTTGCAAGAAGCCATTGCCAAACTCAACCCAAGCATACCCTATGAAGCACAAGAAGAAGCCCTGCGTAAAGTATTGCGTTCTGATAGCCCCAACTTGTTTCAAAACAACTATACCTTTCACAAATACCTCACCGAAGGGGTAGAAATAGAATACCGCAAAGCAGACCGAATAGCGGGTGACAAAGTTTGGTTAGTAGATTATGCCCACCCAAGCAACAATGAGTTTTTAGTAGTCAATCAGTTTACAGTAATTGAAGGCAACACCAACAAACGACCTGATGTGATTTTGTTTGTAAATGGTTTGCCTTTGGTAGTAATAGAACTCAAAAATGCCACAGACGAAAACGCTACCATTCAATCGGCATTCAATCAATTGCAAACCTACAAACAAGCCATTCCATCCTTATTTCAATACAATGCTATGCTCATTGCTTCTGATGGTTGGGATGCCCTGTATGGTTCGCTTACAGCTCCTAAACAGTTCTTTGTGCCTTGGAAATCCATTGATGGAAAATTAGTAGCAGACGAGAATATCCCTCAAATGGAAGTAATGGCCAAAGGAATGCTCAATAAGGCAGTCCTTTTAGACTTGGTTAGGCACTTTACCATATTTCACCAGAACAAAGACCAAATCACCAAAATAGTACCACGCTATCATCAATATTTTGCTGTAAATAAAGCAGTAGAAACCACCAAAAAAGCCACAGCAGAAAACGGCGACCAACGGGCAGGGGTAATTTGGCACACGCAGGGCAGTGGTAAAAGTTTGAGTATGGTGTTTTATGCCGGTAAGTTGGTATTAGCACTCAATAACCCCACATTGGTCGTATTGACAGACAGAAACGACTTAGACGACCAGTTGTTTGATACCTTTTCAGCCAGTCAGGAGCTATTACGACAAACCCCGGTACAAGCAGAGAATAGAGATCACCTAAAAAACCTGTTATCCGTGTCATCAGGGGGCATAGTGTTTACCACCATTCAAAAGTTCTTGCCCGAAATTGAAGAAAAAATTGATTTAGGAGATGGCAAAACCAAAAACATAAAAGGACAATACGAGCAGCTATCAGACCGCAGAAACATTGTAGTAATAGCAGACGAAGCACACAGAAGCCAATACGATTTTATGGATGGCTTCGCCAAACACATGAGAGATGCTCTGCCCCATGCTTCCTTTATTGGTTTTACAGGTACACCTATTGAAAATACAGATAAGAACACCCAAGCTGTTTTTGGTGATTATGTTGATGTGTACGACATTCAACAAGCCGTTGAAGACGGAGCAACTGTTCGTATTTTCTATGAAAACCGATTGGCAAAAATTTCACTGAAAGAAGAAGAAAAGCCAAGAGTAGATGCCGAGTTTGAAGAACTGACCGAAAGCGAAGAACTCACAGACCGCCAGAAATTAAAAGCAAAGTGGGCAAGGCTGGAGGCTATAGTCGGCAACCCCCAAAGAATAGCCCTCATTGCTCAGGATATTGTAAACCATTTCGAAAGCCGTAATGCTGTTTTAGACGGAAAAGCAATGATTGTATGTATGAGCCGCAGAATTTGTGTGGACTTATACAGTGCTATTGTAAAAATAAAACCCGAATGGCACAGTGATGATGATGCAGAAGGAGTAGTGAAAGTGGTGATGACGGGTTCGTCATCCGACCCTTTACCGTTTCAACCCCACGTAAGAAACAAACCCAAAAGAAAAGCATTAGGAGAAAGATTAAAAGACCCGAAAGACCCTTTAAAATTAGCCATTGTAAGAGATATGTGGCTTACAGGTTTTGATGCACCTGCCATGCACACCCTTTACATTGACAAGCCAATGAAAGGTCATAACCTGATGCAAGCCATAGCAAGGGTAAACCGAGTTTATAAAGACAAAGAAGGCGGTTTGGTGGTTGATTATATTGGTATTGCAACAGACCTAAAAAAAGCGCTTTCTGTTTACACAGAAAGCGGTGGTAAAGGCAAGCCTGCCTTTGACCAGGACGAAGCAGCCGAGGTAATGATGGGCAAGTATGAAGTAGTGGCTCAAATGTTTTCAGAACAGCCTGCTGATAAATCTCAACCTAAGGGTTTCGGATATAAAAGTTTCTTTGGGCTAACGCCAAAAGAAAAACTGTATTCCCCTATTCAGGCAGCCAACTATATTTTGGGCTTAGAAAATGGAAAAGAAAGATACATCAATGCCGTAACAGCACTTTCAAAGGCATTCGCCATTTCAGTGCCACACCCATACACTATTGACATTCGGGATGAAGTAGGCTTGTTCCAAGCCATCAAAGCAAGAATTGTAAAAGTTACTCAAAGCGGAAAAACCAAGAGTGATGAAGAAATAGAAACAGCCATCAAGCAAATACTATCAGATGCAGTAGTAGCAGATGAAGTAGTAGATATTTTTGATGCAGCCGGAATAAAGAAGCCTGATATTTCTATTTTGTCAGATGAGTTTTTAGCAGAAGTAAAGGGTATGCAACACAAAAACCTTGCCCTCGAATTGCTGAAGAAGTTACTCAATGATGAGATAAAGACCCGCCAAAAAAATAACTTGGTTCAGAGCAAGAAGTTTTCTGAAATGTTAGACAGTGCTGTCCGCAACTACCAAAACAATCTGATTACATCTGCCCAAGTTATTGAAGAAATGATACGGTTGGCAAAAGAAATGAAAGAAGCCGATCGTAGAGGTGAAGATTTAGGACTTGATTTCAGAGAGTTTGCTTTTTACTCGGCTTTGGAAGTGAACGACAGTGCCGTAGCCGTTTTGGGCAATGAAGTTTTGAGACACATTGCCCGGGAATTAGTGGACACAGTAAGGCGAAATACAAGCATTGACTGGACAGTCCGTGAAAACGTCCAAGCTAAAATGAGAATAGCAGTAAAGAAGATATTACGCAAACACGGCTACCCACCAGACTTAGAATTAAAAGCCACAGAAACAGTAATAGAACAAGCGAAACTTTTGGCTGATGTATTTTCGCAGACCAAAACCTATACTCTTAGTTTGGATAATAACTTGCCAATGGCAGCCGAACCACGTGAATAATTATGAATCAGAAGGAAGGCCTGCTTTTTGTTTTTGTGAGTATTCACAGGTCATTTTCATGATCGGCAACGCCGTAGCAAGTTGCTGGATGCGATGGTTGCTAATGGCTACTTATGTGTGCATCTGCCTAAGGCGCAACAGAAGGTAACATCGCCTACACGCCAAACGTTAGAAGTAAATTTAGACTAACAATCCGTAAAAAGAATACAAAAAACCTGAATTTATATTATCTGATAACTAATGTTTCTTGTGAATTTTGCACCATAATTTCAAACGCATAAGAAATGAACAAGACAATTTTAATTACGGGTGCAAGTAGTGGCATAGGGAAAGAAACTGCAAAATTATTTCAGTCAAGGGGTTGGAATGTTATCGCTACAATGAGAAATCCAGAAAACGAAACTGAATTAAATCAATTAGACAATGTTTTAGTTGCCAAACTTGATGTTTTGGATTTAGGTTCTATTCAAAAAGCATTTCAAGACGGAATTCAAAAATTTGGAAACATTGATGTATTACTTAACAATGCAGGATATGGTGCATACGGACCATTAGAAGCATTTAGTAGGGACAAAATTTTACGCCAATTCAACACTAATGTTATTGGACTTTTGGACGTTACTAAAACCGTTCTTCCACATTTTAGACAAAACAAAAAGGGTATAATTATCAACATTTCATCTATTGGTGGTAAAATTACTTTTCCATTAGGCTCGTTGTATCACGGGACAAAATTTGCAGTTGAGGGCATTTCCGAATCTCTTAACTATGAAGTAGAGCAATTTGGCGGCCAAGTAAAAATTGTTGAACCTGGTATGATAGCGACCGATTTTGCAGGTAGGTCTTTTGATTTTAGTAATAACGAAAGCATGTATGAATATCAAAACATTGTAGGGGCATTGATGAATGCACTACCTATAATGGCACAAAATGCGTCACCAGCAAGTATCGTTGCAGAGGTGATATTTGAGGCGGCTACTGACGGTAAAAATCAATTGCGATATGCAGCAGGTGAAGACGCGAAAGTGCTTATTGCAAACCGTAAACAACATGATGACACATCATTTATAGGCGGTATTAAATCACAATTTGGACTGTAAAGCATTGTAAATATGAATCCAATTATAAAATACTTTAATGGTGAAAAAGCCGAAAGCTATGTTTTCATTTTGATAGGTGTTATTGCTTTGGCATTGGCTCTCTATTTCATTCTTGCGTTGAAGTCCTCTTTCTGGAAAGGAGTGGCTATTCCTTTTATAATTGTTGCTTTGCTTGAATTTATAGTAGGATATACAATTGTAACAAGAAGCCCTAAAGATATTACACGAGTTGAAACATTTACCCAAAAAGAACCACAAAGTATAAAAACCCTTGAAATTCCTCGAATGGAAAAAGTGATGAGTAATTTTGTAATTTTTAGATACGCTGAAATAGCATTGATTATTTTAGGCATAGCACTTATGTATAGTTCTATGAATGACACATTTTGGAGAGGAATAGGACTTGGTTTATTTATTAAAGCTTGCATTGTATTATGTTTAGATTTTTTTGCAGAAAGACGTGGTCATATTTATATAGAATATTTGAAAGAATTTGCTGAGAAAATATGAACGAGTTAATACATCTTCAAACAATAAATGACTTGCATAAGTTATTTAACTTAGGAAACGGTTATCATCCATTGGTAACTGTTTTAGATTTTAGTAAAGTTACAGAGCAAGTAGGGCAGAATTCCAAAATCACAACTGACTTCTACTCAATTATGTTCAAGAATTATTGCAAGAACCATATTAAATATGGTAGAAAAGCAATAGATTTTCAAGACGGAAACCTCATTTGTATAGCACCTAACCAAACCATTGAAATAGACAATGAAATAGAAGAAAGAGAAGATAAAATGGGTTGGGGTTTATTTTTTCATACCGATTTAATTCGCTCTACTTCACTAAACGAAAAAATAAAAGACTTTGGTTTTTTTCATTATGAAGTTTCAGAAGCCTTGCACCTTTCTGACAAAGAAAAGAATATTTTTTTTGAATTAATTCAAAAAATTCAAAACGAACTACAAGAAAATATTGATATTCACAGTCAACAAATTATCGTTTCAACCGTTGAATTATTGTTGAGTTATTGTCAACGCTTTTATGGCAGACAACTAATAACACGAAGTCAAACTAACAAATCTATAATTTCACAAATAGAAAACATTTTAACTCAATATTTTGCTGATAACAAGATAAATGAGCAAGGCTTACCAACTGTGAAGTACTTAGCCGATAAAGTTCATTTGTCGCCAAGCTATTTGAGTGATTTACTAAAAAAAGAAACGGGCAAAAACGCACAAGAACACATTCATTTTTATCTAATTGAGGAAGCTAAGAATTTACTTTTAAATTCAGAAAATAACATTAATGAAATTGCTCATAATTTAGGTTTTGAATATCCACAATACTTTAATAAATTGTTTAAGAAAAAGACTGGTAAAACACCGTTGGAGTATCGAAACTTGAATTAAAAAGCCTACTGCTAATAACTAATACTAATTTAGAAATAGATAGTCGTATATTTGCATTATGAAGTACGACTCAAAGATACAGGAAAGTATAGCTTACTTGTTAGAACAAGAGCGTAAGAGTACTTTGGCATAGACCTATTGCGCCTGTCAAGATAGGCTAGTGGCTAATCCCGCTTAGATTTTTTTGCGTAGAACGTCAAAGATTCCCTTGGTAAAGGCGCCGAGCGGAACGGTTGACATGATTTTTAAATCGTCAAGTAGTGTGGTGTCTTCGTCCAGAAAAGCAAACAAGCGTGGCGTTGGGTTTTTCTGATAAAGCGCTGTAAACACCTCTTTTCCCGAAGCACGACTTTTGAGAAGAACGTTTAGCAAAGTACTGTCGAGTAGGTCTTTAAAGCGTTTTTTGAGAGAACGTTTTGGGGGAAGAGGTTTTCCAACAGTGACCAAATTTTTGACCAATTCACGCGTAAATCGCTGCGTTCGCTGAAACGCATAGCCCGTCGAGGCTTTGACGTAACCCCCACCTGTTCCGATTCGAAAAATATGCTCTCCTTCTAGTGAAGGCGTAGGTTCATCGGTCATAGGAATGACGCCAAACTCTTCGTGTTCAATCCGAAAGTTACTGATTTTCAGAAAGTCTTTGATGTAAGCGTGAAGTTCGGCGTCGTATTCGGTTGTGGGGAGAAGTTTGCCTGAAAAAATGGTGTATTCAATCATTGCCCGCGTTGGACTTTCGGGCAACACATACATAAACCGTACGCCAAGGCCGCGTTGTTCCACCCGATAGTCCATCATAACGGGACAATTGGGGTCAAAAATCGGCACGTCAGTTTCGATTTCCCACCCTTTAAAATGTTGCAGCAGGTTATGGCAATCTGGTAAATTTAACTTCAATGAGTAGGTACTATCAAAGACGTAACCGCCCAGGTATTGGTTGTGTTCAGTGATGATAAAACCACCGTTGGGCGTGTCTTTGACTCGCTCGATGCGCTCTTGAACGAAGGTAATGTTGGGGTTTTGGGCTAAATCGGTTTTGACAAAGGTGTAAAAATCAATTCCCCGCAGCCATTTGTAGGAATAAGGCCCTAGCTCAAGCGCCGACGAAAAGTTAGTTCCATGAAAATACACTTGATTCCATTGGCGATGGACAATCGAATCAAACGGACTTTGAAGGTCTTTTTCCCAAAAACACCAAGTCCGATCATTCTGGGACTTGGTGTCTTGGTCAATAATGAGGATAGATTTATCGCGCAGTACCGTTTGGTTCATATAATAGGCCAAACTAAGTCCTGCTAATCCTCCTCCTGCGATGATGAAGTCGTAGTTTTGCATGTACTCTTATTCATAGTGGTCTTCGATTTTTAAATCGGCACGTTGACATGGCGCTCAGAGTGGTAGCTCGAACGCACCAGCGGCCCCGATTCCACGTATTTTAAGCCACGTTTGAGCCCCTCTTCGCGGTACATCGCAAACGTATCAGGGTGAATCCACTCAATCACTTCGTGGTGCATTTTGGTTGGTTGCAAATACTGACCAAGCGTAAGCACGTCTAAGCCATTTTCTACTAAGTCGTCCATGGCTTTTAACATCTCTTCTTGGGTTTCGCCCAAGCCAAGCATAATGCCCGATTTGGTACGTTTGCCGTAGGCTTTGGTACGTTTGATTTGTTCCAAACTACGTTCGTATTTGGCTTGTGGGCGTACGGCACGGTACAACCGAGTCACCGTTTCCATATTATGTGACACCACTTCTTGCCCTGCCGAAATCATCCGTTCCAGCGCTTCCCAGTTTCCTTTGGTATCGGGAATAAGCGTTTCGATGGTAGTAGAAGGGCTAAGTTCTTTGGTCAAAACGACGGTTTGGTACCAAATTTCGGCCCCACGGTCTTTCAACTCATCGCGGTTGACCGACGTAATAACGGCATGTTTTACGCCCATCGTTTTGATGGCTTCGGCTACGCGGCGCGGTTCGTCGGCGTCGTATTCGTTGGGACGGCCTGTGGCTACGGCACAAAACGAGCAGCTGCGCGTACAGACATTGCCCAAAATCATAAACGTGGCGGTTCCTTCTCCCCAACACTCGCCCATGTTAGGACAGTTTCCACTTTCACAAATGGTGTGGAGTTTATTGGTATCAACAATTGTCCGAACTTTGCGGTACTCTGGCCCAGTCGGAAGTTTAACTCTTAGCCAATCGGGGCGTTTTTTACGCTCAGATGCGATAACAGGAAGTTCTATCATTGCTTTGCTGCGTGATTTATCACGAATTGTAAACGGTTCATTAAGGTTTGGGCACATACTCGGTGCCCGAGGTGGTTCCAATGCGCCTCATCCTTGGCTCGACAACAAATTCCAGCGCGTTCTAGTTTCGCAATCGCCGCTGGTACGTTCCCCAAAATTTCAATACCGTTTTGTTGCATCAACAACTCATAGGGTGTTTTTGTTTGGGTGGTTCTTACGGGTGCATCCACTGGAAAGCTGACGAGCGTGGCATTGTTTTTTTTACAAATTAACTTAATTTTTTGAATGCCTAAGTCAGTTATTTTTTCCGCTTGTCGATAATCCTCGGGCTTAAATGACTCATATTGAGCTTGATTGGCGGATTTTTTGGCAGATGACCTTTCAAGCAAAATCTTTATTTTAGGGAGTAAAAACGAAAGAAGTTTGGAGTGATTGACCACAAATCGCGCAAGGGAGTTTTGTGCAGGATTGGCATAATAAATTTCTCCTCGAAGATTAAGGTAAGGCCGTCGTTGTTGGTTGTTGTGATAAATACTCGCTTTTTCTAACTCAAAACTGTTGTTGATAAAGTCATTTTCACAAAATTGAAGAACCACTACGTTAGGTTTAATTTTATCAATGACTTGTTCTAGTTGCATAGCCTCTTGCAGGGTGCTATGGCCACCAGTACCGTTGGCAAATACTTTAAAAGCGAGCTGTTTACTTAGCAGCGAAAAATAAGTGCTATCATCGGAAGCATCAATGGCTTGGGTGAAAGAGTCGCCAATAAAAAGGACTTTGGGGTGGATAGAAGCGGTATCTCCAAACCGACGAAAGCCGTCTTTATTGGTGGTATAAGAAAGCGAATAGGGCTGCCCACAACCATCCACTTTGGCGAGTTTATAGCGACTATTTCGTTGGGTAGTCCAGCCCAAATACGAATCTGATTGAAGGTAGCTAAGTCCTTTTTTTGAAAAGAACCTCATGCCTATTTCAACAATTCCTAGAGTGACAATACAGGATAAAACAAAGAGTAGAGCGTTCTGAAACAGCGACTTCATTTCTTGTTTCCAAAAAACAACGTCACGTAGCCAGACGTAAATAAGCTACGGTTTTCGGCAAAAGGAATAATGACGGGGGCTTTGCCAAAAAGCTCGGTCAAAAAGCCAATTTCTACGCCAGTGAGATTGCTGCGAAACGCACTCAACTCAAAACTAAAACCAAGCTTGGCATTGATGCCAGGAATAATTTTTGAACTGCCTAGACCTTGAAGCAGGTTCCCAGAGCCTAAGATATTGCCTAAGTCGGTGTGTTTTAGGGGGTCGTAGGCTTCGGTGCGTACAATGCCTGGACGAACTTGGTATTGGATATAGTAAGGTTTCAAAATTCCAAGAGATACCCCCGCGGCAAGGATACCGTTGATTGAAATTCCTTCGTCGTTATTGCGGTTCGACAGGATAATTTCACGACCGTACTGGGGGCGTAAGACAAAAAGGTAGTTCTGTTTGCCAGGTGTAAAACGTGCGCCCGTATTACTTGATTGCGATAGTTCTTTAGCGTGGCGAACATTGACCAGTTCGAGCCCTAAATACCGATATTGATGACGTCCAAAAAGTTGTTTGTCGATTTGCGTTGAGTGACGAAATACAAAACCTCCCAACAAACCAGAATTAGTATTGGTAGTTACTCCATAGGTAGTAATGGAGCTATATTCTTCTTCGCCGTCGTCTTCGGCATTGGTTTTAGTAGTACGTTGTTGGCTCCAGGCCGCTTGTACAAGCAACATCAAAGCCAGGGTGAGGGTCGAAACAGCTTTCATCAGACTTCACAAAAATTTTATCTAAACCTACCAAAAATACCTGTTATAGTCAAATCTACTTACGCGAAAAGGTGTAAAAAAGTTGCGTAGATAAATATGTAAGATAAACTATTTTTGGGGACAACTGGTTTGGTTTTTTTTTATAAACGGTAAATTGCAGATTGATACACTTTATAATTTCATAACTATGCCAACTGCACAAACCACCTACTTAGGAGATTTACGTACTGAAGCTATTCACTTACAGTCAGGTACAACCATTATAACCGATGCTCCCACCGACAATAATGGAAAAGGGGAAGCGTTTTCTCCCACCGACCTTGTAGCAACCGCTTTGGGGAGTTGCATGATGACCATCATGGGAATTGTAGCCCGCCGCGATGAAATTGATTTGAAGGGTTCACAAATGGAAATTACTAAAGGGATGTCGGCGGAGCCTCCGCGTAAAATTGCGAAGGTAGAAGTAAAACTTTCAATGCTGACAGGTACGGAACTCAGTGAAGTCGAAAAAGCCAAATTGGAACGAGCGGCTTATACTTGTCCAGTAGCCCTTAGCCTACACCCAGATATTGAGCAATCCATCACTTTTGAATGGAAGGTAGCGTAGATTGTGCAGAGGTTTGCTCACAACCCGACTATCCGTATTCTCGTCGGGGGTTGTGAGCAAACCTCCACACGAACAGAACAGAAAACAAAAGATGAAGATACTACTGAGTTTATTTTTGGGAATGTGGGTCGTTATTGACTTGAATCAGACCATTTTTGCGGAAAAAATTCAAGTTGAGAAAGGGCCTACCAAAGCTGCGACTTCCTTGGCTATAGCCAAAAGTTTCGTGGGGACACCCTACGTAGCGCATACGCTAGAACGTTCGCCCGAAAACTTGGTGTGTAATCTTCGCGAGTTTGACTGTTACACTTTTGTGGAGTCGGTGATGGCGATTACCTACGCCCGTTACCACCAAAAAACCTATATGCAGTTCCAAAACCAATTGGTACAAATGCGTTACCGAAATGGGGTCATTGATGGCTACGGTTCTCGTTTGCATTATTTTTTGGAATGGAAGTTTCAGGGAGAAGCCCAAGGGCTTTTTGATGATGTGACCGAAGAATTAGGAGGAACAAAAATCCAACCCTTGATAAATTTTATGACGTCGCATCGTTCAGCCTATGCGGGTTTGTCCGAAGAAAAAGATTTTCAAACTACCCAAGAAGTAGAGGCGAAACTGTCAAGTAAATCGTGGTTTTATCTTCCTAAAAAAGAGGTAGAAGGTGTAGAACCAAAGTTGCAAGACGGGGATATCATTGGCATCACATCGGGTATTGAAGGTTTGGATTTTAACCACGAAGGATTTGTGGTAAAACGCAATGGCCGAGCGTTTTTGCTGCACGCTTCGTCGGAAGCTAAGAAGGTGATTTTGTCGACTGAAACCTTGGCGGATTACCTTCAACGGGTTAAAAAACACAGTGGTATTGTGGTGTTGCGTAGTAAATAAAATCAGTTTTCTGTGAAAATTGCAGTTGTACAATTAAAGTCGCCCAAAGGGGTAGGGATATCCAGCCGAAGTGCTGCTGCTACATATTAGTTTGGCCTTGTTTCGCCCTCACCAAACGCGTTTGGTTTACTCCAAAAAATACCTTCATACCGATGAGGAACCGTTTTTTGTCAGTGGTAAAAATTTTCCAACGATTGAGGTAAAAGGCGAAGCCGTAGCGTTGGCAATTTGTTACGAATTATCAGTAGCAGAACATACCGAATGCGCCATCCATAGCGGGGCGAAAATTTACGTAGCCAGCGTAGCTAAAACCGCATCGGGGATGGAAAAATCGGCGGAGATTCTTTCCAAATTGGCCAAAAATCACTCAATGACGGTACTGATTGCCAATTGTGTGGGGTCATGCGAGGATTTTGTTGGAGCAGGAAAAAGGGCCGCTTGGTCGCCCGGAGGACTACTAAAACAGCTTGACGATGAAATGGAAGGGGTTTTGGTGGTCGATACCAAAACCCATGAGGTCGATGTCAGGATTAATTCCTAGTCGAAAACCAGCCTTGGGTCGTCGTTGAACTTTCTAGTTTTTTCTCCAATGCATCAGGAAGTTTTGGGAAAAAATCAATACCCGTGAGGCGCTCAATTTCATCTACACTTACAACAAATGTTTTGAGGTTTTCGCTCGAAAACTGATTTCTCATCAAAAAACCAATCATACGCGGTTGGCGGTCGGTGAGGCAAAGCGCAATTTTATAATACATTTCTGGAACCGCAATTTCGTTGTTTTTACCAATGGTAGGTAAGCCAGGTTTTAAAACAGGGCCTGTCACTACGTACAACTCTTCGTCACGCTGTGCCCACTGACGAAATTTTTGTTCTAAGTCGCTCCAAATTCCACGGTTAAAATCACCCACCTGCGGGCTGATGTTGCTCATGTAAAACGTTTCTTGCTTATCGTCGGGCGAAATATTAAAATCTCCTGCAGGTGCTAAATGCCCACGGTCGTAACCCGAACGGGTATAGTCGGAGTGTGTAGCCGAGCCAGTTTTGACGAGTGGGTCGGGGACAAACTTATTACCATCGCGAGAAAGGGATGTACTTGCTTCTTCGCTCAATAACTTGTATGCAACCCAGTCGGCTTGTTCGTATTGTTCGCGGTAACGGAGGGTAATACGATGGTGGCGGATGATTTGGTCGTTAGAACCAATAGCGGGTAACCCAAAATCTTTTGCCTTAGAAAAATCAACATCGTTATTGCTAGTACTTTCTGCTTCTTCTTCGCCCGAAGTACCTTCCGTATCGGTTTTAAACCCTTCTTTTTCCAACAAACTACGGTCGTCTTTGTTGGAAGACGTACGGTCGTCGGAAGCTGTACTGGTAGGTTCTGGTGTTTTGTAGGGATTATTTCTGTTCGAGGAGCGTTCTTGGTAGATAAATACACTTTTAACGTCGTTCCAAAAAGAAACAAGCGGTTTGGTGCGGCCACGGTAATGAAGCACTAACCCAATGGCGATAAAAGTGAATAATAGCATCAGGGTATTTCCCCAGCGCAAGCCTTTTCGATAATACATGCTCAACTTTTGTTCTCTGTTTTTTCGTATAAAACGCAAATAACGGTACAGAAGGTTGAACAACGCAATGTTTTTTTTGAACTTCCCAAAAGTTTCCGCACTTTCGAGCCGATATTAGACCAATAAAACGTGCAATCATTACACATCGCAGTTATTGGCGGCGGAGCCGCTGGATTTATGGGTGCCATCACTGCCGCCGAGACTTTTCCCACCGCCAAGGTGACTATTTTTGAAAAAAGCCGCAATGTGCTCAGTAAAGTAAAGATTTCGGGCGGCGGACGGTGTAATGTCACCAACGCTGCGCCTACGCTTTCTGAATTGGTGAAAGGCTACCCACGCGGGGCAAAGTTTTTACGCCCTTTGTTTGAAATTTTTAATAACCAACATACCATTCAGTGGTTTGAAAACCGAGGAGTAGCTCTCAAAACCGAACCCGATGGCCGCATGTTTCCCACGACTGACAGTTCCGAAACGATTATGGATTGTTTACAACAAGCGGCGCAGCGAGTGGGAGTGGAGGTGCGTACGAGTGCGGGGGTAAATGCTATTGTAGCTGATGGAGAACAGTTCTTGCTAAAGTTTCAGTCGGGAGAAGAAAAAAGTGTAAATCGAGTTTTGGTGACTTCGGGAGGACACCCGCAATTGTCGGGCTACGATTGGTTGGAGAGGTTGGGATTAGAAATCGAAACTCCCGTGCCCTCTTTATTTACTTTCAATGCACCCAAATTACCTCTGAAAGACCTGATGGGAGTGTCGGTAGGAAAAGTGGGCGTAAAATTGGCAGGTAGTAAACTGACCGAAGCAGGGCCGATGTTGTTTACGCATTGGGGGGTAAGTGGGCCTGCGGTACTTCGTTTGTCGGCCTGGGGCGCGCGTGAGTTGGCCTCTAAAAATTACCAATTTACGTCCTTGATTAATTTTACCAATCAAAAACCTAACGAAATTCAAGAACAACTGACTTCCATGCAGCGCGACGTACAATGGAAAGGAAAGTTTGTACCGACTCAAGCGCCCTTCGGAATCCCTCAACGCCTTTGGAAACAATTGGTTGAGTTGGCTAACATCCCCGAAACAATGCGCTGGGCTGATTTGCCCTCCAAAAACCTACACCGCTTGGTAGAGCAACTGACCAATTTTCAGTTGGAGGTAGAGGGAAAAACCACGTTCAAAGACGAGTTTGTGACCTGCGGAGGAATCAATTTAACGAACCTTCACTCCAAAACCCTCGAAAGCCGCCACGTATCTGGGTTATTTTTTGCGGGGGAAGTGCTGGATATTGATGGCATCACAGGGGGCTACAACTTTCAAGCCGCTTGGACTACGGGAGTGATTGCAGGGAGGAGTATTGGGAAATCATTTTAATAAATAGTTTAAAAAGAATAAATTCGCCAAATGTTTTGCCATAATTCAGCCTATAAATATAGTATGGATCTGAGTGGCTTTGTTGCATGGATACTCAACAATGGTAAAATACAATAGATTGTCAAATATATACAACGTAAAATGGCGCCAAATTATCCAAAATAATCTACTTTGACTAGAAAAAGCCTCATTCTTTAGAACTATACCTCGTCAAATCTCTATGTTATCCGAACCATTTTGGACAAAAAGCAAATTACTTCAATAAGTGAGTCTAGGCCAAAATTTATTTAACGGTCAAAATCACCTAATCAAACTAACGGTACACTAAGAAGGACTATGTTGGTGGCGGGGTATTTATACAGTTACAAGCTCGGTATTTAGGATTTTAAACAGGGTAACACCCAACTAAGATTCTATCAAATAGAGGGTTTTTAGCGTAAAATTGTGCGAAATCGATAACCACTTGGTTACTTCGGAAGGGTTTTTGTGCATCGTATCTGCCAATTGTTTTTTGCTCCACCCTTTGGTTTTGAGTGCTTCGTCAATTCGTGCTGCTAAGAGCATATTGCGCTTGGTTTTCTCAAACTCAGTGGGATTACGGTTAGTGATTAAAGACCTTACTATTGCGCTTCGGTATTTTTTAGGTTGTGTGTTCATTATTCATTTAAAAACACAGTAAACCCGACCCAATCTCTCCCTTTTTTGTAAGTTGCAACAAAAACAGATTAACCACTTCAAAACATGCTTAAACTTGGATTTGTGAGTGCCATCTTGGCCGATTTTGGGTACGAACACGTGATTGATTTTGCCGCCAATCATGGCTTTTCGTGTGTAGAAATGAT
This sequence comes from Runella sp., assembly GCA_023254175.1. Classification (GTDB taxonomy): domain Bacteria; phylum Bacteroidota; class Bacteroidia; order Cytophagales; family Spirosomataceae; genus Runella. The sequence goes on along the minus strand of JALQYJ010000038.1, from coordinate 16,734 downwards.
GTGTTGGCCCTCCGATAATGCCGACGCGCGCCGCTACGCGGGGGTGACGCACATCAATGCAGAACGCGTACTGACCGATAGCGCTTACGCCCAAAATTTGGTGTATTATGCCAAAGAAAAAGGAATTACGATTTCGGGCTTGGGCTATTATCCGAACCCCATGGACCCCGATGCCGAAAAGTCGGCGTATTTTCGCGAACACATCAAAACCCTCATTAAAGCCGCCGCAAAGCTTGGTTTACACCATGTGAATACGTTTGTTGGGCGTGATCCGTCTAAAAATGTAACTGAAAATCTCAAGACTTTTGGCCAAGTGTGGCCCGAAATTATCAAGGTCGCTGAGGAACATAACGTGAAGATTGGTATCGAAAATTGTCCTATGTTTTTTACCAACGACGAATGGCCTGGAGGGAAAAATTTGGCCACGACGCCTGCGATTTGGGACCGAATGTTTGAAATTATCCCAAGTCCCATTTTAGGGCTGAACTATGACCCGTCGCACATGATTTGGCAAATGATGGACGAAGCCAAGCCGATTTATGATTACAAAGACCGCTTGCACCATATCCACCTGAAAGACGCAAAAGTGTATAAAGATAAGCTCGACCGCGTGGGTATTATGGCCAATCCGCTCGAATACCACAGCCCCAAACTCCCTGGCTTGGGCGATGTCAACTGGCGGAAGTTTTTCGCGGCCCTGACCGACGTCCGCTACCGTGGCCCTGTGTGTATTGAGGTAGAGGACAAAGCATACGAAGGTAGTATTGAGGATGTAAAAGCGGCGATATTGACCAGCCGAAACTATTTGCGCCAGTTTTTGGGTTAATAGTTGACTCCATCGTCATTTGGTGTTCACAACCACTCCATGAATCGCAACCTACAAGATGGGCTGAATTTTTTCTCCAAACTCACACGCAAGCGGGTTTGGAACGCCCTCAAAGTTATTTATAGCTTCTACGAATCGAAGTCCACGGGTAAAGCCCTGCACCGTGGACTTCCGATGAGTATTTCGTTTGAACCTACGACGTCCTGTAATTTACGTTGCCCCGAATGCCCCAGCGGTTTACGGTCGTTTACGCGGCCTACGGGAATGCTGGAAGGTGATTTGTTCAAACGCACCATCGACGAACTCGCCGATACTCTTTTGTACCTCATTTTTTATTTTCAGGGAGAACCTTATCTGCATCCTAAGTTTTTGGAATTGGTGAGTTATGCCTCCAAAAAAGGGATTTATACCGCTACTTCTACCAACGCGCATTACTTAACCGATGCGGCGGCTCGTCGCACGGTAGAAAGCGGCCTCGACCGTTTGATTGTGTCCATCGATGGCACAACGCAGGAGGTGTATCAGCAGTACCGAGTAGGAGGGAAGCTAGAAAAGGTATTGGAAGGAACGCGTACGATATTGAAATGGAAAAAACAGCTCCGCTCGAAAACGCCGCACGTTGTTTTTCAGTTTTTGGTTGTGCGCCCCAACGAACACCAAATTGAAGATGCTAAACGCCTCGCTAAAGAAATTGGGGTGGATGAAATAGGCTTTAAAACTGCCCAAATTTACGAATACGAGCAAGGCGACCCGCTCATTCCGACGATTGATAAGTACTCTCGCTATGCCCAAAATACCGACGGCACCTATCGAATCAAAAATAGCCTCGATGGACATTGTTGGAAAATGTGGCACTCGTGCGTCATTACATGGGATGGAAAAGTAGTACCTTGTTGCTTCGACAAAGACGCTCACTATCGCCTTGGCGATGTGTCGGAAACTTCTTTTCAAACCATTTGGCAAAGCAAAGCTTACACCGATTTTCGCCAAGCCCTGATTCGCTCCCGTTCTGAAATTGAGATGTGTAAAAATTGTACCGAAGGAACGCAGGTGTGGGCATAGTAGCAAGGGGCAAATAAGACGAGCTTGCAAACTTGCCCCTTATAAAAATCCTGTCACTTCTTTCCAGACGTTTTCCAGTACAGGAATTCCCTGTTGGCTGTTTTTGAGTCGGGTTGCTAGTACTCGTTCGCTTGGGTAGTTGATGTGGCCTTGTTCTTTGATGGGAACGGAGGTTTTATAGTCCTGAATAATGGCGTCAATGGTCGAAGAAATGCTGGAAAAGTTGCTTAGTTTCGACAAGTCGAGTGCAATAAAAATCTGAGACGAAGCCATTTCGGCGGGTTTTTGCGTGATTTCGTGCGTGGCTAATCCATTGGCCAAAGTGGCGGCTAAAACATCCAACAAAAACGAAAGACCTGCCCCCTTCCAAAAACCTACGGGCAACGATCGCCATGATTCCAAAATTTTGCCAGGCTCATCGGTGAGGTTCCCGTCTTTATCGTATCCCCCCACTACTGAAAGGTTTTCATTTTTCATGACGGCTAGTTCCATTGCCCCAAATGAATACTGCGACATGGCCATATCGAGCACGATGGCTTCGGTGTCGTAGGGAGTGGCAAATACCAACGGGTTGTTGCCTAGTTTGGGGTTGATGGCTCCCCATGCGGGCATGTTGGCGGTGGTATTGGTCCAGCCGATGAACGCAAAACCCGCTTTTGCGGCTTGCCAGCCATACGCCCCACCGCGCATCCAGTGGTTGGTATTGGCCAACGCTACGCACCCAATCCCGTGTTTTTGGGCCAATTTCATGGCACGTTCAGTAGCAAAAATAGCGTTGGAAGGTCCAGCTCCCAAATTTCCGTTCCATTGCTCAATGCCTCCAAAACGGTGAACTATCGTCGGTTTGGCGTTGGGAATCACGTAACCACTGCGAATGTATTGGATAAAGCGAGGGAAACGGTTGATGCCGTGGGTATAGATTCCGTCAACACTATTCTGTGTGAAAGTCATGGCACATTCTTCGGCTCTTTTTTTGGGGAATTGATGTTGCAAAAGAATCCGTTTGAGCGTTTTGTGCATTTTATCCGCAGGAATTGTGAGGAGTTTGGGAGTTGACATAAGTCTTCTTTTTCAGTTAGTTATACGTCTAAAATATGGCGACCTACTTCCCCAATACGTTCACTTGTTTCTTGGGTAATATAGCGCTTTTGGTCAATTTGTTGGGGTTGGTCGCGGGTGCAAAAATAACTGTGTATGCTGCGACGGTCGCGGTCGGTGAAGTTGGTTGTGCCTCCGTGCCAAACGTGCGAATTAAAGATAAATACCGAACCCGCAGGTGCAATGATACGAATTTCGTCGGGATGCTTTTCGTTGGGGTCGGTCATGGCTTCATCGGGTAGGGCGCTGCCTTTATGGGTTTTAGGAACGATGCGGGTGGAGCCATTTTGTTCCGTAAAATCGTCTAACAACCAAATGCTGTTGCACACCTTAAAAAAGCCGTCAGCAACGGCATTGCGCCAATCGACGTGGAGTTTCTGATGACCTTTTCCAGGCTTAGCGGCGCGATAATTGAGCGATGACAGCTTAAATTGGTGTCCCAAAACGGCTTCAATTCCTGCCAATACCCGTGGGTGCGTGTAAAAAATGTCAAAAACGGAGCCTTTGTTGACCAAATCGGCCAAGCGGTCGGCACCTTCTTCTTTGGGATGACGAATGTATTTGGAATCGGCTAATTCTGAGCCGGCATTTTCACCTTCGTTGTCCATCAACTCCGCGAGTCGGTCGTTGACTTGTTGTACTTGTTGGGAGGTGAGTAACTGACCTAAGTTAAGGTAACCGTTGGTGTCCAAAAATTCAATTTCTTCTTGGGTAAGCATCGTTTACTGTCATTAAAAGAGGGATGTTTTTAAAATAGTAGAAACCCAAATACGAACATTTCTACTGCATCGTGGGGCGGGTTGGGAACAACCCGCCCCACGCACGGTGACGCACGCTATTCTCCCCCCATTGGGTTAGGGATAGTGATGTTGGCACCGAAAAACAACGCGTTGAAAAACATCTTTTCGGTACCGTACCAAATTCCACGGAAACTGGGGTTATCGGAGAAAAGAATGACGCGCCCGCTGCCCTCTGGAGCTACAACAACGGCGGCGGAACTGCTGATTTTTTTCAACGATTGGGGATGCACGTAGCCCGTTAAATAGGGTTTGTCGGAATATTGAACTACCGTATTGTAGGGACTAGCAGAAGGCTCTAAAAAGGTGTTATTGTTGCGGTAAAGGGCAATTTTGCGGTTTTTGTAGCCAAACCCAATGGGGTGCGTAATGTCCAAATCGGCCTCAAAAATGGTTCCTCCCGTATTTTTTGAGCCTTCCGAAGCGACAGCATCTTCGTAGTTGATACGTCCACGTTTGGCCAGTGCTGCCGAATCGGCCTTGGTGTTCACCCGCAATTTTTCTTTGACAATATCGTTGCGAATAGCCCATTCGGAGGCCGTTTTGAGGGTGACGAGCGTACCGCCGCTGGCTACCCACTGCTTGATTTTAGGGGCAAGGGCGCGGTCGTATTGTCCCGAAACTAGCACAATGACGTTGTACTTGCTGAGGTTGAGCCGTGGAAGCATCCCGACGTCCACTTTGGTGATAGGCATTCCTACGTGCGTATCGAGCCAATACCACACCTCGCCCACTTCGTTGCCATTTATGCCCTGACCCACCGCAATAAGTGCTTCTGGTTTGGTTACTTTTTGGAAGGTATTACTTCCCAAATCGACGCCCATTTGGCTGTAACCCGTCGGTACACCTACAAACGAAACGCCTGCTTCTTGGCCAGCGGCTTTGATGGCTTCGTAAAGGGCATCGGGCGACAGGTTTTGGGTTTCAACGGGCACCATCAACGCCCCGTGACTGTACGATTTGTCCCCAATTTTAAATGATTTGGTGGCAACTTTGACCAAAATGCCTTGACTTACCAAGCGGTATAGCGCTTTGGTCGCCATAAAGTCGGAGTAATCGAGTAGGTAAGCGTAGGGTGATTTGGTAGGAGTAGTTACTGTCGATTGCACAAACTCTTGGCCAATGCGCGCACCCTTGGTGAGTAATGTACGGACTTCTCCTTGGGCCAATCCAAATGCCAATGGTAAGTTCCACGCCGAGGCGTCATAAAAAAGGCTATCGGCAAATTTGGTAGGCTTTTCAAACACACTTTGCACGAGGCGGTACTGGGGCTGAGCAGTGGGAACAAAGAGGGCTTTTCCTTTCTCATACACCTTTCCGTCGATGGTGAGGTGGTCGGTCAATTGATAACATTCGATATGGTGGTGCAACAGCGTTTGCGTAAAACGGCGTAGGCGCGTTGCGTCCACATTTTCACCTACTACATAGCCTTTGATGGGATTTTTATTGCCTTCTGAAATGGCCGAAGCAAAGAACTCACGTTGGAATTTGAGCAAATTTGTACGCTCGTCCACAGCAGCTTGGCAGGTTGCCAAGGCGCAAACGAGTTGGTTGCGTATCGTAAAGGCGAAGGTAACGGGGCCATTGGGACTGTCTTGCACAAAACCTCGCGAACTTGCCTGTTCAAACAACAACCCTAGTCCACCTTCCATGTCGGGGTAGCTGGAGCCGTAGCCTGGATACAAGTTATCAAACGACTCTTTGGTATAATAAAACGACCCAATGGCGTTCAACGCTTTTTCATAGTACTTGGCAAATTTCCCGTTAAGGGTTTTATAAACATACTGCGGCACGAGCGGGTTTTCGGCGTTCTCCTTAGTAGGCTCAAAGAAAAAAGTAGCGTTGGTGCCCATTTCGTGGTGGTCGGTGACGACGTTGGGGAGCCATTGGTGGTAAAACTTCAGGCGATTTTGACTTTCTACGTGGACGGCCAAGTACCAGTCGCGGTTGAGGTCAAACCAGTAGTGGTTTGTGCGGCCGCTAGGCCATACTTCGAGGTGTTCGCGGTCGTTGTTGTCGGATACCAAAGGAGTGCCACGGTGTTGGTTGACCCAACTCACAAAACGGTCGCGCCCGTCGGGGTTGAGTACGGGTTCAATCAAAACTACCGATTCATCCAACATTTTTTTGGCGTCTGCGTCTTCACAGGCAGCAAAATAATAAGCTGCCAAAATCATGGCTTCTCCTCCCGACGTCTCATTGCCGTGAACGTTGGCTCCGAGCTGAACAAAAACGGGCATTTTGGCCACGTCAGGCATGGCCGCATTGGGGTCGGTGAGTTTTAAGTGCTCGTTTTGTAATTCGGGTAACTTGGCCATGTTGGCGGGCGACGAAAACAATACTACCAAGTGCGGGCGCTTTTCGTAAGTTTCTCCAATGACTTTCACTTGCACGCGCTCTGATAGACGGTCGAGTTCGTATAGATAAGCCACCAAGCGGTCGTAGCGGGTTTGGTAATCGCCAATCGCGTGCCCCAAAAACTGTTCGGGGGTGGGTATCGAAGGATTAAATTTTTTGTTGGGGAAAAAGTAACCGTTTTGGGCATGAAGGTTGAGCGTCCAGCCTACAAGGAAGCTAAGGAGTAGTTTTTTCATTCGAGTGTTAGGTTTTTAGTAGGATACGAAAGTAGTAAATAAAAGTATTTCTCCTACATTTGGGTAAGATACACTTTTTCTTAACCCAAACTATGAAAAAAACGCTCTACACTACAGTGCTTTTGGTGGGATTAGGCATTGCTAGTTTTGCCCAATCCAAAAAAGCGCCCAAACTCACCCCCGAACAAGCCCGCCTCGAAAAACTCAAACAAGAGGCCGTGGCTGGCGTTGAGAAACGCGCAGAATTGGGACAGCAAATCAATGACATGCTCTTCAGTTTTTCGGAACTTGGTTTCCAAGAATTTGAAAGTTCGCGTTATCTGACTGAATTGCTGCAAAAAAATGGCTTCACCATCGAACGTGGTATTGCCAATATGCCCACTGCTTGGCTTGCCAAATGGGGTAGTGGAAAGCCCATCATCGCCATTGGCTCGGACGTGGATTGTATTCCTAAAGCGTCCCAAAAACCTGGGGTAGCCTATCAAGACCCTATCGTGACGGGCGCGCCTGGTCATGGTGAAGGGCACAATTCGGGACAAGCCCTCAATATCATTTCGGCATTAGCGGTCAAAGACATCATGGAGCGGGAGAAAATTCCAGGTACGTTGGTGCTGTGGCCTGGTGTAGCGGAAGAATTGGTAGGGGCTAAAGCTTTTTACATCCGAGACGGTTATTTCAAGGATATAGACGCTTGTATTTTTACGCACGTGGGCGATAACTTGGGCGTCGGCTACGGCGATGCAGGAAACAATGGTCTTGTCTCGGTTCGTTTCAATTTTGAAGGTGCGGCAGCGCACGCAGCGGGAGCCCCGTGGCGTGGTCGGAGTGCCTTGGACGCGGTTGAACTGATGAACGTAGGCTGGAATTTTCGACGCGAACACTTAGAAGTAACGCAGCGCTCTCACTACGTGATTTCGGACGGAGGCGACCAACCCAACGTAGTACCTTCCAAAGCGGCGGTTTGGTATTATTTCCGCGAGCGTACCTATCCTAAAATCAAAAAATTGTTCGACATCGGTGTGAAAATCGCGGAAGGTGCGGCCTTGATGACGGATACTAAATTTACCTACGAAATTTTAGGATCGGCTTGGCCTGGGCACTTTAATAAACCGATTGCGGAGGTGATGTACCAAAATATCAAAAAAGTAGGGTTGCCTACGTGGTCGGAAGAAGACCAAATGCTGGCCAAAGCTTCGCAAAAAGAATTGCAGGCTCCAAAAATTTCGGGACTAGCGAGCAAACTAGATACCATTAGTTTGCCAGTGGCTTCGGCACCTACTCGTATGATGGGTGGGCAAATGATGTCGATTGGAGGAGGTTCTGATGACATTGCCGATATTTCGTGGTCGTTGCCAACCATCGTGCTGCGTTATCCTTCTAATATTCCTGGCTTGCCAGGCCACCATTGGTCGAATGCCATTTCGATGGCGACGCCAATTGCGCACAAAGGTGTGGTATATGGCGCAAAAGCGGAGGCTATGACGCTGATAGACATGTTATTGAAGCCCGAAATTATCAAAGAAGCGTGGGAGTATTACCGCAATGACCAAACCAAAGAGCAGAAGTACGAACCGCTTATTTCGCCCAAAGAAGTACCTGCGGTGTATTTGAACCGCAATATCATGGACAAGTTCAAACCTGAGTTGTCGAAGTATTATTATGACCCTACAAAATACAAAACGTATTTGGAGCAATTGGGCATCAAATACCCAACCTTACGTGACGATCAGAAGGAAGATTTGAAAAAAATGAAAGAAAGTGAAAAATAATTGAAAGCGATTCCAACCTTTTCTTCAGTAGGTGCGTCTTTGGGATAGTAGCTACCTATTAACGCTGATATTCCTGTTTGGATATAAAGACATCTATTGGGGTAAACAATAGAAATTAGTGAAAAAGAGCGTGACCCATGGCCACGCTCTTTTTGTTTTACAGTAAGTATATTCCGTCGTCTTTTAGCTCAATTTTACGCTCTTTGAGTAATCCACCTACGGCTTTTTTGAAGTCTTTTTTCGACATTCCAAAGGTTTTATAAATCAATTCAGGTGCCGATTTGTCCGTGAAAGGCAGAAACCCTTGGGCTTCTTGGAGTTGGGTGTAGAGGTCACTTTTACTGCCTTCGATGCGGTTGTACGACTGCTCTACCAGTGCCAAATCAATCTTTTGATCTTCCCTGATTTTCTTGATGTACCCCACGGTAGGCTTGCCCAAGTCAATTTTTTTGAATACCTCATCGCGGTACAATACCCCCAAATACCGCTGATTGATAAGGGCTTTGATGCCCATATCAGTGTATTCGTAGGGCAGTAAATCAACTTGCATTCCTTCTGATAGTTCCGAAATGTCTTCCTCCAAAAAGCGCTCAATTTTGGCCGAACCCACAATACGGTCGGTTTGGGTATCGAGGTGAATAAAAATCAAAAAGCTTTTACCCACTAGCATGTTATCCCGTTGTTGTTTGAACGGGATAAAAAGGTCTTTAGGAAGCCCCCAATCCATAAACACACCCAACGATGTGACCATGGTGACCGTCAAATAGGTAAATTCGCCCACGGTACCGTAAGGCTCGAGTGTGGTTCCAATAACGCGGTCTTCAGAGTCGCGGTAGATAAAGACGTCCAAAAAATCCCCGATTTGAATGTCGGCAGGTACGTACTGTTTGGGTACCAAAATCTCGTCTTCGTAGCCATCGAGATAAATCCCAAAATCCAACTGCTTAATGACTTTCAAGCGGTTGTACTGTCCCATTCTCAAACGACGATTGCTCATATTTGTAGTTACTTGTTTCTAATTTTTTTGTTATTTTGAAGCACGACGAAGCCGCTCGTGCAGGAATTTACTGGCGTTGTCGTCTTACCAATTTTCCCTTCGCCCCTTCCTAAATTATAGTCCTTCGATTTTTAAAATATAATTCGGATTGGGACAAAGTTGCAAAAACTTTTCCCGTTCTGCCAATGAACACACGCCAGGGAAGTCGCCTTTGAGACCAAGCATAGCTGTCATCAGCTGAAAATGAAGGTGAGGAGGCCAATCGCCGTTGATGGGGTAATTACCAAAACTTGCAAAACGTTCCCCTTCTTCGATGCTTTTGCCTTCGTACAAGCCCCGTAATGACTCTTCGCTGAGGTGTCCGTATAATGAGTAAAAGATTATTCCGTCAAGTTGATGTTCCAGAATAATCGTTGGCCCATAATCTCCAAAATTAGCATTATTGGCAAAACTATGCACTTTACCGTCGAGTGGGGCAAAAATAGGTGTACCCGCCGATGCCCAAATGTCAATGCCCAAATGAATGCAACGCGGCTCATCGGTTTGCTGGAAATGTGCACTGCGGCGGTAAATCGTGCGGTGCTCGTTATAACCACCTACCCCAACGACTACCTTCGCTTGTTGTAGCTTTCCAAAAACATAGTCCGAAAAGGCTTCACTGTTTTGCAAATCGACGGTGGCTAGGTCGGGGTTGTTATCCGTAAAATCAAGCACAAGGTAGTTACCTTTTGACCATTGAAAAGGAACCACAGGGGCAAAGTCGTGACGAAAAAGTAATTGCTCAATCAAAACAAGTCGAAAATTACGATGGTTGACAAAAAGAATTGACACAACAAAAGTAGTAATAACCCCTCGACATCCTTATACGGTTTTACACCTTTATATCCATAATACAGATGAAAAAAACGGTTAGTCTTGTCGTACTACTCTTTTTGGCGACAGCTGGGTTTGCCCAAAAAGCAAAAACAGGAAAATGGATTTCACTTTTTGATGGAAAATCGTTAGCAGGCTGGAAGGTAGGCGAAAACGCGAGTTCGTTTAAAGTCGAAGACGGCGCTATTGTGGTCAATGGCCCACGCGGTCACTTGTTTTACGACGGCGAAATCAATGGTCACGATTTCAAAAACTTTGAATATAAAGCCCAAGTAATGACCTTTCCTGGTGCTAATTCGGGGATGTATATTCATACCAAATACCAAGAAAAAGGTTGGCCTTCCAAAGGATACGAAATTCAAGTAAATAACTCACATACCGACTGGCGCCGCACAGGAAGTGTGTATGGAGTGCACGATTTGAAAGATGTGTTTGTCAATGACAATGAATGGTACACCGAACACATCATTGTGGAAGGCAAGCGTATTCGGATTAAAATCAATGACAAAACAGTGATTGACTATACCGAACCTGAGGAAGTAGGACAGAAAATTACGGAAGGTCGTAAAATCAGTAACGGTACTTTTGCTCTTCAAGCCCACGACCCTAAAAGCAAAGTGATGTACAAAGACATCATGGTGAAGGTACTGCCCGACTAGTTTTTGAGTATTATTGATTGGTTAAGTTTTCTTAAATCCTTTTTGAAAACGCATTGAGCAGAAACTTATGCTAACTTTGCGGTGTGAAAAAGTGGTTATTCATCATCGTTTGTAGCATTTGGTCGGCAGTAAGCTACGGCCAAATGCGTATGCCAGGAAATGGATCGTTTGGCGGCAATGGGGGAGGTGGCTTAGGTCAAGGTGGACAAGTCAAACTTGACGACTCGACCAAAATGATTTATGGGCCGCATACGTCGCGTTATTTTTTGGAAGAAGATGTATTCAACAACCGCAAGACGCTCTACGCCATAGATACGTCTTACGACGGTTTTCATCGCTATAATTTCGTCCAGCGAGCTGATTTTCAGCTGGTGGACTTGGGAAATTTGGGAACGGCCTCTCGTTCCCTCTTTTACCGACCCGTCGAGCAGATTGGGGCGCAGTTTGGTTATGATGCCTATACGCCCTACGCCTATACTGTTCAGGATGTTAAATATTTTGACACTAAGTCTCCCTACACCAATTTGTATTTAGCTTTGGGGGGATTGGGGCAAAACATCGTCCGTTTTGACCACAGCCAAAACATCACGCCTCGCCTCAACTTGGGTATAAACGCCCAGCGTTTTACAACCAACAAATATTTCGGTACCAGCGGTACGAGCGATTCTCAAAACAACCTGACGCAAAATTGGGCGTTTGTATTTCACGGAAATTATCGTTCCAAGGATGACAAATACCTTCTAATGGGGCAGTTTAACCACCTGAATCACAGTGCGTACGAACAAGGTGGGATGTCGCCCGATTCGTTGAATTTTCGAAAGGATGGAAGTATCGAATACAATAATCCCTCCGCGATTTTGAAGACGGCTCAATCGTGGGAACGCCGCAACAATTGGCACATTTATCAGCAGTACGTGTTGGCGCAAGGGTTTCAAGTCTATCATGTGTTTGATTACAAACGAACTATTGATCAGTACACCGACGTGGCTCTGAGTCAAGGGAAAGCATACGATTTTTACCCCAACTACTATTACAATAAAGACACTACACGGCAGGAAGTGCGCTTTCGTTTGTTTGAAAATAAGTTGGGAATTAAAGGCCGTTACCAAGGATTCAACTACCGAGCCCACTATCGTCAGCGTATTTTGACGATGAATGGAAAGTACAATATCACTGACATCACCAACGGTACTTATAAGCGAACTCGTTTTGAAAACTTTGTAGGGCTTTGGCTGGCCTATTATTTAAAAGATAGCACTCAGCGTGCAACGGCTGAGTTTGAGTATTTGTTGGGGCGTGATTTTAAAATCAAAGGTGAGGTGATTAGTAAGTGGTTTACAGCAGGGTATTATTCGGTTTTGTCTTCACCTACAATGTTGCAGCAGTTTTACGATAGCAATCATTTGAAGTGGGATAATACCTTGAAATTGGCCAACTCCAACAATGTTTACGGCCAACTTAATCTTTCAACTAAGAAGGTGCACTTTAGCCCACGTCTTGATTATCATTTGATTACCAATTATATTTATTACGACACCGCAGCGGTGGTTCGACAATTTACGGCACCTTTTAGTGTGGTAAAAGTGGGAGCGGTGACACAATGGAAACCTGGAAAATTTCAGTTTTTGAGCCAGACTTACTACACACTTGTGTCGAACGATAATATTTTGAGGATTCCTCGCTTCATGGCCAATTTTCGAGCTACTTTCGATTTTGTCTATTATAAGGTTCTTTTCTTACAGTTAGGGGCCGAAATTCATTACAAATCAACGTACTACGCAGATGCGTATATGCCTCTGACCCAACAATTCCACCTTCAAAATTCGATTAAAACTGAGGGGGTAGTGTACACAGAGTTCTTTGTGAATGCCCGTATTAATCGTGTACGTTTGTTTCTCAAAATGGCGAACTCAGGTCAAGGTTTTCAGGGGCCACTTAATCCTGGTTATTTTTCTTCACCGCTTTATCCTGTTGTGGGACGTTCGTTGGGATTTGGAATTAACTGGCCGCTATTTGACTGATAGTTCGTCTATAATTTACCCCCATTTAGTCGTTCAGACCTTGCATTTGGTCGTTTTTATCTGATTGCTAACAGATTGATGGCAACATTTGTACCTGAAATATTGTCTACTAATAGGCAATCACTCATTTTATATATATCAATGAAAAAAGTTTTTTACGTTCTAACAGCCGTTTTAGGATTTAATTTCGCCGCTTCTGCTCAGTACCCAGGAGGAGGAGGTTTTGGTGGAGGAGGTATGGGAAGAGGAGGGGACCGCAACAGCCCTATGGGAGGTACGAACCAACAACAGCAAATGCCCGACCTTCCTAAAGGAAACGGTCGTATCTCTGGAATTGTCGTGGATTCTGCTTCTGGAAAACCCGTGGAATACGCTACTGTCGCCATTTTTGACGTAAAGTCAGGTAAACCAGTTGATGGAACCGTGACGGATGTAAAAGGAGCCTTTTTGCTAAAAAGTGTTCCAGATGGTGACTTTAAATTTGTTGTAAGTTTTATTGGCTACAAAAACTTAGAGATTGCAAAGCTGAGCATCGGTAAAGGTAAAAAAGAGCAAAACTTAGGAAATATAAACTTGCCACCTGATGTTCGTACGTTGACGGAAGTAACCGTTAAAGGTGAAAAAGCCCTCATCGAAGATAAAGTAGATCGTTTGGTGTACAATGCAGAAAAAGACATTTCTAATGCAGGTGGTGATGCCGGTGACGTGCTTCGCAAAGTGCCAATGCTTTCGGTGGACTTAGACGGAAACGTGTCGATGCGTGGTAGTCAAAATATCCGCGTTCTTATTAACGGAAAACCCTCGACTATTGTCGCTAACAGTGTGGCAGATGCGTTGAAAATGATTCCATCTGACCAAATAAAAACAATAGAAGTGATTACGTCACCTTCGGCAAAGTACGACGCAGAAGGCTCGGCGGGGATTATTAATATCATCACAAAGAAAAATAATTTGCAAGGCATTACTGGGTCGGTTGATATGGCTGGTGGTAACCGTTCTAGCAACTTGTTTGGAAATGTTAACCTACGTACCAAAAAACTGGGCATTGGATTGAACGCGGGTGGCCGCATGATGTATCCACCAACAGGGGGGTATATCGACATCAGCCGCCAACTTACCAACGGTCAAACCCTTCGTACACGTCAAGAAAATAACGGCCAGCAGTTAGGTGGGTTTGGAAACGTTCAATTGAGCCTAGACTATTCAATTGATACTAAAAATAGCCTTACATTTAGTGCCCGCAATAGCCGCCGTGCTTTTAACCTCGACAATAATCAGCAGTCGTATGGCTTTATTAATAGCGTAAAAACACCAACTTTTGGTAACGAAATTAATACCAAAAATTTGGGGAATAACTTAGACCTCAACTTAGACTATACCCGCAAGTTTGAGAAAGAAGGAAAGGAATTTAGTGTTTTGGCGCAGTTTAGTCAAAACCAAGGGGATAACAGCTATACGCGTGATTTGTACCAAGGACTGTCAGTAGGAGAAATTACTTACCGCGAAAGCAACCCCAACAAAAGCAAGACACAAGAGCGTACAGTACAAATTGACTACCAAGACCCGTTGAGCCAATACGTGCAAATTGAAACAGGGGCCAAAATGATTTTGCGCCACATCGAAAGTGATTTTCGTTTCAATTATGACAGTACAGGCACAGGGGTATTAAAAGCCAATCCGCTGCGTACCAATGTGTTTAGCTACGATCAAAATGTATACTCAGGTTACTTATCTTTCTTGTTCCAAACCAAAAACAAGTGGGGTTTCAAACCTGGTCTTCGTTATGAATACACGGAACTAGCTGCTAAATATCAAGATGCACCCGAAACCAACTTACCTGATTTTGGCGCACTCATCCCAAGCTTAACCGTATCGAAGAGCTTACGAGGAGGTAAAACGATTCGTTTCAGCTATAACCGCCGTATTCAGCGTCCTTCAATTCAGTTCTTGAATCCAAACGTATCGCAAAGCGACCCTTTCAATATCTCGTTTGGTAACCCGAATTTGAACCCTGAGTACACCAATAACTTTGAAGTAAACTTAAGTACGTTCTTTAAAACTACTACGTTGAACTTCTCGGCCTATACGCGTATGACTGATAATTCGATTGAAACGGTGCGTTACCGTGGTGGCCAAGAGTTGTTCAACCAATTGACATTGGCACAAGGTGTAAGTACTGGAACGGTAGTGGTAAATAACAATTCTCTGTTAACAACTTTCCAAAACATTGGTAGTAACCGTGCGTATGGAGTCAACGTCTTTGCTATGGTAAAGCCAGCGCGTGGGTTGACCATCAATGGTAACTTTGATGTGCGTTATATCATGTTGAATAGCCCAGCGTTGGGTATTACCAACCAAAACTGGACGTTTAACCTTTTTGGACAAGTACAGTACCAATTGGGTAAAGATTGGAGTGCACAATTGTTCGGATTCGGACGCGCTCGCGAAATCCAGTTGCAAGGAACGCAAGGTGGATTTATGGGTTATAGCTTCAATATCTTGAAAGAATTTAAAAAGAAACAAGCAAGCCTTGGCTTTGGGGCTGAGAACTTCTTGCAAAATGCCTTCAAACAGCGTACTAATTTAAGCAGCAGCACCCCGGGTAACGTGTTTACTCAGGAGCAAGTCAACTACATGTACAACCGCGGTTTCCGTATTACATTCCGTAAGCGTTTTGGTAAGATGAGCTTCGATGGTAACTTCTTCCAACGTAAGAAGAGCGTCAACAACGATGACTCGAAACAAGGCGGTGATAACTCCAACGACGGTGGTAGTGGAGGCGGCATGGGTGGACGCCGTGGTGGTTAGAACAGCTTTTTGATTATATCCATATCGTTAGACAAAAGCCCCTACTGAGCAATCGGAGGGGCTTTTGCTTGTGATGCATGCGGTTGCTTACAACCCCGATTTTTGGGATTTACTTCAATTTTTTGTTGAACAATTCAATCGTCCGCCCCCAAGCTTGTTTGGCTACTGCCTCGTTGTAACGGGTGGGTGCTGTATCGTTGTTGAAAGCGTGTTGAGCTCCCTCGTACACAAAAATCTGGTAATCAGTTCCTGCTTTTTTTAATGCTTCTTCGTAAGCGGGTATTCCTGCATTGATGCGCTCGTCGAGCCCGCCATAGTGGAGCATCAACGACGCATTGATTTTAGGGACATCGACTGCTTCGGCTTGCCGTCCGTAGTAAGCGACAGCAGCGTTGAGTGAGGGTACGTTTACGGCAAGCTGATTGGCTATTGCACCGCCCCAACAGAACCCAACACAGCCAGTTTTACCCGTACAGTCAGCGCGGCCTTTTAGGTAATCAAAAGCTTTGATAAAATTGCTAAGGTTTTTCTTAGCATCGAGCTGTCCAAAGTAGGAACGTGCTTTTTCGTCGTCTCCGTTGGGTGTTCCTCCAAAGGGTGAAAGGGCATCGGGAGCAAGGGCTATAAAACCTGCCAATGCTACTCTACGTGTCACGTCTTCGATGTGGGGATTAAGGCCACGGTTTTCATGAATAACCACCACCGCAGGGAATTTTCCTGTTCCCGCTGGACGGGCTAAGTAACCTTTCATTTGGGTTTCTTCTCCTAGATAAGTAACGTACTCGGTCGTAAGACGCTCATCGTTGCGTTTGACGGTCATTGCATTGGCGTAATTGACTTCCAAAAGCGGTAAAACAGCCATAGCGGCGGCGGTACTACCTGTGAGCGAAGTAAGGCGTTGAAGAAAATCTTCGCGCTTGAGGGGTTTGTGGGTGTACTCGTCGAAAAGGTTAATGATACGTTGATCCACGATGGTAAGTAGTTTAGTAGTGGTTAATGACTATTGAGCTTAGAGGTAAATTTAGCTCCTTGCGGGGTGGCTGTGCGGCCTGTATTGAATATTTTAGGTTTTTTATGCGAATCAATGGTTTTTTGAAGCACAGGGGTACCCCTAAACTTGATTAAGACGATTGATTGGCTTTGTTGCCTGAATAACCAATAAAATTGCCTGATAGTAGCAAGCACTGTTAACTTTGGAATCGCTAAACCACCAAAGTTATAAATCCCAAT
>JALQYJ010000149.1 GCA_023254175.1 Runella sp. | reverse complement strand
CAGATGCGGGCGTATTTTTGAGTTAGATAAAGGGGCTTCCTCCCCCCTTTTATTCGTATATAATTGCCGTACCATTGGCACTAACCATAAGCATGGTACCACTTCCTCCAATGGTTTGATAGTCTAAGTCAACTCCAATAATTGCATTTGCTCCCAGACGTTGGGCTTGTTCAATCATTTCTTTTAGAGCAATACTTTTTGCCTCCCTCAAACCTTGTTCGTACGCACCCGAACGCCCCCCTACAATATCGCTTATTCCTGCAAAAAAGTCTTTCACGAAGTTGGCTCCAATGATGGCTTCGCCGTTGACCAAACCTATGTACTGGATAATTTTTTTTCCTTCAATGTTGTTGGTAGTTGTTATAAGCATATCAAAATCGGTGAAAATGTTTTAAAGTGGGTACAATATTAGTGATAAAGGGATATAGAATGACAAAATCTAGGAACAACGGTCAGGGAGATGTACCAACGAATAAAAATCTACACGAAAATACAATATGGGCTTGTGATGGTACTTTTACACCTACCCCAAGCCCTTGAAAATCAACCTTTTTTATATAGTCGTCCCTCCATCCACCGTATAAACTCCACCTGTACAATACCCTGAAGCCTCTGAAGCCAAGTAAACCACCAGCGAAGCCACCTCCTCAACCGTCCCCATCCGGGCGATAGGCAAACGTTTGGTAAAATGAGCCAGCGTTTTTTCGTCTTTCCAAAGAGCTTGGCTAAACTTTGTTTTTATCAAGCCCGGTGCCACTGCATTTACCCGAATTCCGTCACTCCCCCATTCTTTCGCCAGTACTTTCGTGAGCATATTGATGGCTGATTTACTGACGCTATAAATACCTAACCCAGGGTCTGGAGTTTCTCCTGCAATGCTACTAATATTGATGATACTGCCCCCTCCCCGCATTTTCATGACAGGATGCACCATTTTTGACAGCTGAAAAGGTGCCTTTACGTTAATATCCATGATTTTATCGTACGAACTATCGGGGCAATCCACCGTTGGGCCATAGTAGGGATTGGCAGCAGCATTATTGACCAAAATATCAATACCACCATACACCTCTATACTTTTATCAAAGAGGTGTTTCATTTGAGTATCATCTCCCATTCGCGCTTCAATCGCTATCACTTCTCCCCCGGATGCCCGAATATCCTCGGCCAATTCGTCTAAGTCTGCTTGGCGGCGACTGTTAATGATAACCTTTGCTCCAAATTGCGCTAAATACCGCGCGATTTGTTCTCCAATTCCTTTACTAGCCCCCGTAATAAGAGCTACTTTTCCTGTCAAATTAAAAAGCTGATTTTCAGTCATTGTTATTGGTATATTGATTTTGGGTCATTGGTTTAAGCCGTCATTAATCCTCCATCCATCACAAGGGTGTGTCCTGTCATAAACGAGGAGGCGGACGAAGCTGCATATAAAATAGCATCAGCAATTTCTTCAGGTTTGCCAAAACGTTTCATCGGAATGGCATTTTGAAGTGCTTCGAGGTAATGGGTATCGTCATTAATAATGGCGTTTTCCAGCATTGGGGTCAGCGTAAAAGCGGGGCAAATGGCATTGACTCTAATCCCATGTTTGGCATATTCTAAAGCTGCCGAGCGAGTCATTCCTACTACCGCATGTTTACTAGCCGAGTATCCGATGTGCCCTGCAAAACCTCCCAAGCCTGCCACGGAAGCAATATTGACAATATTTCCTTTTTTCTTGCTCAAAAAATGAGGCAAAACTGATTGCATACAGTAAAATAAACCCATAACGTTGACATCGATGACGTTTTTAAAGTCATCAATTGGATATTTTTCTGTGCGAGCACGAGGCCCAACAATGCCCGCACTATTGACTAGTACATCAATGTCACCAAAATGAGAAATACAATCGGTTATCATTCGCTGTACATCTTCAACATTCGTGACATCAATTCGGGAAAAGGCTGCTTTAGCTCCTATACTCGTAAGTTCTTCTACGAGCTCGTGTCCTGCTTTTTCGGATAGGTCTGCAAGAAATAATTTGGCGCCTTCGCGAGCAAAACCCAAAGCGGCCGATCGCCCAATGCCAGAACATCCTCCCGTGACAATTACTACTTGATCCTTGAAGTTCATTGAATAAAAGGTTGAATTAGGGGTTTTGATGAAAAATTATGTTTATTAAAACTCGTTATATGACACTTTAAATATCTTTTTTGACTTTCTAGCTAATCTTTCATAGAAGCTCAAAGAATACATCTAATTTTACGGCACGCATTTTGGTTATTTTTTTGATGTAAAACAAATAATTCACCCATTCACTTGATACTCCGCAATTTTTGCGCATTAATATGATGGAAACCCAGCAACCTAACGAGACCGAGGGCTTACCTCCTTTCATTAAAACTTGGCGCCAAATGTACGCTATTACCGTTGGTACTTTATTAGTACTTATGGTACTTTTTTACGTATTAATGAAATACTTTGAGTAATATTCCTAAACCTTTCACTTCCACTTAACCCCCTCCCGCCAATGAGTTTTATTGACTGGATTGTCTTAATTGTTACCCTCAGTTTTATCATTATTTACGGTATTTACCGAAGCCGTGGTAAACAAAACATTGATGATTATCTCATTGCAGGTCAATCGCTGCCTTGGTACCACGTATGTTTTTCGGTCATGGCCACCCAAGCGAGTGCCATTACCTTTTTATCTGCCCCAGGACAAGGCTTTGCCGACGGGATGCGTTTTGTGCAGTTTTATTTTGGGCTCCCATTGGCCATGGTGGTGTTGAGCATCACTTTTGTTCCAATTTTTCATCGGCTTAAAGTGTTTACCGCCTATGAATTTCTTGAAACTAGGTTCGATGGCCGCGTTCGTATTTTTACCGTTATTCTTTTTTTACTATCACGCGGGCTTTCAACAGGGCTTTCTATTTATGCTCCTTCCATTATTTTAGCTACTATTTTAGGTTGGGATTTGACTTGGACTAACGTTTTGATGGGGTCATTGGTGCTAATTTATACAGTGACAGGTGGCACCAAAGCCATTTCTCATACGCACCTTCAACAAATGCTGATTGTCACCGTAGCTATGTTTGTTGCGGGGTATATGGTTGTACATTTATTACCTGCTGATATTGGTTTTGTGGATGCTCTCAAAATTGCGGGGAAAGCAGGGCGGCTCAACACCATTGATTTTCATTTTGACCCCAACAGCCGTTACAATATCTGGTCGGGGCTGATTGGGGGCTTCTTTTTACAATTATCGTATTTTGGTACCGACCAGTCACAAGTGGGACGTTACCTAACAGGCGAATCCATCGGACAAAGTCGGTTAGGTCTTGTGCTGAATGGTTTGTTAAAAATCCCGATGCAGTTCCTGATTCTGTTGGTGGGAGTATTGGTTTTTGTTTACTACCAATATAATCCAGCCCCCCTATTTTTTAATAAAGTCGAAACCGACAAACTTAAAAACAGCCAATACGCCGCTGCTTATCTATCGTTGGAAGAGAAACATGAGCTGGCTGTCAGCACTCAGCGAACTGCCGTAGATGGTTTGGCTAAGGCGTTGAGTTCAAAAGACGAAACGTCAGTGACTCACTGGCAAGAAGCATTGAAGGAATCGGACAATACACAGAAGCAACTCAAAAAAGACGCTGTTGATTTAATTAAAAAGAATAACCCAACAGCCGACACCAGTGATATCAATTACGTATTCCTACGATTTGTGCTAGACCGCCTTCCCATTGGGCTTATTGGCTTGTTAATTGCCGTTATTTTCAGTGCATCAATGGGATCGATTGCCGCTGCCTACAACTCCCTCGCCTCGACGACGGTCGTTGATTTATACAAACGAATCTATAAAACCGACGCCAGCGACCACCATTATTTGACAGTTACTCGGATTTCGACCATTGGCTGGGGGGTATTTTGCATATTCGTTGCTCAGTATGCCAGCAAGCTTGGAAGTATGATTGAAGCTGTTAATATTCTCGGCTCACTTTTTTACGGGGTCATTTTAGGAATCTTTTTAGTGGCATTCTATTTCAAAAACATCGGTGGAAAAGCCACATTTTGGGGTTCTATTTTGGCAGAAATTGGCGTTGTTTTGTGCTGGTGGTTTGATATTATGGCTTTTCTGTGGTTGAATGTCGTAGGCTGTATATTAGTCATTGGGTTTGCATGGATACTTCGAAAGTTAGATTAAAAAAACGGACAACTTACTCCTAGCACTGGCCCTAAACGTGTTTCTGGGTAAATTACGGACGACGCAGTTGGTCTGTAACCTGCCCAGAAACACGTTTTTGAACCCAGCCTTTATAGGCTCAACATATCTTTAAAACGAATCGCCTGACGGCGAGAAATTTCGATTTTTTCTCCACTTCCCCGCAAGGTCACCAAAAGTCCCCCCGAAAACCAAGGCTCAATTTTATCAATCCAATGTAAATTGATAATATGTTTGCGATTGGCACGAAAAAAACAAACGGGGTCAAGCCGTTCTTCCAACGCATTTAGCGACTTCAGCACCAACGGCTTTTGGTCATCAAAATGTAAACGAACGTAGTTACCCATTGACTCAAAGAGCCGAACTTTACCCAACTTCACAAACCAACACTTTTCGCCGTCTTTGATGAATACTTGGTCGTTTTCACCTAATATTTTACGCTCTGAGACCGATTCGCCCTCGTGTTTACGGTCAAACTCTTCAAAAACACGGTGTACTGCTTCGCTCAAACGTGGCAGGTCAATCGGTTTTAAAATATAGTCAATTGCGTTGTATTCAAATGCTTTAAGGGCATATTCGTCATAAGCAGTGGTAAAAATCACCTCAGGAATGGTATCATCTTCCAACGCCTCCAGCAGCTCAAATCCGTTTTTACCAGGCATTTGAATATCCAAAAACAACAAGTCAGGTCGAAGTTCTTCGACCAATTTTTTTGCTTCATCGGCATTGGCGGCCTCTCCTACGATTTCAATTTTAGGAAAGTTTTCTAGCAAACGACGCAGTTCGTTACGCGCCAATCGTTCATCGTCAATAATAAGGGCTTTCATTCGTAAGATTTTGATTGCTATTTTTAGTCTGTAAGTACGTTAAGGGTTCTGATTTACTAGAGAGTCTTACTTGCGACTTTTGAGAAAGAGAAACTAGAACCACTCCGAAATACTCCTTCTGTTTGAGTAGGAACGATAATTTCGGCTCGAACGACATCCTCTGATTCTTGAAAAATACGGAATTTAGCAGGCTCTTCACCATACAGAAGACTAAGCCGTCGTTCGGTATTTTCTAATCCAAAACCACTCGCTTCTTTCTGTCTATACAGGTCATTGTCTTTTTGCATTAGCACTCCAGTATTACGAATATGAATATGGACGTATTCGCCCTCTAAAAAAGTCGTAATTTGTACAAAACCACCATTAATAGCTTTTTGAACGCCGTGTTTAATCGCATTTTCAACCAATGTTTGCAACATCATTGGAGGCACTTGCAGATACATTGTTCTGGGGTCAATGTGAAAGTCCGCTTTTAAACGCTCTTCGTACCGAACTTTTTCGAGGCTGAGATAATCCTCTACCGTTTTTAACTCCTCTCGCAACTCTACTGTTTTGCGTCGGTCGGCCAGCAATGAATTTCGAAGAATGTTAGATAGCTGAGTGACGCCCTGTTGAGCCTTGGAAGGGTCTTCGGAAATCAAAGCACGAATAGAATTAAGAGCATTAAAAACAAAATGGGGGTTTAATTGCGAACGAAGCACCTTCGCTTCCGACTCCTTGATTGAGGTTTTCAAAAGGATTCGCTCAATTTCAGCATCCAATTTATTTTCCACGTAATGATAAACCGTATAGCTCAATACCCACATAAACATACTTTTGCTCCACGATAGCCAATCGGCCAAGAAAATATAGGGCATACTTTTAAAGGTATCCTTTAGCACTTTCAGGTCAATGGGATAGTTCATTAATGTCATCAAAAGCCCCAAACTAAGTCCCGAGGCAACTACCCGTAGAGCGATTTGGTAGACGGGTAAACTTACCCAATTCTGCTCTCTGACAATGAGTCGATAGAAGTGGGTAAGCAATACACAGACCAATATGTTTGCTAGGGCGAAAAAAAAGTCAGCCGCTGTTACTTCACCTTCAAGGGTATAAATACCTAATTCCGAAAGAATAAGTGCTGTCCATCCAGTTATTTGACAAATCCAGTATATTCTTTTTTTCGACATTCGTTCAATTTATCTAATTTTGTCACAGTTTTCAATCTTAACGCACTCATGCAAGTTATCAAAAAATCGCTCCAAGGGCTGATAGAAATTATACCAACGGTTTATAAAGATGAAAGAGGGTATTTTTTTGAAACTTACAATCAACAAGTATTTGAGACCCACGGTTTACCTACCCATTTTGTACAAGATAACCAATCTTTTTCAAAAAAAGGGGTAGTACGAGGCTTGCACTTCCAGAGAGAACCTTTTGCTCAAGGTAAATTAGTGCGAGTAGTGATGGGTCGGGTTATCGACATTGCCGTTGATATTCGCCCAGACTCCCCTACCTTTGGCCAATACGAAGCTGTAGAGTTAGATGCTGAACGTGGCAACCTTTTTTACTTACCTGAAGGGTTTGCCCATGGTTTTGTGGCGCTTGAAGACTCTATCTTTTTTTATAAGTGCACCAACCTTTACAATAAAGCTTCTGAAGGAGGAATTATTTGGGATGACCCAACTATCAAGATTGATTGGCAAATTTCGTCACCCATTGTTTCAGAGAAAGACCTTTTATTGCCCAGATTTGACCAAATTTCCTTTTAGTAGGTAGCAATGCCTATCATTTACCCGACTGGCGGCAAGCCTCTGCTGCTCTTTACTCAAAAGCATTCGAATTAGCTTGCGAGAAGGGATTCCTCAACGCTCATTTACTCTAATTCTAATAAAGAAGAACTAAATTTGAGCATTAATAACAATTACTCATGATATTTAAAGGAACGAAACTCTACAGTATTTTTGGCAATAAGTGCCCGCGCTGCCACGAGGGGTCATTTTTTGAGAATGCAAACCCATTCAATTTGAAAAAGTTTGACAAAATGAATGAGCAATGTAAAGTTTGCAACGAACCCTTTGAACGTGAACCTGGATTTTATTTCGGAGGGATGTACGGGAGCTATGCCCTTTATACAGCCCTGATTGCTTCCGTCTTCGTCAGTTTTGTTGTTATTGGGGAAATCAATATTTTCTACGTTTTAGCAGTTTTAATCCCACTCATTATTCTTACCCAACCCCTATTTTTTCGTTGGGGACGTCTTTTTTGGATAAATATTTTTGTCAAATACGACCCTGAAGCGCACAAAAAACCACAGCGCAATGTTCCTAAATGGTAGCTTCTGAAAGGCTGTAGGGTAAGTATTTATCTACATTGTGGCCATACTTATGAAGTTCTCGAATGATAGTAGAACTAATAGGAGCCAAATGAGGTGAAGTAATCAAAAAAACCGTTTCCACATCGGGATAAACGTGGCGGTTTACTTGTGAAATACTGTTTTCGTATTCAAAATCAGTCGTATTTCGAAGCCCCCGCACCAAAAAACGCGCTCCCAATGTGCGAGCCATATTGGCTGTTAAGTCATCGTAAGTAACCACACTTACCTGCGAAAAACTTTCGAATGTTTTCTCGATAAGCCCTTGCATAACTTCAAGGGGAAAATACCGTTTCTTGACCGAGTTGTGTCCAATCCCCACAATAATTTTATCAAAAAGATTAAGTCCCCTCAACACAATGTCTTCGTGGCCTTTAGTAAAAGGGTCAAACGAACCAGGAAAGAGGGCAATGCGTTGTGTCATTTTTTTGAGGGTTGGGTAACAAAATAAATGTTATACAAACTAAAATAGCGGTGTTCTGGTAAGTCTTCAAACGCTTCTTTCAACAAAAATCCCGTTGGATTTTTACCTAATTGTAAAATTGGCAAAAACTTTTGAAGCAACTGATAATCTTCTGAGTAAGGCGTGGTTTCGCCATAAATTGTACAAATTACTTGTTCTTGCGAAAGCCCCAATGAATCCAGTACAAACATGACAAAATACCCCATGTCAGTTGCGGCTTTGTACCCAAATTTATTACAATAAAGTAAGCGTTCGCCTTTGGCGATAGTCAAAGTCACAAAATCATCTTCAAAATAACACGTCAGAAGTGTCCGAGTTTTTTCGGCAATCGCCACGCTAATCGTTCCTTCAATAAGCGCGCTTGTTTGGTGGATAAAGTTAGGAACATGAAGCGTGTATGTAGTTAAGAACCACTCCCAAACCTCTTTTTCGACCATAAATACGTTACGAGCCCCCAGTCTTGGGACATCATGATGAAGTAAGTATTCGCCTTCAGGCACTTCTCCCTGAACAAGTCCTAGATAGCTATTGGCGTATTCTTTTCGAAAAAAAACGTCGGGTATTAGTGTAAAGGAAGGGGTATTAAAACATACCGATACATTTTTCCAAAGATTATTGCTTAAAAAAGGATGCTCTTCGTATAGTTGTTTCAGCCAAACAGCCCATTTATTCTCCATGGGTAAACCGCCAATAGAATAGTCCTCCAAACACAAGACGTGCTTAGTTTTGCTTTGTAACACAAAAAAGCGAAAACGCTCGGGGCCTAATTCAAGCATTAATTCATACTCGGCACACTTATCAGGGTTGAATGTAGGGTCTTTAATCTCCAGCAAAGGAGGAATTGCCGCTTGCGTACCAATCATTAGTTTTCAAATACGATTTGTATTTTGTTTTGAATAGTTTGTATTTTGGCAGGAGAATGACCAAGATACCCTTTTAAGGCATAAATATCGTCCAACGATTCACAATAACTAAACATCGCATGCACTTCGTTTTTTGGATATTTTTTAATCTCATCAAACGTCATCCATTTCATTTCTTGAATGATTTGGTTGGCATCTGTCATTTCGGGATCACTACCTAGGTGCGGACTCCCACCAACAATTTTAACTTTGAAAAATAATTCGAGGGCATGGAGAGGTGACTGTATAAATTCATTAACAAACAATAAATTTTCCACTTCCACCTCCAAACCAGTTTCTTCAACAAATTCACGCTGCAGGGCTTCCAATGTCGATTCTTCAAATTGAACACCTCCCCCAGGCGGGCACCAAAAAACATCGGTATTCCCAATGCCACGGTGGCTTAATAATAAAATTTTATTGTGTTGGATACAGACCCCACATACACGTATGCGAAGTCGGTTTCCATATAGTCGTGCTACTTCTTCTCTGGCCTTTTCCAACGTTTGAAAACAGTTATGTTTTACTTAAACAAGGGAACATTGTGAATTAATAAGCGTTTCTTGTTCCGTTCAAATTTATTCAAAGGCTGCAAAGATAAGCATATATTAATACGGACTACCTGAAATGTAGCTTTCCAGCGACTGTATGCGTGCTTTTTGGTCTTTAATAATACTAGAAACAACGTCATTGATAGATATAATTCCAATTAGTTCGCCTTCATCCACTACTGGCAAGTGGCGAATGTGCTTTTCGGACATAATCAACATGGCCTCTTCAAGCTTTTGTTCAGAACTCACTGTAATCAATTTCGAAGTCATCACATCCTTAATGAGGGTACTTTGAGAAGAACGCCCCTGCAAAATCCCCTTACGAGCGTAGTCGCGTTCCGAAAAAATACCTGTAAGTTGTCCCTCGTCGATTACCAATACCGCTCCAATGTTTTTTTCGGCCATTTGTTGCAGCGCCTCATACACAGTGGCTTCCGATGTTACCGAGAAAATCGCATTCCGAGACTTGTCGCGTAGTACATTTTTAATGTTCATTTTGGAAGGTTAGGTTATAGGGTTTATAAAAGATTAATTACGGGTTTTGCTAGGTATCATTCATTCCTAATTTTAGGAGCGTTATCGGCATTAAAATAGCTTTTTTTCTTCTATTATGGCAACTTCTGGTTAGGAATAATTTTTTAGGGTTGTGAATTTTATATTCCTGCCGTAGTTTTGGATACATGAAAGAGACATCGCCACCTACCCCCTCCGATTTACTAAGAAAGAGTTTCCCGCACGAACCTACGGCTGGACAAGAACATTTTTTCCTAAAAATAGCAGAATTTTTGGAAGATGAAAACCTACGCGATTGTTTTTTGCTAAAGGGGTATGCCGGAACTGGGAAAACTACTCTCATCAGTTCGTTGATTAAAGTCATTCCCAAATTTGGATTTAAGGCAGTACTATTAGCGCCTACGGGAAGGGCTGCGAAAGTCATGGCTAATTATTCCCGTAAAAAAGCCATGACTATTCACAAGAAAATTTATCGCCAAGTAGCCGACCCTTACACTGGAGCCTTGCATTTTGAGCGCCAATCCAACAAACACAGAGATACGCTTTTTATAATCGATGAAGCCTCCATGATTTCGGACGAAGCGGAACAGTCGATTCGAGCTATCCTCTTGGAATTGCGATGGAAGTAGGTGGAAGTGTCACCGAATTTGTTAACAGTGGATCTATTGCATCGACAGCAACTCCTGCAGTTGGTTTCACAGCGGAAAACGTGCGATCGTAGGTAGAAAGGGTCAGTTTGACATCTTCCCAATCTTCTCCTGAGTTTTGATACACATGCGCTTTGTACGTAATGTCAATCGGTTCGTTGGTGGCGTTTGCGCGCAAATCAT
>JALQYJ010000162.1 GCA_023254175.1 Runella sp. | reverse complement strand
GTATAGAAATTCATGCCTGACTCGACCAATTTACGCTCGTCGGGCGTTAAACTCGCTAGGTAAGCTTCGTATTTTTTCTTGTCGGCGTCCGTCACTTTGTACGGATCGTACGAGTTATAGAAATCCTTCATATCAGGGTTTTTCTCCACTACCGACTCTTTAATGAAGTCTTTATCCCGCTGACGAGCTACAGTGTTGCGCTTGTCGTCGGCTTCTTTCTTGGCGTTTGCTTTAGTAATTTCGGGGTTTTGCGTGTCAAGAGCAAACCATTCTACTTCTACCAAATCTTGGTCGACGGGTTCTACACCGTAGAACCAACCCTTCCAGAACCAATCTAAATCAACGCCAGAAGCATCTTCCAAAGTACGGAAGAAATCGGCAGGGGTTGGTGACTTAAACGCCCAACGACGGCTGTATTCTTTGAAGGCATAGTCAAACAGCTCACGTCCCATGACCGTTTCGCGCAAAATATTGAGAGCAGTGGCTGGTTTTGCGTAGGCACTTGCCCCTGCGTTGATAAGGTTGTCGGACATGGTCATGATAGGCACCAAGTTTTTGGGGTCTTGCTTCATGTAATCCACAATAAACTGAGGCTCACCACGACGCGCTGGATAGTCTTTGTCCCACTCTTTTTCGGCCAAGTATTGCACAAACGTATTTAACCCTTCGTCCATCCACATCCACTGACGTTCGTCGTTGTTCACAATCATCGGAAAAAAGTTATGGCCTACTTCGTGGATAATCACCGAAATCATTCCGTATTTGGTAGCTTCCGAATAAGTACCATCCGCTTCGGGGCGACCACCATTGAACGACAACATCGGATACTCCATCCCTCCCACTGGGCCATGGCACGAAATCGCAACAGGATAGGGATAGTCGACCGAATATTTTGAATACGTTTTGACAGTATGTGCTACCACTTCAGTTGAATATTTACCCCAAAGTGGATTTCCCTCTTTAGGATAAAACGACATACACAGTACTTTTTTACCCGCCACTTCCTGCATTTTACCATCCCATATGTACTTTCTCGACGTCGCAAAAGCTACGTCACGTACGTTATCGGCTTTGAAAATCCACGTTTTTTTACCTGTTGGCTTTCCTTTTTCAGCTTTTTCTCGCTCTTCTTGCGAGGCAATCACCACTACTTTATCTGATGTCTTGGCTTTTTCAAAGTTCTTCAATTGCGTTGGGGTCAATACTTGAGCTGCATTTTGCAATTCTCCCGTAGCTCCCAAAACGTGGTCGTCGGGTACAGTAATGGCTAATTTGAAATTCCCAAACGACAAGGCAAACTCTCCTTGGCTGTAGTACTGTTTGTGTTGCCAGCCTGTTACATCGTCATAAACACAAAGGCGGGGATAAAACTGCGCAATTTCATAGACGTTATTTCCATCTTTAAACGCCTCAAAACCCGTACGACGCCCCCCCTTTGAAAACTCCACGATTCGATAGTTCCAATCAATAGAGAACGAATAACTTTGTTTAGGTAAAATCGGCTGCGGCAAATCAATCCGCATCATGGTTTGATTGATGGTATAACGAAGAGGTTTTCCAGTTTTTACGTCTTTGACCGACTGAATATTGTACCCATAATCCGAATTAGAATAATTCATATCAGTAATGGTCGACAAGCTGGTCATTGTTGTTTGGTTTCCTAAATCTCCTGTTCTAGAGATAGGGCCAGGTGAGTTTTTTGCAAATAAGTTTTGGTCCAACTGAATCCATACGTAAGGTAACGCATCGGGCGACTGATTGAAATAGGTAATGGTTTCTGTCCCGATAATTTTATTGTTGGATTCGTCCAATTCTACTTTAATGTCATAATCAGCACGTTGTTGCCAATAATCCTTCCCAGGTGCTCCCGAAGCCGTTCGGTAAGTATTGGGAGTGGGCAGTGAAGTACCTAGTTGTTCAAAACGGTCGTTAGCATGGTAACTTGGCATAGTGGGTGCCTGCGCCCACGTCAGACCAGCGTAAAATAGTGAGATGATGAAGGAAATTTTTCTCATGAGAACGTAAGATTAGTTTTCATTCAAAAATACAAAAAAGGGGGGATTCACAGAAAGCAATGCTACTTAAGATGCAGATTTGCCGATGAATCATTTCTTTTTGGCACAAAAAAGCTCCTTCCCGTGTCGGGAAGGAGCCTCATGATATTAGTGCTGCATTAAGCAGTAGGCACATTGTTCATCACTTCCGTTTGTTTACGGATTGATGCCATGTGGATTAGTTCAAACATTTCTTCTACAAAATCTGGATATAGATTAAGTTGCTTACCCAAATCAGCGCGGTTTTTACGAAGTTGTCTCCAACGATCCATCTGAAGAACGGCTACGTTGTTATCGCGCTTGTATTCACCCAATTGTTCAACCAACGACATACGAGTGCCCAAGATTTCGAGCAATTCACGATCAAGGTTATCCAATTTGCTACGAAGGTTTTCCAATTGACCTTGGTAATCTGTACCGTATTCTGCTTTACGAATATGCAATTCATGAAGCATCTCGCCCAACGCATGTGGAGTCAATTGTTGAGACGCATCTGACCATGCCTTATCTGGGTCGCGATGTGACTCAATAATCAAACCGTCATAGTTCAAATCCAGTGCACGCTGTGCCAATTCAAACAAATACGCGCGTTTTCCTGCCATGTGGCTTGGGTCACCAATCATCGGAAGCTCAGGGAACATCGTTTTGAGTTCGATGGCAATGTTCCACATTGGAGAGTTACGGTACTTTGTTTCTTGTGCATTTGAGAATCCACGGTGAATAGCACCCAATTTCTTGATACCAGCGCGGTTGATACGTTCAAACGCTCCAATCCACAACGCTAAGTCAGGGTTTACTGGGTTTTTGATAAGCACAGGCACGTCTACTCCTTGAAGAGCATCGGCCAAGTCTTGTACGTTGAATGGGTTAACGGTGGTACGAGCACCTACCCACAAAATATCGACGCCGTATTTGAGTGCAAGCTCAATATGCTGAGGCGTTGCTACTTCAACGGCAATAGGCAATCCAGTTTCTTGTTTAGCATCTACCAACCAAGGCAACGCTGCTTCGCCCATTCCTTCAAAACTTCCTGGACGAGTACGAGGTTTCCATACCCCTGCTCTGATTACGTTAGCATATCCTTCAGCTTTGATTTGACGAACGGTATCGCGCACTTGGTCTTCTGTTTCGGCACTACATGGTCCTGCGATGACGAGCGGCTTTCCTCCCGTATCAACCCACGAGCTCATCGGTAAAATGTCTAAGGTGGCACCCATAACTGAGAAAAAATTAATTAGTACAACAATCTATAGTAACAATTTGAAAGCGATTAAATCTTCGTAATTTTGCAACCGTTTTGACAGTCTAACGCGTCGTAGGGGTAATTCCCTGAAAATCCGACGATTCGGGACGTACAATTTCATTTATCAACAAAACACTACAATTATGCCTTTAAGTGTTGCGTCACCCAAAACGGGTGTTTCATTTGATGACACTTCAGTCGCGTTTTCGTCCAAGTCTAATAGCCAACTCAAGAAAACCTATTGGTTGTTCTCGATGATGAATCAGCTTTGGCTTGTAAAATTAGGAACTTTTTTTATAAAACTCTCTCTTTTATTGAGATTGCCTGTGAAGGGTCTCATAAAAACTACTTTATTCAACCAATTTTGTGGTGGCGAAGATATTAAAGAATGTGAAAAAACGATACAAAATTTGGCAAAATCAAACGTTGGCACAATTTTAGATTACTCTGTAGAGGGAGAGAACAACGAAAAGAGTTTTGACAAAACCGCTAACGAAATTTCGCTAACTATTGAAAAAGCCACCAATAATAAGGCGATTCCATTTTCTGTTTTTAAAGTAACTGGCGTTGGTTCAACCCCTTTGATGGAGAAAATTCAGGCAGGCGAAGAACTCGATTCTTCAGAACAGCAAGCATTTGAGCGCATTAAACAACGCGTAGATGCTCTTTGTAAAAAAGCAGCTGACTTAGACGTTAAGATTTTCTTGGATGCTGAAGAAAGTTGGATTCAAAATGTCATTGACCAACTAGCTTACGATGGTATGCAAAAATACAACACTCAGACTCCTATCGTCTATAATACCTTTCAGATGTACCGCCACGACATGCTTGAAAATCTCAAAAAAGCTACCCGTAACGCCAAAGCGGCGGGTTATTTGTTGGGAGTGAAACTCGTTAGGGGGGCTTACTTCGAAAAAGAACGTCTGCGTGCATACGAAAATGAGTACCAAGACCCTATCCATGCGACCAAAGAAGACACCGACCGTGACTATAACAAAGCGCTCGAATTTTGCCTTGAAAATCGCGACGTGATTTCAATTTGTTTAGGTACGCACAATGAACTCAGTTGTCAGTTGTGTATCGAACTCATGGAAAAACTCCACATCCCTCAAAACGACCCGCACGTTTGGTTTGCACAACTCTTAGGAATGAGCGATAATATCTCTTATAATTTGGCGAATGCAGGGTATAATGTGGCAAAATACGTTCCTTATGGCCCTGTAGAAACCGTCATGCCTTACTTATTCCGCCGTGCTGAAGAAAACAAATCGATAGCTGGTCAAAGTAGTCGTGAATATTTATTAGTAAAACGTGAAGTAGAAAGACGTCATCAACAACGAATTTCTCAGTAAATTGCAAGCGCACCCCATTTGCCCAACACAGGTTACACTAGATAATTGATAGCTGAATGACGAGTCATACCGCCAAAAACCCACTTAAATTTTTTTTGTTTGCCCTTCTACTCATTGCAGTAGATCAAGCATCGAAGTTGCTCGTCCATCATTACATGGCCCCTGGTTTTGCAGGCCAAGTCCGTCTCATTGGTGATTGGTTTAAACTCTATTATGTTACCAACCCAGGAATGGCGTTTGGGATGCAAATCGACCATGAATACGGCAAGTTGTTTTTAACTACTTTCCGTTTGGGGGCAATGGTGTTTATTGCTTGGTACATTGTTCGGCTCTCGGTACGTGGTGCTACGAGTGGTTTATTGTGGTCAATGGCCATGATTTTAGCGGGAGCCATCGGCAACCTCATTGATAGTATTTTTTACGGTGTACTCATAGGCAATGCACCCTACGGCTCTCCTACTCCATGGTTTCACGGACAAGTAATTGACATGGTTTTTATCGATTTCTGGGAAGGTTTTGTACCTGAGTGGGTACCTGTATGGGGTGGTCAATATTATACAACGCCAATTTTTAACTTCGCTGATGCTTGTATTTTCGTTGGCGTGTGTATCATCCTTATTTTTCAAGGTACATTTTTCCCACGTTTGGACGAACCACAAGGTGAAATAGAAAGCGATGAAACTACTGAAACCGTGGCGATGGAAAACCCCGCTGACGAAACACCTGTAGCAACGACAGACGCTATTGCTGCTAAAAAACTTACAGAAGCCAGCGAAAGCTCAGCACTAGAAAGTAGCAATTTAACTAAAGATGAGACCCCCATTCAAGAGGTTTCTTCTGAAACAGCTGAAGAGGTTCTGCCCACTTCAGAAACTCCCCTTGCGGAAGACCCCGTTTCTCATTCAGATAAAGATAGTAACGCATAAAAAAAGGGGCTTTAAAGCCCCTTTTTTTATGCGTTACTATCTTTATCTGAATG
>JALQYJ010000137.1 GCA_023254175.1 Runella sp. | reverse complement strand
GCATCGGTTTGGGTGGTTTCAACCGTTTCGAACTAGGTGGAGCAGGGGGCGTAGGGCTCAGTTTCGATTTGGGTGGAGCCAAGCTTTTCGTGGAAAGCCGTTACCAACGTGGTTTTACGCGTATATACGATACTCCCGTAGTGCAAGTACCTGTGCATAACCAAAGTTTTACGGTCTTAGCAGGGTTTTCGATTCCATTGGGGAGATAAAAAACGATTTTATTAGGCATAAAAAAAGTGGATAGGGTCAAACCTTATCCACATTTTTGTGTGCTTATCCGCAGTTATTCTTGATTCAAATTACTGGTTTTACGACTATATAAAAAGTAAATCACTACCCCCAAGGCTCCCCAAATAAGGAAAGCGATGATGGTATCAGAACGTAAGTTATACATCAAGTATAGGTTTGTCAAAATACCAAGTGTGGCAATGACTGGTAAAGCAGGGGCTTTATACGGACGTTCGATGTTTGGTTCACGTACGCGCAACAACCAAACCGCTCCACAAATCATCGCAAATGCCAAAAGAGTACCTGAACTGGTCAACTCTGATACTTTGTCAATGGGAGTAAATGCTGCTACACAAGAGACGACAAATCCTACTAAGATAGTGCTTTTCCAAGGGGTTTTGAAAGTAGGGTGTATAGCCGCAAAGAAGCTTTTCGGTAATAAACCGTCTTTAGCCATACCTAAGAAGATACGGGTTTGAGAATACATCATCACGAGCATTACCGAAGTTAAACCCGCTAAAGCTGCTATTGTAATGATATATACGGCCCATGTAATACCATTATCAGCAAAAGCTTGTGCCACAGGTGCTTTCAAGTCAAGTTGGTCAAATTTAACCATTCCTGTAAGTACCAAAGAAACCAAGATATAAAGAACGGTACAAATAACCAATGAAGCAATAATCGCAAATGGGACGTCTTTGGTGGGGTTTTTAGCCTCACCAGCTGAAGTGGAAACGGCATCAAAACCAATGTAAGCAAAGAAAATAATACTAGCAGCGGTTACCACACCTTGTAAACCATAATGACCTTGTCCAGCGTCGTCGATTACACGCTCAGGGATGAAGGGAGTCCAGTTGGTAGGATCTACGTAAAAAGCCCCTACTACAATTACAAAGATAACGGCAGTGGTTTTGACAGCTACAATGATGTTGTTGGCTCCTGAAGCTTCTTTAATACCTTTTACTAAGACGGAAGTTACCACCCAAGCAATCAAAAAAGCGGGTAAGTTACAAGAGAATCCGCCCTCATAGCCTTTAGAAGCAGCCGTGATGGGATCATTGACAAGCCAAACGGGCAAATGAACATTAAAAAGATGAAGGAATTTTTCTAGATAGCCCGACCAACTTACGGCTACGGTAGTGGCTCCCATCATGTATTCCAGAATTAAGTTCCAGCCAATAAACCACGCAAAAAATTCGCCTACTGTACCATAGGAATACGCATAAGCGGAGCCTTCAACGGGCAAAATAGAGGCAAATTCGGCATAACAAAGAGCCGCAAA
The DNA here is from genome assembly GCA_023254175.1 of Runella sp. Lineage (GTDB taxonomy): Bacteria > Bacteroidota > Bacteroidia > Cytophagales > Spirosomataceae > Runella. Next base: position 46,954 of record JALQYJ010000137.1, on the reverse strand, counting down.
CGTACAGCCAATGCCCGCAATCACGAAAGAAAGAGCTAAAGCAGGTCCAGCAAACTGGTTAGCGGCAATACCTGTAAGTACAAAGATACCCCCACCAATAACCGCCCCTATGCCAAGTGAGGTAAGTTCCCACCTCCCCAGTACACGTTTTAATTGGTTGTTTTTAACATCAGCTTCAAAGGCTGATAGGGGCTTTTTACGCCAAATAGAGTTACTCATATAAATTTGGTTTTTAGAAAATTAGGTTTGGTTTATGATTCAAATACGGTTGAAAAATACGTGGTTATCGGGTTGTTACCAAATAAATGAGACGAAAAGTTATTTGATAACGAAATATTTTGCTTTTTAAAACAGATGATAGTGAGTTAGTTATCTTCCTAAACTTACACAGAATCCTGATTTTTGTCATAGCTGTTTCGCGACATAGGCACCTATTTTGTGACACTTTTGTTAAAAAACGTATGCGAAAACAACTCGAAAACCGCGCTGATGTAGAGCTTTTGGTGAATAGTTTCTACCAAAAAATACGGGAAGATGCCGAGCTTGGCTCTATCTTCGATGAAGTCGCTCAGGTGTCATGGGAAGTACACTTACCTAAAATGTATGATTTTTGGGAAGGGATTCTCTTCGGAACACTCAATTACAACGGCCGCCCTATGCCACCGCACTTCCGCTTGACGACCAAATACACGCTCACTCCCGAGCATTTTGACCGTTGGCTGGCGCTGTTTTTTCAAAATGTCGATGAACTTTTTGAAGGAGAAAAAGCCGATGATGTCAAGTACCGTGCTTACAGCATAGCCTCTATTATGAACAACCGGGTACAGCAGGTCAATGACCAATTACGCGTTGAAAATTTATAACTACGGCTCCCTGTTAGGAGCATCTTTTCATAAAGATAGTTTCCGATATACCAACTAGATTTATGAAGTTCTGCTAATTATTTTTGTCGTTTTTTGTAATGATGAATTATTTTATTGTATTATATTGATAATATATTAATGTAACTAACTGTATATCATTGACTTGATTTGGATTTATTTTATATCTTTGCCCCTGCGAACTAAATAACCAAATAACGCTATGGCAATTGCAAAACAAGTATTGAAGAGCAAACCTGTTTGTAAAGTAACGTTCTCTCTTTCGGCTGATGAGGTCGCTGGTGCAAAAGATGTTACCCTATTGGGAGAGTTTAATGGTTGGGCTACCGAAGCTGCTACAAAATTGAAGAAACAAAAAGATGGTTCATATAAAGCTGTTGTTGAGTTAGAAACTGGAAAAGAATATGCGTTCCGTTACTTGCTTGATGGTACTACATGGACCAACGATGAAACTGCCGATAAGTTCGTTCCAACGGGCGTATCTTACGATGAGAACTCAGTAGTGGTTCTTTAATCGGTATTCTAATTTTGAATAAACCCCTCCAAACGGCCTGTTTGGAGGGGTTTGTCGTTTATGGAGTTGAAAGAATGGCCATCGTTAGGCGACTGATGCAAACGAGTTTCCCGTCTTCGGTCGTGATGCGGATTTCCCAAACGTGCGTGGTGCGTCCAATGTGAATAGGCGTAGCCTTGCCATACACCCAGCCGCTTTTGACGCCGCGAATGTGGTTAGCGTTGATGTCGAGCCCCACGGCGTATTGATGCGCTGATTCGGGCAAGATAAGGTACGAGGCGATGCTGCCAACGGTTTCGGCCAATACCACAGACGCCCCGCCATGAAGAAGTCCGAAAGGCTGGTGCGTACGGTGATCTACGGGCATTCGGGCAATGACGTAATCGTCGCCAACTTCTACGTATTCGATGCCTAAATGACCTGCAATTGTATTATTATCTAACTGTTTGATGCGTTCGAGCGCATTATTTTTGTTGAACATAGCTAAAAGGGGTATTTTTGTCGTGTCGTCAAAACTAGGCGATTTCATTCGATTTTAAACGGATTTTACGTAGATTTTACATGTCTTCTAAAGTTATTTACCTCATCCGCCACGGTGAAACCGACTACAACCGACGAGGAGTTGTGCAGGGAAGTGGAATAGATGCCGAGCTCAACGAACTTGGCCACGCCCAAGCCCACGCTTTTTACCAAACTTATCAAGACGTTGCTTTTGATAAAATTTATACCTCTAACCTCATCCGAACCAAGCAAAGTGTCAAAGGTTTTTTGGAAAAGGGACTCCCTCACGAAGCCCACGAAGGGCTCAACGAGATTAGCTGGGGCATTCGCGAAGGGCGTACGCCCAACAGCATGGACAACGACTACTACCGTTGGCTGATTGAAAGTTGGCAAAAAGGCGAAATAGAGCTGCAAGCCGAAGGAGGAGAAAGCCCTGTGGATGTGCAAAGCCGCCAATTGCCCGTGATTGATTTGATTCTATCTCGCCCCGACGAAAAAACGGTACTTGTTGCCATGCACGGTCGTGCCATGCGGGTGTTGCTGGCCACCATTTCTAAGCGTCCCCTGCACGAAATGGATGAGTACTTGCATACTAATTTGTGTTTGTACCTCTTACATTATGATTATCATACAGGGTCATTTTCAATTCAAAAATATAACGATGTAGCTCATTTAGAGCAAGTTCCTTCGCATTTATTAGCCTAACCAAGCGATGACTAGAGACCAACTGATTGAACAGATAAAGCGGAAAAAGTCTTTTTTGTGCGTAGGACTCGACCCCGACCTCAAAAAGCTACCAAAGCATTTGTTAGAAGAATCAGATGCTATTTTTGAGTTTAACAAACGTCTTATCGACGCGACCGCACCTTATGCCGTGGCGTATAAACCCAACATTGCGTTTTACGAAGCCCTCGGCCCGCACGGATGGAATAGTTTGCAGCGCACGTTGGCTTACATTCCCAAAAACTGCTTCACGATTGCCGATGCTAAACGCGGCGATATCGGGAATACGTCGTCGTTGTACGCTCAGGCTTTTTTTGATAAAAACTCGTCGGGAATGTCCTTTGATAGCATCACGGTAGCGCCTTACATGGGTCGCGATTCGGTGATGCCTTTCTTGGAATTTAAAGACAAATGGGTGATTTTGCTGGCTTTAACCTCCAACGAAGGAAGTGCCGATTTTCAAACTCACTTGCTCAATCCCCAATTGACGCGCAACGATGACGATGAACTAGGGTTGGCCAATAGCCAAATTGTTATAGAAAATCAGAATGAGTACGTGTTTGAGCGTGTACTGCGCGTGTCGCAGGAGTGGGGAGGGATCGACCGCCTCATGTACGTAGTCGGTGCTACCAAAGCCCCGATGCTCAAACAAGTGCGGAAAATTGTGCCCGACCACTTTTTGTTGATTCCTGGTGTAGGTGTGCAAGGAGGAAGCATGGAAGAGGTGTGTAAATACGGCATGAACAAAGATTGCGGATTGCTCGTCAATGCGGCACGAAGCATTATTTATGCATCTTCTGGCACTGATTTTGAAGAAAAAGCGGCTGAAGAAGCAAAGCGAATGCAGCAAGAAATGGAAGCGCAACTGAAGGCGTTTGGGATTATTTAATCTATGATACAGTTACTCGCTAAAGTAGGTATCAACGGTTTTTTCTTCTGCCTGCTGGCAATGATTGGACTGGCCTACGTTTTTCCTAGTTTGGGGCTTGAACAAAGCCCCTTGCATTTGCCACAAATCGCCGAATACGGAGTATCGGTGATTTTCTTTTTTTACGGCCTGAAACTAAGCCCCGAAAAGCTAAAACAAGGACTGAGTAACTGGAAGCTTCACTTGCTGATACAGTTGACGACGTTTGTGTTTTTTCCGTTGGTTGTTATCGGATTGGGCAAGGTGTTGCCGATTGATACCACGTCACTGCTTTGGACGGGGGTATTTTACTTGGCGGCGTTGCCATCCACGGTTTCTTCGTCGGTGGTGATGGTGGCGATTGCGGGCGGTAACCTTCCAGCGGCGATTTTCAACGCCAGTATTTCTAGCATCATTGGTATTTTTATTACCCCCCTCTGGATGAGTAGGGTCTTGAAGCAACAAGACGCCAATTTCGACGTAACGCACGTGATTTTGCGGCTGTGTTTGGAGGTATTATTGCCCGTGGTTGTGGGTTATTTGCTCCACAAAAAGCTAGGAAAATGGACCGAACGCTACAATAATGCTCTGCGTCTTTTTGACCAAAGTATTATTTTGTTGATTGTTTACACTTCGTTTTGCGAGTCGTTTACGGGAAATATGTTTAGCAACCACTCTTCTTCGGATCTTTTCCAGTTGGGGGTGAGCATGTTGGTATTTTTTCTCGCGATGTTTGGACTCATGAACGCTATCAGTTACGGCCTAAAGTTTAACCGACCCGATCGCATCACGGTTTTGTTTTGTGGTTCCAAAAAGTCGTTGGTACAGGGGGCGGTGATGGGCAAAGTCTTGTTTCCGAACCCCGAGCTGTTGGGAGTAGTGCTTTTGCCCCTGATGATGTACCACGCCTTGCAGCTGATGGTGGGGAGTATGATAGCGCAACGGATGGGGGATGGGAGATAACACAAAAGCGTTGTGTAAGACTGAGCTTACATAACGCTTTTGTGTTATCTATAAATGAGTTAGCTACTTCCTAGAAAACGAATACGGAAAATTGCTCACTTCTGTACCACGGCTTTGGTTAGGCGTGGGCGACATCGTAAAGTTCAAACTTCCGCCTTGTTGTAAGGCGTGGTGCTCCACGAAGTTCTGCGTATGGGGTTTACCATTAAAGACCAACTGCTTCACATAAACGTTTTTGTGGCTGTTTTCAGGGGCATTAATGGTGAGTTTTTTGCCGTTTTCAAACATCATCGTTGCGCGTTTGAACAGCGGACTTCCCACTACGTACTGCGTGGTGCCTGGGCATACAGGATAAAAGCCTAACGCACTGAATACGTACCAAGCTGATGTCTGTCCGTTGTCTTCATCGCCACAGTAGCCGTCGGGGGTAGGTTGGTAAAGCTTATCCATGATTTGGCGAATCCAGTACTGCGACTTCCACGGTTGTCCTGCGTAGTTGTATAAATACGGCATGTGCTGAATCGGTTGGTTGCCGTGGGCGTATTGACCCATGTTCATGATTTGCATTTCGCGGATTTCGTGAATCACAAATCCATAGTACGACTCGTCAAAAACGGGCGGTAAGATAAATACACTATCCAATTTTTGGGCAAAAGCTTCGCGCCCTCCCATCAACGAGGCCAAGCCGTCCACATCGTGGAAAACCGACCACGTATAATGCCAGCTGTTTCCTTCGGTAAAGGCATCGCCCCATTTGAAGGGATTGAACGGTTTTTGGAAATCACCTGCTTTGTTTTTGCCGCGCATCAGTTTGGTTTGGGGGTCAAACAAATTGCGGAAGTTCTGATTACGTTTGGTAAAAAGGGCGATTTCGCTTTCGGGGCGCTTGAGCGATTTGGCTAACTGTAAAATACAAAAATCGGCGTAGGCGTATTCGAGTGTACGGGCGGCATTTTCGTTGATTTTAACGTCGTAAGGCACGTACCCAAGCTCGTTGTAGTATTCGTGACCAAAGCGCCCGACGGAGCTCACCGCGCCTGCGTGGTCAGTGTTTTTAAGAACGGCTTCGTAAAGCGTGTTGATGTCGTACCCACGAATCCCTTTGATGTACGAATCGGCAATCAACGAGGCTGAGTTGGAGCCAATCATACAGTCGCGGTGGCCTGGACTGGCCCATTCGGGCAAGAAGCCGCTTTCTTTGTACGCATTGACCAACCCTTCCATAATTTGGGCGTTGAGCGTCGGGTACATCAGTGTGAAAAACGGAATGGCCGAACGGAAAGTATCCCAAAAGCCATTGTCGGTAAACATATAGCCAGGCAAAACTTGGCCGTTGTAAGGGCTGTAGTGGACGACCTGGTTTTGGGCGTTTAGCTCATAAAATTTACGCGGGAAAAGCAATGCACGGTAGAGGCACGAGTAAAAGGTGCGAATCTGGGCGTCGGTACCGCCTTCTACGGCCAAGCGACCAAGTTCTTGGTTCCAGATTTTCTGTCCTTTTTGCAGGGTAACGTCGAAGGTATCGTTGCCCAATTCGCGAGTGAGGTTGAGCGCGGCTTGTTCGGCACTGATAAACGACGACGAAACTTTGATAGTCACTACTTCGCCTTTTTTTGTTTTAAACCCGATGACTCCACCTGCGTGGTCGGCTTTCATTTCGAGGGTGTTTTTTGATAAGGTTTTGTCAGACCAAGTGGCTGAGTAAGTAAACGGTTTGTCGAAACGCAATTCAAAGTAATTCTTAAAGTTGGGAGGGACACCGCCGCTGTTTTGGGTGCTATACCCAATGATTTTTTGTTGTTCAGGAATAATCTTGATATACGAACCCTTTGCAAAAGCATCAATAACGACAAAAGCGCTGTCGGTTTGGGGGAACGTTAAACGGAACTGCGACGCGCGCTCCGTAGGCGTGATTTCTACCTGCGTGTCGTGGTCAGCAAGATAAACGCTGTAATAGTGTGGTTTAACCACTTCCGCTTTATGCGAAAACCAGCTTTGGCGGGCTTCTTCGGTAAACCTGAGCTTTCCAGTCACGGGCATGATAGAAAACATTCCGTAATCATTAATCCAAGGACTGGGTTGGTGGGTTTGTTTAAACCCCCGAATTTTATTGGCGGTGTACATGTACATCCAGCCGTCGCCGTTTTTGCCCGTTTGGGGGCACCAAAAATTCATCCCCCACGGCAATGCCACGGCAGGGTAGGTATTGCCAGTCGAAAGCTCATGGCGGGAGTCGGTACCCATAAGCGGGTTAACCCATTGAGTGTAGTCGATTTGGGCATACGAAAATGTAGCCCCTAATAGGAGAAGGAGGGTGGTACGGAGAAATGTTTGCATGAATAACGAGTAAATTTGACGCGATTTTACGATAAAATTACCGAATCACGCTCAAACTCCCCGTGAATTTGTGCTCTACTTCCCGAAGATAAATTTGATAGTAGTACATTCCGACGGGCACTAATTCGCCGTTCCAGCGGCCATCCCATGGGGTGGAATAACCTTTGCTGCTGAAAACCACGTTTCCCCAATGATTTAAGACTTCGATGGTGCAGTTGGGATAATCGCTAATTCCCCCAATTTCCCAGGTATCGTTACTGCCATCATCGTTGGGTGTAAAGCCGTTCGGAATGTTTAAGTCAATGACGAACACGGTGATTTTTTTCTCCGAAACACAGCCTTCAGACGTACTTACGGTGAGGGTGTAAGTAGTGGTTCGGTCGGGGCTGGCGTAGGGGTGTGAGATAGTAGGGTCGCTCAAACCGATGCTCGGAAACCACGAAACGGTGGAGTTGAGTGGGGCAAGTATTCGTAACTCTACGCTGTCGCCTTTTACTACAATCCATCTATCCGTACCATCGATACGGGGCGGGGGTGATAACCTGGCTAAACGAGTGGCTTTGCCCGAACAGCCTTCGGGATTGGTATAATTGTAGGTAATAGGGTACGTACCCGCCGTTACATTTTGGGACACAAAGCGATTGCCTGTTACTCCATTGCCGCTAAATACGCCACCCGCAGGGGTTCCGTTGAGTGTAATGGCTTGGAGGGCAGTACTACAAACAGGGGGAATCGAGTCTAATGTAACTTTAGGGGAGGGTTTGACGACAATTTCTAACGTGAGCGAGTGCGTGGCACAACGCGTAACTGTATCACCCACTGCTACGCTATATTTCCCTGATTTTTGCGGGTATAATTCGTTGGTAATGACCAAAGGAATGGGAACCCTGTCTTGGTACCAAACGTATTCATAGTTTTTGACGTTGGGCGTGGTGAGTTTGACCGAATCGTTGGCGCAAAAAATAGGTGGACCCGAAATAGAAATGGGTGCAGGCGGACCAGCGATTAATTTGACAATAACGCTGTCTTTGGCTTGACATTTCGAGGCGGCATCGGTAGCGGTTACGTGGTATGTCCCTGACTGTTTGACATAGTATAAAATAGGAGTACTGCCTCCTAAGGTTTGCCCATTGTGCTTCCATTCTACGGTATAGCCCGTTGCTGTTTCGATGCTCAGGTTGGTGCTATCACTATCACAAATAGGAAGAGGACGGCTTGAGGTAATCTTCACCGAAGGGGTACTTTTGAGGCTTACCACGGTGGTATTGGTAGAGGCTTCTTCGATGCTGCAACTTTGTGCAAAGCGTTTCACAAGGGTATAAACACCTGCCTGTTTTACGGTTTGTGCCACTGAAGGGACTCCCTCTATGGTTTTGCCGTCAAGCTGCCATTCATAAGCCCATTGTGGGTCTTCGTCGTTGGCTTTGAGCACCGCGCTGTCGCTACCACACATGGTGAGTGCTGATACGTGTCCGTTGGGTTGGGTTGAAGGGAAAACGCCAGAAGTTGCTGATTTGATGTTGATAGAAACAGACGAAGGAGGGGTAGAAATGCAGTCAACGACTTGGAAAACAAACTCCCGCCGCACTTCACCGATTTTCGTTCCTCCTCGGTGTTCTTCACAACGAACAGTAAAAGCAAACGAACCTAACTGCGAAGCATTTACTGTAATTTTACCCGTTTTAGGGTCGATGTTCAAAGGGGTTTTTCCAGAAATTGCTTTTGTGCTGTCAAAACCACTGACCCAAGTAGCCCGTTTGTACGGGCCTGATTGCGCCTTGGTTGGGAAAGTTCCGCCGCCGTCGGTGGAACCAATAAGAGGCGTGACGATGCTGTACGTAAGTTCGTCTTTATCGGTGTCGGTAGCACTAAAATCGACTTCTACGTCTTTTCCTACACAGACGTACTTTATTTCAGGTACCTTAAAAATAGGAGAACTGTTGACGGAAGAAAGCGGGGGCAGTTCGGCATAAAAAACAAGCCCAACACGACTTGGTGTTTGAATATTGAGCAGGTTGCTATTTCGGCAACATTCTTCCCATGCCAAATAGAAGCCTCCTGATGCATTGTAGGCGGTCGCCGAAAAAGTAGCATTAACTGCGTAACGAATGAGGGTGATTTTGGAAGTAGATGGGCTGCCAACGCAACGAGTGTTGGTATAAGTAAGTTCTTGTTTTGCAACGCGTGAGAGCGTCAAATCTTCGATACGACTATTGTCACTTTTACGAAAAATCGACACAAAAGCATTGTTTTCGGTACTACGGAGGTTTTCGTCGTAAATCAGTGTGAGGGTGATGGTGAAATCGTTAGAAGAAGGACTACGTCGGGCAACAGCAATGTCACCACCAATGATGTGATTGGCCCATACGCTTATACTGTACATCCCCCAAAACAACGCTGTTAACCAACTTCTCATCGCTAAAAGAATTTATTTTGCTGGGCAAAGTTTACGCCAATTTTAGAAAGCAATTGTATCGCCAACTTTTACACCGTATTTGTCGCAGTAGCCACCGTTTACTTCCACTACGTATTGTGCTTCTCCGTACGACGGTAAGCTTTCTTCAGAGTAGGGCTTTGCTTTTTTCTGGATAGAAATGATTTTCTTGTTGGAGTCTACGTAAATGATGTCCAGGGAAATCATGGTGTTTTTCATCCAAAACGATTGTGGTTCGGCTTGATTAAACACAAACAACATTCCTACTGAATCTGAAAGATAAGGTCGAAACATGAGTCCTTTGGCACGTTCGGCGTCGTTTTCGGCAATTTCAACGTCGATTTTACGAAGTGACTGTCCGTCTCGGAAAAAAGCCACTTCCCCTTCTTTTGTAATGCCACTGCTCGCAGCAACGGGAGCTGTAGCAGGGGCTGAGTTTTCGCGAGCCACCGATGGCGTAGGAGCTTCGGCTTCTAGTGCAGCCTCATCAGGGCCTGCTACTAGCAGGGGTCTTGCGATGTACAAAACCCCTGCTAGTACAAAAACGGCTAATAAAATATAACTAAAGTAAGCGCTTTTTTTTTGCATCAATGTGTTAGGTTTATCACTAACTACTCCTCATATGCCCAATCAATGCGATGTTTCATGTCACGGATGACCAGGTTTTGAGCTTTGAAGTACGAACGAATTTGGTCTACTTTTTCGTATTGTTGAGCGGCTTTGTATTCACGATATAAGTCAAGCATACCGTTTAAGACGGCATCGTTTTCGCTACGCTCCTCAATCAAACCAAGAATTTCTTCTGTAAAGGTGATAAAGTTGTTTTTGAGTGCTGAAAATCCATCTTCACCCAAGGCGGCAGGAACGAGCTGATTCAAATAAAGCATGTTGATGTATTTCAACATGTTAAACAACTGTGCTACTGCCACCGCTGTGTTCAAATCATCGTTCATTGCATCGTAAAATGCCTGCACTGATTTTTTGATGTCAGCCACTTTTTTCTCATCCACCTGAACACAAGGCGTTGATATCTTCAATCCTACCTCATCGTTGCTGGTGTTTACCTCAGCAGGGATGTACGTCATTTCTTTGATGGCTCTTAACCCATTCATCAAGCGCTTGTAGGCTTTGTGCGCGCCTTTCAACGCGTCGTTAGAGAAGTCAAGTGTACTTCGGTATTGCGACTGTAGCATGAAAAAACGGCTCGTCATTGGGCTGTATGCTTGGTCGAGAAGTGGGTGGTTTCCTGCAAACAGCTCACGTGGTAAAAACGAGTTGCCGAGTGATTTTGACATTTTCTGCCCGTTGACAGTGAGCATGTTGGAATGCATCCAATAGCGCACGGGGTCGGTACCGTTGATACCCGTTCCTTGCGCAATTTCGCATTCGTGGTGAGGGAATTTAAGGTCCATCCCACCTCCATGAATGTCAAATTGCTTTCCTAAGTATTTGGTACTCATGCAAGTACACTCTAGGTGCCAGCCTGGAAATCCTTTGCCCCAAGGCGACTCCCACTGCATGATGTGCTCAGGAGCGGCTTTTTTCCAAATGGCAAAGTCGAGCGGATTGCGTTTTTCACTGGTTCCTTCGAGTTCGCGGGTTTCGGTCAAAAGTTCGTCTAATACCCTACCCGAAAGCTTTCCGTAATTATGGCCTTCGCCGTTGTATTTATTGATGTCGAAGTAAACCGAGCCGTTTGACTCGTACGCCAATCCTTTTGCAATTAGGTCTTTAACGGCCTCAATCTGCTCAATTAAGTGACCCGTGGCGGTTGGCTCAATGCTTGGCGGACGAAAGTTGAGTTGTTCCAACACTTGGTGAAAATCGTTGGTATAGCGCTGGACGATTTCCATAGGTTCTAACTGTTCCAGTTTTGCCATGCGCCCGATTTTATCTTCCCCTTCGTCGCCGTCGCCTACAAGGTGGCCTACGTCGGTAATGTTACGAACGTAGCGCACCTTATAACCAATGTGCGAAAGGTAACGAAATAGCGTATCGAATGTCAAAAAGGTACGTACGTTACCAAGGTGTACGTAGTTATAAACCGTCGGTCCACAAACGTACATTCCTACGTACGGAGCGTTGATGGGTTCAAAAAGTTCTTTCTGTCGAGTGAGAGAGTTATAAATTTTGAGTGGTTGTTTCATAAGATATATTAAGTGGCTACTATTCAGGTTTTAGACTAAATTTCAAAACAGGTTAGCAGCAACATCGAAAGTAAGCGAAAGTAAATTTTGTGATGGGCATAGTTAAAAACAGAATTAATAAATGCAAAACTAATAATTTGTTGTGGCTTCGTGTACAAAATCCGTGCTGTAAGTTCAGTATTTGCGGCTGGAACTGTAACTTTACCGGATGAAAAAACCTTTTATCGTTGGTATCACGGGCGGGAGTGCATCGGGAAAAACGTATTTTTTGAATAGTTTGATGGGAGCTTTTTCAGAAGATGAAATTTGCCTTATTTCACAAGACCATTATTATCGTCCTCGGCACGAAGTTCCAGTGGATGATAATGGTGTTCATAATTTTGATTTGCCTGTGGCCATTAATCACCGTGCGTACGCCGAACATATCATTCAACTCCGTGAAGGAAAACCAGTTGAAAAGCTAGAGTATACCTTTAATAATCCGAATATTATTCCAAAAATGTTGACTTTTCGGCCTACTCCCATTATTGTAGTCGAAGGTATATTTGTGTTTTACTTCAAAGAAATTTCTGAGTTACTTGACCTCAAGATTTTTATTGATGCCAAAGAGCATATCAAACTCAAACGCCGTATCATTCGCGACCAAGTAGAACGCGGATACGATTTGACTGATGTGCTTTACCGCTGGGAAAACCACGTTTTTCCGACGTATGAGCAGTTTATTAAGCCTTCAAAAGCAGAGGCTGATTTGATTATTCCCAACAACCGCCATTTCCATCGCGGCTTAGAAGTAGTAAAATCGTTTTTGAAAACGAAAATATCCTAAAGAACAAATTACCATTCCCAGATGGTAGGGTTTTTGTGACGACGTAGATGTTTTCCTATTTCCATCCAAAAGGCCATTGCTAAATAAATAATGATAGGGGAGCCAAACGTTAGGAATGAGGCATAGATGAAATAAAGGCGGATGCTGCTGGCAGATATGTTGAGAATTTCGCCCAAGCTTGAACAAACGCCAAAGATTTGGTTTTCAATAAAATATCGGAAACGATGCATAGCGTTTTTGAGAGGTTTAGGAGCGAAAATACAGAATATAAATGGGAAAGTCAAGCCCCTCAATAAGAAGGCTTACAACTTGACATCTAACATTTATTTTATAATTTTGTTTCAGGTTGCATCAAAACTTCGTTGTGAAAGCAATGCAAAGTTCGCGAAGGCAGTTTTCTAGCGGTGAGTATTCAAGCCTTTTTCTCATTGTTTAATGCTTGTCAGTCCTTTGTAATGTTCTTGTAAATGAGGTGATTGGCAATCAATCCCTTAAATTATTTTCTCATTTTCTTAATTTTAGTAGTACAATGCAAACAGGAACAGTAAAGTTTTTCAATGAAGCAAAAGGGTATGGTTTCATTATACTTGACGGGCCGAGCGACAAACAACAAGAAATTTTTGTACACGTAACAGCTTTGGGGGGCCTGGTAATCCGTGAAAAAGACCGTGTGGAGTTTGAAGTCGTGGAAGGGAAAAAAGGCATGAATGCGGCGAAGGTAAAGAAAATATAATCTTTCGTTGTCAAAACGGGATGGGGAACGCCTTCAAGCGTTCCCCATTTTTTTGTTTCGCCAGCTTTGGCACGATTTGTGATAACCCTACTAATTGGAAATTTTTAGGGTTCGTACAGTTATTTATGAAAATAGCATTACTCATCGGTTTGTTTTTCTTAGCAACCTTTTGAGCGGGCAAAGCAATGCACAGAACTGGAATGGCTTGTTGGCTCCTATAATCAGTAGTGAAAAGCAAGTCAGCTGTGCAAGACAGCCGATTATTTTGAATGCAACAGGATGTACTGGAATGGTGGTGTGGTCAACCACAAAAACGTGCACAAGGTGCGCTTACGACAGGAACTTATTTCTATGTTATAAAACTCAGCGATGGAGGTGAATATTCAAAATTTTTGACAATAAGCCGTTAGCCATCGTTTGTTAAAAAAATTACTTAGGAGGACCCAACTGGGTAAAAATGCAATCACCCATGAATAAACTCAAGTATCTTTGTTTAGCTGCATTGGTTTCGATTTCTGCAATGGCCCAAACGCCAGTTCGTGAAACGTTACTCCAACAGGCCAATCGTCAGTTTGATATCCAATCGTATGCAAAGGCGATTTCGTTGTATCAAGAAGTAATTGACGAAGGTGTGTTGCCAGAAGGCCAACGCCAAATTATATTTCTCAACATGGGTTATGCGTACCTCCAATTAGGAGATAATGAAAAAGCTGCAAGTTTTTATCAGCAAGCGATGGCAGAAAAAGAGTTGTTCGGCACGCTTAAAAAGCACTATTTATATTATGCAAAGGTACTTGCGAATTTGGGACAAATGAAGGATTCACAAGGCTATTTTGACCGTTATCAAGCCCAAAGACAGCAAGAAGGCCAGCAAATGCAGAGTGCGCAGAATTATACCAAAAAACGCATTACGTACCGTTTGGATTATCTAGGTATCAATACCTCCGAGGCTGAATTTAGTCCTATGTATTACAAGGAAGGCTTGGTGTATGTGTCGGGAAAAACGTCAGTATCTTCCCAATCCACTCAAAAAGGCTACCTTGATTTGTTTTACATTCCAAATAGAAACGAAATCAAAGGAATAACGACGTTACACTCGGATGGAACGGAGACGATTATCAAAGAAAGTGCAAGTTCGAGCAGTTCCTCGACCCAAAAAGGTCGACTAGGAAGTGACTCGTACACGCGCCCAACCTCTAATGATTCACGTACTTTGGGTAGTTATGGTAATTATGGCCTTAACGACGAAGCGGTTACTTCTTCTGGGGAGGTAAAGGCAGGAAAGCCCATTCCTTTCAGTAAGGAGCTAAACACCCGTTTCCACGAAGGCCCTGTGACGTTCAGTGCTGATGGTTCTAGCGTTATTTTTACTCGAAATAACTTTAACGAAGGACAAAAAGGGGTAAGTGAGGATAATAATATTAAACTTAAGCTTTACTCGGCTCAGTGGGGTAATGGCGACTGGACTAATGTACAAGAACTTCCGTTTAATAGCGATGATTATTCGACGGCTCACCCTGCTTTGAGCAAGGATGGAAATTTGCTATATTTTGTGTCGGATATGCCAAAAGGAATAGGAGGTAAAGACATTTATGTGTCACGCTGGGAAAATGGACAATGGTCAAAGCCCATCAATATGGGCAAAGAACTTAATACTCGCCAAGACGAAGTTTTTCCGTTTGTGGATGAAGTAGGAAACCTTTATTTTTCTACCTCAGGACGAAAAGGAGGACTAGGTGGTCTTGATGTATATTACGCAGTTTTGAGCAAAGATGGAACGAAGGTAATCGAAGTGATTCATTTAGATACTCCTATTAATTCTAAAGCCGATGATTTTGGAATTGTGACCGATGGGACTCGCACCACAGGATATTTTAGTAGTAACCGCCGAGCGGGTGACGACGATGTTTATAGGTTTACTCGTGAAAGCTCATTGTATGAATGTCGTGAGTTGTTATTGCGTGTTTTTGACTCAGAAACAATGCAGCGAGTAGATAGTGCGACAATAGCCATTCGGTCAAAAACGGGCGGAGATTCTACGGAAAAAATACTACAAACTGATGCCGACGGATGGGCGCATCTTTGTTTAGCGTCTGATAATGACTTCATTTTCACAGTAGCTAAAGACGGATTTATTGATAACACCATTGGTTTGTCTACGCATCATCTAACAGATGATAAACCTACAAGGTTGGAATTTAGTTTGGCACGACCTAGTGTGGTTCAAACTTTGGTGACTCCAAATGAAGAACTGCAAAAAAAAAAAACATCTTTGAGTGATTCGCTTCAGCATCTTAAACATTCTCGCGTTAGAGGGATTGTACGGACAGAAACCGATCGACAACCGATTGAAGGTGTATTGGTGCGATTACGAAACGAGTGTGATAAAAAAATATACGAAACGATTACAGGTCCCGATGGGAAATATGATTTTGAAATACTTGAAGGGTGTGACTACACTCTAATTTACTCAAAGGATACGTATGGTACTAACACTGTTAAAATCGCTAGAGTGCCCAAGAAAACGGCTCCCAAAGTACTTTCAAATGACGTGGGATTGCTAAAAAAGGGCGATATTGTACAACTGGCTAACATTTATCACGATCAAGGGAAGCTCGCTATTCGTCAAGATGCGGCCCGAGAACTTGATAAATTGGTGGCTACAATGAAGCGTTACCCATCGTTACAAGCTGAGGTTCTCTCACATACTGATAGCCGCGGAGACAACAATTATAACAAAACACTATCCCAAAAGAGAGCACAAGCGGTAGTTGATTATATGGTATCAAAAGGAATTACCCGTAAGCGACTCAAAGCTACAGGAATGGGAGAAAGTATGCCTGTAAATGGCTGTGTAGACGGCGTAATTTGTACAGAAGCCGAATACCAACGTAACCGTAGAACAGAGTTTAAAGTACTGGAAATTAGATAATCAACGTCGGTTTAATGGCGCTATTTTTAAAAGCGAAACAGGATTTTCCAACCTGTTTCGCTTTTTTATTGAGCAAAAGCTATAAAACGTCTATTTTTGGTGCATCGGTAGGTGTATTACCTTGCCGTTAACCATCATAACTACGAAACAATGGGCTTTCGCTCTTCGCTTAGTAAGCCGCTGGCTCGGTATATTGCGAGTCAGCAACAGGGGTGGATTTATAATGCACCCGCCGCTCAAGACAAATGGCGTCAGCGCCTCATTAGCCAAGCCAAACATACGGTGTTCGGTCAAGAGCACTTTTTTAAGGATATTAACTCGTACGAAGACTTCAAACAAGCTGTTCCTGTCCGTGATTACGAAGATTTGAAAGGGTATATCCAACAAGTGATAGACGGCAAAGACGATGTATTGTGGCCAGCAAAACCCATTTATTTTGCCAAAACATCGGGGACGACATCGGGAACAAAATACATACCAATTAGTAAGGACTCTATCTCTAATCACATTGGTTCGGCCCGTGATGCCCTCTTGAACTACATTCACGAAACAGGTAAGGCAGAATTTCTTGACCAAAAACTCATCTTCTTGTCGGGAAGCCCTGTGTTAGATACCAAAGGAAGTGTACCAACAGGGCGCTTGTCAGGTATTTCGAATCACCACGTACCTGCATACCTTCGCACCAACCAAATGCCCTCCTACGAAACCAATTGCATCGAAGAGTGGGAGGAAAAGTTAGAACGAATTATCGACGAAACCATCAATCAACGGATGTCCCTGATTTCGGGTATTCCGCCTTGGGTGCAGATGTATTTTGACCGTATCATTGCGCGTATGGGTAAACCCATTAAAGATGTTTTTCCTGACTTTCAGTTGTTTGTTTATGGGGGCGTGAACTTTGAACCTTACCGAGCCAAATTGTTTGACTCGATTGGCAAAAAAATAGATTCGATTGAATTGTATCCTGCTTCCGAGGGCTTTATCGCTTACCAAGATTTACAAGACTCGCAAGGACTGTTGTTGTTGGCTGATACAGGTATTTTTTATGAATTTATTCCTGCCGAAGAATTTTTCAACGAAAACCCTACTCGCTTGACCCTCGAACAGGTGGAATTGGGGAAAAATTACGCTTTGATTATCAATAACAATGCGGGACTTTGGGGATACTCAATCGGCGATACCGTAAAATTTGTATCTAAAGACCCGTACCGCTTGCTGGTAACGGGACGCATTAAACACTTTATTTCGGCCTTTGGCGAGCATGTCATTGGCGAAGAGGTGGAGAAGGCACTTCAATACGCCATGCAGCGCTATCCCGAAACGGAGGTGGTAGAGTTTACCGTGGCTCCGATGGTGGCTCCTTCAGAAGGCTTGCCTTACCATGAGTGGCTCATTGAATTTGCCACTCCTCCGCACAATTTGGAGCAGTTTGCAAAAGACATTGACGAGCGCTTAGTGAAGCTCAATGTTTATTACGACGATTTGATTTCTGGAAGCATTTTACGCCCCCTCAAGATTACCTCGCTGCCTAGAAATGCCTTCATTGATTACATGCGTTCACAAGGAAAATTAGGGGGACAGAACAAAGTTCCTCGTTTGGCAAACGACCGAAAAATAGCCGATATTATTGCCAAATAACGAAAAACGTATGCCAGCTTTTTGAGAAGACCGTCGGACACCGACGGTCTTCTTTTATGATTTTCGTAGCTCTAAACCGCCTTTTTTAGCCCTGCTGCTGCCTCCCAAAATTAGACACGGTTTTTGGTGTCTTTGTGATAAAACGTAGAGTGTTTTTATGTAACTATCTGATAATCTAATGATAAATTTTTGGGCAATTGTACAATTTTTTACTATTTTTACGTTAACAAAGCAAAGTCAGCTATGGAAAAGTGGCGTCGTATGATTTTTTGTCCTGCGCGTCGCAATGTTTAACTAACCAAAATTTATTTTGAAAAGTAGTCAATGTCTTATTCTCTCAACACTTCTGTTGTACACTGTAGGAGCCAAAGCCGAGGGCTTTAACGAATCCTCATGTATCCGTTTTTGTGACGAACCATTGCCCGTTTACGAAAAGCAGGTACTCAATTATTTTCAGTCTGCGTTGCTTCATACGGCAAGTATGCCACTTCATGAAATAAAGCCTAGAGCGCAGAAATTCTTCAAGGTGATAGAGCCTATTCTCAAGCAGTATCAAGTTCCTACCGACTTCAAATACTTATGCGTAGTCGAAAGTGCACTTGAAGCAAAGGCTGTTTCGCACCGAGGTGCGTACGGCTATTGGCAGTTTATGCCGCAAACTGCTCGTGCGATGGGCTTGGTCATCAACGAAAAAGTCGATGAGCGTGAAGATTTAGTCAAATCTACACACGCAGCATGTCAGTATTTCGTCAACCTATACCATGAACTTGGTTCGTGGTCGATGGTAGCGGCTGCCTACAATGCCGGCCCTACCAAAGTGAGAAGGTACTTAGTAAAGCATGGAAAAACGGGGTACTACAAACTCCGTATCAGTGCCGAAAACCGCAAGTACCTTTACCGTGTTTTGGCAGCCAAGGAGCTCTTTACGCGCCCAGAGGTGTACGCTCCAGTGATTTTGGAGGAGATTTCTCTCTCTAAATTTATGAAACAATTTGGGCTGGCGTTGGGCTTAATCGCTCCCCCAAAAATCAAGGTAAAACCCAATGCGTCGAATGAATTGCAAGTTGCGGAAGTTGTTACTTCGCTTAATGAAGGAGTAGTGAACGGTTTTGAAGAACTGATTCCTCTTTCCTTCAAACGTACAGGAGCATTTCACTTTCCTTACAAGGAAGATAATGCTGACCTTGAGTTAGCTCAAAATTCGGACAAGCGTTTACGCTACATTTGGTGGCGTGCTATCAGGCTTAATTACCGCCGTCGCAACGACCTCAAAGCTCTGTTGGCTGAGGCGCGTAGCCTTGATTTACGCACTGTTCAACCAGTGGCGGCGTAAGGTTTGAAATGGTATCAACAAAAACGGCGATTTTCATCTGAAAATCGCCGTTTTTGATTTGTAGTAGGTTGATGAACGAAGGCTCTATCTTCTTATTCGTCTCATTATGCTTGTTTTGCTACTTGGATATTGAAGTGAAGTTTTACTTCGTCACTTACCACCACACCACCTGCTTCGGTTACGGCTCCCCAGTTCAATCCAAAATCCTTACGGTTGATTTTTCCATTAAGCTCAAAACCTGCTTTGGTATTTCCGTAGAAATCTACCATTTGACCACCGTAGCTAACCGCAAGAGTGACTGATTTTGTTACACCTCTAAGCGTTAAATCGCCCGTAAGCGTAAAGTCTTCGTTTCCTTTTTGCACAAACGATGTTGAAACAAACGAAAGTGTAGGGAAGTTTTCTGCATCAAAGAAATCAGCGCTCTTCAAGTGACCGTCGCGCTGCTCCATGTTGGTATCAATGCTGTTTACGTCGGCAGTAAATTGGATGCTCGCACCGTCGAAGCTATTGCCTTCCGTTTGGAGTGAACCTTCGAATGATTTGAAGCTACCTGTTACGGTTGAGATAACAAGGTGCTTTACTTTAAACTGTACTTCTGAGTGTGTAGGGTCGATTACCCAAGATGTAGTTGCCATTGCTGTATTGTCTTGATTGAGTTATATCAAAATTGATGATGCAAATATATATGTATATACATATAATGTCAATACATTTTACGAAAAAATATTTTCTCTTATTAGAGAGAAAAGTGCTTTTATCAATATAGATATTTTGTAACTGTTTAGGTGCGGGGTCAGCATGGTCATACAGGCAAAATCCTTCAATTCGTAGCGCATCCTGATGAGATTCTTACTTACAGTGCTACTCATTGTGACATTTGTGGCCTTTCCTTACAAGGTCAGGGACAAGTGGTTGGATGCCCGCCGTCAGGTGTTCCCTTTACTAATAATTAAGCAGAACGTGACTTGAGAGCCGCTAAGGTCAATCGGAGTGTCGATGCGACAGAAAATTAGTAATTGCTTCCGAAGCATCGGTGGGGCGACTGCCTATGCCCGTATCGCTGGCTTTATTTCTACAATCCGAAAAATGAAGTGGAATATTATTCAAAACATTGAATCTGTTCTACAAGGTACTTTCCAATGGGCTACCTAAACAGTTACTGTTTTTGTATTTAATCTCTTTTGGCTCGTTGTGTCGAATGTACGTTTTAAAGAAGCTGCGAATTTTTAGATAAAGTACACCTAGTACAGCTTCTTTAAAAATCTTAGTGGACATTTTAGAGACCCCCTTAGTACGGTCAGTAAAAATAATCGGTACTTCCGTAAGCTGGTAGCCGTATTTCCACGTATTGAATTTCATTTCAATCTGGAAAGCATAACCTACAAATTGGATGTCGTCGAGACCAATGCCTTGTAGCACTTCGCGTTTGTAGCAAATAAAACCCGCCGTAGGGTCCATGATTTGCATCCCCGTCACAAAACGCACATATACGCCCGCAAAGTAGGACATCAGAACCCGCCCCATTGGCCAGTTGACCACGTTGACACCTTTAATGTAACGCGAACCAATCGCCATGTCGCTACCTCCTTCGGAACAGGCTTGGTAAAGGCGTTCCAAATCGGCAGGGTTGTGCGAGAAATCAGCATCCATTTCAAAAAAATAGCGATATCCTTCCCTAATCGCCCATTTGAAACCGTGGATGTAAGCCGTGCCTAAGCCTTGTTTACCCTTTCGTTCCAAAATATGCAAGCGACCAGTAAATTCGTTTTGGAGCTCTTTTACTTTGAGCGCAGTGCCGTCGGGTGAGCCATCATCCACAATCAGGATATCAAAAGGCTGCGAAAGACCCATCACACGGCGAATAATCGCTTCAATGTTCTCAATCTCGTTGTACGTCGGAATCACTACCACACACTCTTTCATAGCTTTAGCGGGTTTGGGGATAATAACTGCTCTAATATAAAAACGATTCCAAACTATGATAAGTATGTGCCAAAATCGTTAAAAAGAGTTAATTTTTATAGGTTAGTGCAAGGGGTTGCTCCCAACCCCTTGAGTTGTGCGGGCAAAGTGCTTACAAACTAGAATATTCTTTTACGGTGTCGATAAAACAACGCACTTTGTCGGGGTCGGTGTCAGGATAAACGCCGTGTCCTAAGTTGGCGATGTAGTGTTGTTTTCCAAAAGTATCTATCATCTTGCGTACCTCTTTACGAATTTGGTCATAAGGCGCGTACAACACGCAAGGGTCGAGGTTGCCTTGAAGGGTTTTATTGGGAATCAGCACGCGCGACTCGGCAGCGTCCATATTCCAATCCAATCCTACAACCGAACAGTTCAATTGTCCAATTTCTTGGCGGGCAAAAAACGCGCCTTTGGCAAAGACCGTCACAGGGGCTTCGGTAATGGCATCGCAGATTTGTTTGATGTAGGGCAACGAATACTCGCGGTATTGCTCGGGAGAAAGAATTCCCGCCCATGAATCAAAAATCTGCACCAAGTTAGCTCCTACAGCAATTTGAGCTTTTAAATACGCAATGGTGCTATCGGTGATTTTTTGAAGCAACTTATGTGAAAACTCAGGGTCGGCATAAAGGGCTTTTTTCGCAACCGAAAACGTCTTTGACCCACGGCCTTCCACCATGTAGCAAAAAATAGTAAAAGGGGCACCTGCAAAGCCAATGAGCGGAACACGGCCATTGAGGTCGCGCTTCACAATTTTGATGGCGTCCAGCACATAGCCTAAATCCGCTTCGGGGTTGGCAATGCGCAGGGCGTCGATATCGGCAGTGGTTTTAATCACATTTGGGAATACAGGGCCGCGTTTTTCTTCCATTTCATACGGCAATCCCATGGCCTCGGGAACGACCAAAATGTCAGAAAAAATGATAGCCGCATCTACGCCCAACAAATCAACGGGCTGGATTGTCACTTCGGCAGCAAGCTCGGGTGTGGTAGCAAGTTTGATGAAATTTCCCGCTTTTTCGCGCACAGCACGGTACTCGGCTAAAATTCGACCCGCTTGACGCATCATCCAAACAGGTACACGTTCGGTTTTTTCTCCGCGTGCGGCACGCAGAAACAAGTCATTTTGTAGTAATTCCATGCTGCAAATGTACGAAGAAGCGGGCAGTTGAGATGGGGGTAGGGGGTAGAAATATCCGTTTTATAAAAAAGCCGCCATCGGGTTTGACCCCAACTGGCGGCTAGGGGTTTATAGAGAAAGGTTACAATGCCAATCCGTCGAGGGAAAGGTGCCCATTGTAAAATCGTAAATCAATCAAATCGGGAGGGAGGGTTTTGGTATTCCAATGGCGATGGATGCTCAACGCCGCCCCCAATGAAGTAGCTTGGGCGACCGACGCTGCAAATACCTCTAGGTCAGGGAAAGCCCCCGCCAACAGGTTCATGTAAATGGGGTTTTTGGAAAAACCACCGTCCACAAAAATCCGTTTGACGGTTGAGCCTCTTAAAACCAACTCCGTCGAAATAATTTGCTGATTGACAATGTCCAAAATCAATTGATGATATGCCTGTTCGTACGATTCAAAAGCGGACAAATCTCTTTTTCCAAACAACCCTTCCGTCATCGGAGGTTTGGAGAGGCGTTCAAAATCGATGCCTTCGTTTTTTTTCTCCGTTTTGAGTTGGTGAATGATGGCCGCATTAAACGCCACTTTTTTGTAAAAATCAAGGTCTTTGTTGAAATGAGCCGCCAATCGTTTGGTTTGCTGTTCGTGCTCGTAGCCCGCAAACAAGCGCGATGCCTTCACAGGCTTGCCGTTGTACTGCATGTAGCACAAACAGTCGTATTGAAGCTCCTCGGCTGTCAGTGGCGTATGATTGTAAGGATTGAGGCTAATGCACCACGTTCCCGTTGAAATCAATACAAAGGGCTCTAAAAAGCTAACCAAGTACGGAATCAAAGCTGAAGAGCTATCATGTAAACCGACGCCCACAATACGCTCTTGCTCATTGAGCACGTGAGTCGAAATCACGTCTGCGGATTGAATGGGCGCAAGTTTATCCCCGATTTGCTCATTGGACACCCAAGCGTGATAATCATTTGTATCAAAATCCCAAAGGTTGGTATGGCAACCAATGCTCGTAATATCGGAAGCAAATTGCCCCGAAATCAATGAACTGATGTATTGGGGTAAATGCAGTGAGTACTTTATTTTTTCAAACAACGCAGGGTTTTCATGCTTTAGGCGATAAATAATCATGCCCGAATTGAGGCTTCCTAAAATAGGAGAGGCCGTTTTGCGAGAAAATTCCTGTTCGCCGCCGTAGGTATCATAAAATTGTTTCTTGAGTGCCTCGGGGTACGGTTTTAGGTAGTTGTACAAAGGGGCAACGGGCTTGCCGTCTTCGCCTACGTGAACAAAACTTGCCCCGTAGGTTGAAAAATTAATAGCTTTGACGTCGTATTCTTCGAGCAATAACACTTCTTGGAGCGATTGAATTACCCAATCGGTCAAGAGGTCAACATTTTCGCAAGGGTCGCCGTCTTCGTCGGTCGTTTCGGGAAATTGCCCCGATTTTTCCAAAACGATACGATAGTTTTCGTCAAAGAGAAATACTTTTTTGTTGGTTTTACCAATGTCCAATACGGCACAAACAGGAGTTTTCATTTGTCTTGATTATAACCAGCAATAATGTCTATAAATGCAACAATAATAGCTGCTTTGTGAGGTTTTTGTCTTTTAAAATAAGGGATAAAGGATAAATTTCGCCAGTACTGCCCTGTTTTTGACTCACGCTATCAGGTTAAGACAATGGTTGTACTTCACTGAGGGCAACTATTGTCTCTTTTATTTTTTATAAGCCAGTCGCTACAGTTTTAAGACCACGTTCGGCAATGAGGTTTTCGCGCACTTTTAATTGACGGAAAAGCCCCAGCGGGTTCAATGCCCCGCCTGCTCGAAGGCGAGCTTCGGCTACGATTGAACGAACGTCGGTACGGAACGCATTTTGAAGGATTTCTTGGCAACGAACCACGTCGCTAATGGATTGCGCTTCTTCAAGCGCCTTTCTATCGACCGAAAGCGCCTGCGCATAGGCCATCATAATGCCTTCGACCGACTGAAGCAAATCTTCAAGCGGGTCTTTGACGTTGTGCGAGGCATCAATCATCCAGCCTAAATCCGTAGCGTGGTTCATGCCACGGGCATCCATGCCATCCACTAATTCGTTGAAAATAAGAAACAATTGGTACGGTTTCATTGCCCCTGCTGTGAGGTCATCGTCGCCGTATTTAGAATCATTGAAGTGGAAACCGCCGAGTTTGCCTTCCATCAACAAAAGCGCAACGATTTGCTCAATGTTGGCGTTGGGCAAGTGGTGTCCCAAGTCAACGAGTGTATAAGCGCGGTCACCGAGTTTTTGTACGTACGAATACGATTGTCCCCAGTCGCCCACGGTCGTCGAATAGAAATTAGGTTCGTAGGCTTTGTATTCCAAGAACATCTTCCAGTTGTCGGGCATGGCCGCATAAATCTCGTGCAGACTTTCGAGGGTATTTTGGTACGCTCTACGGAAGTTGAGTTGTCCAGGAAAACACGAGCCATCCGAAAGCCAAACAGTCAACGATTCCGAACCAAGCTCAATGCCGTGTTTAATTACTTCGATGTTGTGCTCAATGGCTTGTTTACGAACCCCTTTGTCAACGTTTTGTAACGAACCAAATTTATAGCTTAATGCTTGGTCGGGTTGATCTTGGAAGGTATTAGAGTTGACGGCGTCAAACTTCAAGCCATGTTGGGCTGCCAATGTTTTAATCGCTTTGGCATCTTTTGGAATATCCCAAGGGATGTGAAGAGAAATAGCGCCTGATGCTTGGTTGAGAGCGTGTAATAAGCCCACGTCCTCGATTTTTTCTTCGAGGCTGCGAGGTTCGCCACCGCCCGCAAAACGGCCAAAGCGTGTTCCTCCCGTGCCTAATGCCCAAGAAGGAATGGCAATTTGAAAATCAACTAGTTTTTGGATGATGGCCTCGGCGTTTTCAATTTCCGAAACAGCGAAGTTCAATCGGCGTTGATGTCTCGTAAGTAGGTCATCGTTATGCTGTTGTATTTTATACTTTTCGAGTTGCATGGTAAGAATTGGTATGAAGAAGTCAAAAAAACAGGTTATACTGATAAAATCTAACGCCTGAATTCAGGCGTTAGATTCGAGTATTAAACTAACCTATGATGAAAAAACAATTTTTTTTTAGCGAACAAATGCCATGGCTACCCCGCCATCTACGTTTAAAACGTTTCCAGTTGACTTGCTGAGTAAGCCTCCCACGAAGGCGAAACACGCATTTGCGATATCGTCGGGAAGGATAGCTTCGTTGAGAAGCGTACGTTTGGCGTAATAGGCAGGAAGTTCTTCGATAGTAATGCCGTAGGCTTTGGCGCGTCCTTCAGCCCAGCCACCTGCCCAAATGTTGGAATCAGCGATAACAGCGTCGGGGTTAACGGTGTTAACACGAATTTTATCTCCGCCTAGTTCGGCGGCATTCAAGCGGCTCAAGTGCAATTGGGCTGCCTTTGCTGAGCCGTATCCTGCGTTGTTTGGTCCAGAAACAAGGGCGTTTTTACTTACAATGTTGATCACATCGCCCCCAAAACCTTGCTTACGCATCACTTCGACCCCCGCTTGTGTCACTAAGAATTGACCCTTAACAAGGATGTCGTACAAACGATCCCAGTCTTGAAGGGTGTGGTCTTGGATAGGTTTTGAAATACTGATACCTGCGTTGTTGACGATGATGTCAACCCCTCCGAACGCAAGCGCTGCGGCATCCATGGCATCTACGATACTGGCAGCATCGGTCACGTTGAGAAGCGTGGTGGATACGGCATCTTTGCCAAACTTCTTTACAAATTCTTCTTTCGCACCAGCAAGGCGTTCTTCGTTGATGTCGTTAAGGACGACAACGGCACCTTCTTCCGCAAATTTTTTGGCGATAGCTTTACCAATGCCGCCCGCACTTCCTGTCACCAACGCTACGCGTCCCGACAAAGCCTTGGGCTTAGGCATTCGTTGAAGCTTGGCTTCTTCTAATAACCAATATTCAATATTAAAAGCCTCTTGGCGAGGCAAAGCCGTATATTCTGAAACTGCCTCCGCGCCTTTCATTACGTTGACGGCATTGATGTAGTACTCAGAGGCCAAACGAGCCGTTGTTTTATTTTTTGAGAAGGTAAACATCCCCACGCCTGGGTACAAAATCACGACGGGGTTAGGGTCGCGCATGGCAGGGCTATTAGGGTGTTTGCACGCCTCGTAATAGTCGGAGTACATCGCACGGTAGGCTTCAAACGCAGGCGTCAATTTAGTTTTGATGGCCGCTACGTCCGATAGGTCTTCGTCAGGAACAAGTTCCAATACCAACGGAGAAATTTTTGTGCGGAGGAAGTGGTCTGGGCAAGAAGTTCCGAGGGGAGCCAATTTGTCCAAATCATTTGAGTTAATAAACTCCAGTACGCGCGCATCGTCGGTAAAATGTCCGACCATCGTGCGATAGGATGAGCAGAAGCCACGTAATATTGGGGCTAATTTCGATGCCTGTTTTGTGCGTGCTTCAAGAGAAAGGCTCTCGATTTTTTGTCCACCAAACACAGGACGAGTTTTGCCGTAGTTAGCTTCTAAGTATTCGGCGCATTTTTCGATGACTTCGAGGGTATTGATGTAGCTTTCGTAGGCGGTATCTCCCCACGTAAACAAGCCGTGTGAGCCAAGCATGATACCACGTAGTTTGACCCCACGTGACGCGGCTTCCTCTAAACAAGCACGAAGCTGAAGGCCAAGCTCAAAACCTGGACGTTGCCAGCCTACCCAGCCTACTTCGCCACCAAACAACTCTTCAGTGATTTTTTTGCCGTCTTTGGCTGCTGCAATGGCAATGGCAGCATCTGGGTGAAGGTGGTCGATGTGAGCAAAAGGTAAAAAGCCGTGAAGAGGGGTGTCAATAGATGGCGCTTTAGATGCTAAATCAAAGATGCAGTGGTTGAATAAATCGACCATTTCATCTTCAAATTCTATTCCACGGTATACATTTTCAAGATTTCTCAAACGCTCCACGTACAGTGCCGCGCATCCTGATTTTTTGAGCGTACCAATGTCCCCTCCTGAGCCTTTGATCCACATTACTTCTACGTCTTTGCCAGTAAGTGGGTCTTTATCAGTGATTTTAACGGACGTGTTACCGCCCCCGTAGTTGGTTAGGCGAAGGTCGGCACCCAAAATATTGGAACGATAAATAAAAAGAGCTACTTCGTCGCCCGCAAGTTCGGCGGCTTTGGCATCGTCCCAAAGATAGCTCACATGTTTGAATTGCGTGGTAGTCGCTGACATGGTGTTTTGTGCGATTATAAAAATATAGTACCTGTTCTGAGATTGATAGTACAAATGTAGAAGACGTTTTTGGGGAGAGTATCATGTACCTTCATGGACTATTTTTATATTTTTTTATCTTTTATTTTTACGTCCATGAAAACCATAATAGTGACTCAAACTGGGGGCCCCGAGGTGTTGTCTTTAGAAGACCGCCCTGTCCCTAATTCTACTGATACAAAGGTGCTTGTACGCGTGTATGCTGCGGGCATAAATCGTGCTGATATTTTGATGCGGCAAGGGCGTTATGGGATTTCGTCGCAAGCACCTGTAGCGCCATTAGGGCTAGAAATTGCGGGGGTAATCGCCGAAATTGGAGAAAATGTTTCGCAGTGGAAAGTGGGAGATAAAGTGTGTGCGCTTATCAAAAACGGAGGTTATGCGGAGTATGCTTTGGCCGAGGCCGCCCACTGTTTGCCTATTCCTACTGGGATGTCGTTTGAGATGGCAGCCTGTTTACCCGAAACTATCATGACGGTTTGGAGTAATGTATTTCAACGAATGCAGCTGAAAACTGGCGAAAATTTTCTGGTTCATGGAGGCACGAGTGGCATTGGTGTCACGGCGATTCAGTTGGCAAAGGCGTTTGGCGTACAAGCGTTTGCTACGGCAGGCAGCGATGAAAAATGCCGTTTCTGCGAAGAGCTTGGGGCAGTTCGTTGTATCAATTATAAAACGCAGGACTTTCTGGAGGAACTAAAACCCTACGGAATGGATGTGATTTTGGACTACGTTGGGGGAGATTATACTGCAAAAAACATTCGACTACTACGGCCCGATGGGCGTTTGGGTTTTATTGCAAGTTTAGGTGGTGCGGAGTCTCAGTTCAATATCTTGGAAGTAATGAGTAAGCGTATTACCATTACGGGAAGTATGCTTGCCCCGCGCGATGATGCGTTTAAGGCGCAGTTGGCGGCCGAGGTGGAAAAACACGTATGGCCGTTGATAGAAACGGGTGTGTTTGTGCCTATTTTGTATAAAACGTTTCCGTTAGAAGAAGCCGCTGAGGCGCATCGTTTGATGGAAAGCAGCGAGCATATTGGGAAGATTATGCTGAGTGTAGAATAATAAAGTTAGGGCCTTACCATGGGTCGGGTTGCTCACAACCCGACCCACGCTTTGTGCTAAGGGTTGCTCACAGCCCGATTGAACTAACACTGTTTTTTTCTCTAAACCCCTTCAAACTGACGTAAGAAGCGAACATCGTTTTCAGAATAAAGACGAAGGTCGCGAACGCCGTAACGGAGCTGGGCAATGCGTTCAACGCCCATTCCAAACGCAAAGCCTGTGTATTCTTCGGGATCAATACCGCAGTTGACCAATACGTTCGGGTCAACCATACCACTTCCCGCAATTTCTACCCAACCCGTTCCTTTTGAGAGACGGTAGGTCTCTTCGGTGTCGGTTCCTAACCAAATGTCGATTTCGGCGCTAGGTTCGGTAAAAGGGAAAAACGAAGGACGTAGACGAATCTTAACGTCTTTGTCGAACATCTCTTTGGAGAAATGGTAGAGGGTATCTTTTAAGTCTTTGAAACTTACGTTCTTATCAATATAAAGCCCTTCTACTTGGTGAAAGAAGCAGTGAGCACGGGCTGAAATGGCTTCGTTGCGATACACGCGCCCAGGCATAATCGCACGAATAGGCGGCTTTTGGCGCTCCATCATCCGAATTTGGACGTTAGAGGTGTGCGTACGCAGCAGCATATCTTGTGTAGGGTCTTCGGCGTTTTTGGCCACAAAAAACGTGTCCTGCATTTCGCGGGCAGGGTGGTTTTCGGGAAAATTTAACGCAGTGAAGTTGTACCAATCTGACTCAATTTCGGGGCCGTCGGCTACGCTAAAGCCCATACGCTCAAAAATTTCGATGATTTTGGCGCGCGCCAACGTAAGCGGGTGAATGCTGCCTAGTTGGTTTGCCGCAACGGGTAGGGTTAAATCAATGGCTGGGCCAGCATTGCCACCATCGTTAGACTCGAACTCCGCTTGAATGGCAGTAAAACGGTCAGTAGCAAAGTTTTTGAGGGCGTTCAGTTCTTGTCCTACCGCACGACGGGCTTCTTTGGGAATGTCTTTGAGCCCTTCAAACAGGGCTTCTACGGCTCCTTTTCGTCCTACAAATCGTTGGCGGTATTGTTCTAACTGCTCTTTGGTAGCAACTTCAAACTGCTCAATTTCTTGGTATATCTCTTTGACGCGTTCTGTTAGCATGGGGGTGATTGGTGACTTTAATAGGTGCAAAGTTAAACATTCTTCCCTAACTAACCACCAACCACCTGTTTACAGTCGCTATTTATTGCTACCTGATACTTTGCCTGCTTTTTGAGGAATACCAGGTTGAGTGATTTCGAAATTCTCCTCTTTTTTTGCGTCAACCACAATCTTACGAACGTCGGCCAAAAGCTTTTTGGCATCATAGACAATGCCATCTTTGACGGTATATTTTACGCCACCTGCACGGACCACTTCATTTTTGTCGTTCAGACGAATTGCGCCTGTGCCGTAAAGGACTTTCAAGTTGGCAAGTGGGTTTTCTTCAGTAATGACAAAGTCGGCTAGTTTTCCAATTTCAACTGAGCCAATCTCCTTGTCCATTCCTAGTGCTTCCGCTCCTTTGATAGTGGCTGCCCGAATTACTTCCATTGGGTGAAAACCTGCTTCGCGGAGTAGTTCTAATTCGCGGATGTAGGCAAAACCGTACAATTGGTAAATGAAGCCCGAATCGGAGCCTGTCGTAACACGCCCACCTCGGTTTTTGTATTCGTTGATAAACGCCATCCATAAGCGATAATTTTCTTTCCACGCCACTTCTTGTTCTGTTCCCCAGTTGTGCCAATACGAGCCGTGAGAAATTCGGCTCGGGCCATAAAACCGCCAAAGCGATGGCAAGGTGTATTCGTCGTGCCATTCGGCGCGGCGGGCGAGCATCAGTTCGCGGTTGGCTTCGTAGATGTTGAAGGTAGGGTCGAGGGTAAAATCTAGTTTCAATAATTCCTCCATCACATAATTCCAACGTTCTGAGCCAGGTTTAGCGGCTTGCTTCCACAGTTTTCCAGCTTCCTCAAAGCGATTTTGCTCATTGTTGTAGTTATAGTCAGCAGGGTAATTTTGGACGGTTTTATCGTCAAAAAGGGCTTCGGGTAGGCCGTACCAGTGCTCCATACTGGTCAGACCTGCCTTGGCGGTTGCCAGTACGTTCATGCGCGCTACTTCGGTTTGGGCGTGGTGGCAAGCTGAGCCGAGGCCGAGTTTTTTGTTTTCTTCCAATGCGGCCTTAAACACATCAGGTTCTGCCCCAAAAAACTTGATACCATCGGCACCCTTTTGGGCGTTTTGGCGTACCCACTCGCGGGCTTGTTCGGGGGTCGTAATGAAATCTTTCGCTCCTTGTCCAAACACCGTGTAAGCCTTGATGCGCGGGGCCGTAATCAAGTTTTTATTGCTTTTTTCTTTTTGGTCAAGTACCCAGTCGAGCCCATTGCCGCACGAAGGGTCACGGACGGTCGTGACCCCGTGAGCCATCCAAAGTTTAAATACGTATTCTGCGTTGGCTCCCTGTTGTACGCCACCGATGTGTCCGTGCATGTCTACAAATCCAGGCATGAGGTACATACCACGGCAGTTGAGTTCCTTATCGGTAGGATTTGCCTTGATGCCGTCTTGGGAAGGCATTCCCGGGTAACCTGCTTGGCGAATTTGGGTAATACGGTTGTTTTCAACCAAAATATCCATGGGGCCAATTGGAGGCGAGCCAGTACTATTGATGATAGTGACACCCCGAATAATAAGGCGCTTGTGAGGCCCATCGCCTTCGGCGCGGTTAGGTGCTTTTTGGACTTGAGCAAAGAGCCCAACTAGTTGAAAGCAAAGAAGGGAGGTTAGGAAAAGTTTGCTTTTCATGTAGCGTAAAAAAAGGTTGATGAGTAAAATTCAAATGTACAGAATTGAAGGGCGAATAGCGAATAAACGCTACTCGAATTTGTAGAGGAAAGTAGAAGATGATGTACAAAAAAAAGAGCGAGGAAGCCTTCCTCGCTCTTTTTTTCCAGAAATGCGATTTATACCTCGTCGATTTCTACTTCTTCTTCCATTTCTGTACCGCTTTGAGCATCATTGATGGTTTTGTTTTCTACGTCTTGTCGTCTCGATTTAAACTTCTTAATTTGGCTTTTGAGGGCTTCTAACGCAAGGTCGGTAGCTTCTTCAAATGATTTACCTTTTTCTTTAACAAAGAGCTCGCCATTGGGCACTTTAATTTTTACTTCTAGGATTTTATCTTTGATTTTACTGCTTTCACTTTTATCTAATCGGAGGTATACTTCTCCACCTGTTATTCGGTCATAAAACGTTTCAAGTTTTTCAAGTTTTTTCTGAATGAATTCTAGCAGTTTTGGGTCTGCGTCGAAATGGATAGCGTGCATTTGCAGTCTCATAATTTTACGCACAGTTTTAGTTTAACAATCATTTGCAACCGCACTCGTGGATTTGAAAAGGGGGAAAAATAGCGGTCTGTCAGTAGCAGACCGCTATTTTCAGGATTTTGGTCCACCTTTCACGATTGTAGGTCTAAACTGTGTATTTATTTTGAGAAAATCAAGGACTACAGCTACTTTTTTTGCAGCTTTATTTTAACTCGCTCAGTGCCAGCGTATCCATATCGGTATATACATAATTCTCGCCTGCCATTGCCCACAAAAACGAGTAGCTAGTCGTGCCTGCCCCTGCGTGAATAGACCACGGGGGGGAAACGACGGCCTGCTCGTTGGCAACAACAATATGGCGAGTTTCGGTAGGTTCGCCCATAAAATGGAAAACACGATGGGTGTCGTCCAAGTCAAAGTAAACGTAGATTTCGGTACGGCGATCGTGTACGTGCGGTGGCATGGTGTTCCACACGCTACTGTACTTCATCGAGGTCATTCCCATTACAAGTTGACAACTTTCGAGGCCGTCGGCATGAATGTATTTATAAATAGTACGGGTATTGGCCGTTTCGGGCGAGCCCATGTCGGTGGGAGTCGCATCTGCCGCTTTCATCATGGCCGTAGGGACGGTACGATGTGCAGGGGTAGATACTAAAATAAACTTGGCAGGAAATTCTGGGTCAAGGCTTTTGAAGGTCACCGTTTTGTTACCTTTTCCAACATACAAACAATCGCGTTTTTGGAGGGTAAACAATTCGTCTTCCACCATCACAAAGCCATCGCCACCAATATTAAGAATTCCTAACTCACGACGTTCCAAGAAATAATCAGAGCGAAGTTCGTCGTAAGTGGGTAGTTTGTGCAATTGTCCCACGGGTTTGATGCCTCCTACAATCATGCGGTCGTAGTGAGAGTATACGAAATGGAATTGGTCTGGGACAAACATTTTTTCCATTAAAAACTCCTCCCGAATACGTTGAGTCGTATAATTTTTAAAATCGACGGGATTGGTCGTATGGCGTACCTGAATGTGCATGAGCAAGGTTTATTTTAAAATTGGTTCTAAGGCTTTGTTGTTTTGGTCGAGCCATTCGGTGATTTCTTCGACAATTTGACGAACCCCAATTTCTGGCTTCCAACCCGTCAGGCGAGTTACTTTGGTGTTGTCTGTAATATACATCCGAATATCTGCTGTACGCGTTTCGGGTACCTGCTTAATCGGAATAGTTTTGCCCGTAACTTCTTGGCAAATTTTGGTCAATTCTTGAAGCGATGTACTACTCTCTACTCCTCCACCTGCGTTCAAAACTTCGCCATTTACTTTGTCGAGGTTGTGCAATTGCCAATCAATAAGGCGGTATAAATCTGCCACGTGGAGCATATCGCGGGTTTGTTTGCCCGTACCACCGTAGCCAAAATACCCGAGTTGCTGTTCCCAGTAATGTTTAGCAATCCAAAGTACCATTACACCTTGATCCACTTTGCCCATTTGCCATGGTCCTGTAATAACTCCGCAGCGATTAATCACTGTACGCAGACCATAAAACTCATTATATTCTTGAATCAATAACTCAGAGGCGAGTTTGGTAGTACCGTACAATGAACGTGCGCCGTCGAGTGGGAAATCTTCAGCAATTCCTTTGGACGACACGCCTTTTACGGGCTGGTCGTCGGTGAGCGAAAAGCGCGTTTCTTGTTCCACAAAATTTAACGTTTCAATCGTTTTGATGGGGTAGACGCGGCTCGTTGAAAGAAATATAAAATCAGCTTTGTGCTTGAGAGCGTAGTTGAGGCAATTAACCGTCCCGAATAAATTGGTATTGATGAGGTAGTCGGGAGTTCCGTCAAGACCTGCCAATACCGAAGGCTCAGCCGATGCTTCGATGACCGCATCGACGGCAGGCAGCGAGTCAAAATCTTCTTTGTTACGAATGTCGCCGTGGACATACGTAATACCCGCTTGTGACAGACGCGAAACGTTGAGTTCTGAACCTTTTCTTTTTAAGTTATCTAAGCAAAAGATTTCGTACGATGGGTAATTGGTTTTTAGCGCAATGGCCAACGAAGAGCCTACAAAACCAGCCCCGCCAGTGATTAATATTTTCATTTTAACTGTAAATACGTTTCAATTTGATGTTTTCGGCTGGACGAATAATGAGCGGTACTTTTTCGATTTTTACCGCGCTGCTGTCAAGGCCAAACCATTTGTCTTCGCTGGTGGTAAAGCCTTTGATAAAGAAGTAGGCCTTCATAATGATTTGCTCAAAGAAGGGAAGCTCGTTGTCGTACGATAAAAATTTCTCAAGTACTACAAAACGGAAGTCACCAATGACATTGTGTCTATTAAGCGATTCGTAGCGGCTTGTGATGTCCACTTCTTTGTTTTTAACCATGTCTTCAATCACCCTACGTAGGTAGAGATTGATGCGTTGCTCAACCCTGAACCCTAATCGGAAAGTGACTTTGATGAGGTCGTCTGGTTCTATAACATCCACTTTGTACTGCATAGTGTACGGTTCGTCGGTTGTATCTACGTGAACAAACCAGTAAATGTCGGCTCGTTTCGGTCGTTTTTCAAAGATGGAATAAATAATTTTTGACTCAACTTCACTGGTACGAGAAGCATTTGACATAAACACCAAATGCGTTGCGTATTTTGGGATAGTAATATCTCGGCTCAGTTCTTTGATGTTATCAACGTACTTATTGAGTTTCACATATTCGGTCAGGCGACTTTTAATTTGGGCTGACTGAAGCCAAATAAACATCACGAGAGCTATAACTACACAAATCAAAACGGATACCCAACCGCCGTGGCTAAACTTGATGAGGTTCGCACCCATAAACGCGCCCTCGATCGAGAAATAAGTAACCAGGAAGATAACCACTAACCACATATTTGAGCGGTGGGTATATAAGTAGTAAGACATTAGAAGCGTATCGACGAGCATGGTAAGGGTGATGGCCAAACCATAGGCAGCTTCCATGTTGGTAGAACGTTTGAAGTAAAGAACGACTGCGATGCACCCCAAAAATAAAAGCAAGTTGACACTTGGAACGTACAACTGACCTTTGTGGTCTGAGGGGTATTTGAGCTTGATTTTTGGCCAAAAATTTAAACGAATAGCTTCGCTTACCAAGGTGAAAGAACCCGTAATCAACGCTTGGCTGGCGATAATGGCCGCCATCGTCGCAATTGCAATACCTGGCAATAAAAACCAGTCGGGCATGAGCTCAAAGAAAGGTTTACGTCCTCGGAGAGTTTCCCCATCGTGTGACATAAGCCACGCGGCTTGCCCAAAATAATTGAGTAATAAACAGGTTTTAACAAATATCCAGCTTATTCTAATGTTTCCCCGACCGCAGTGGCCTAAGTCGGAATAGAGTGCTTCGGCTCCCGTCGTACACAAAAACACCGCACCCAAAAGCCAGAAACCTTCAGGGTGTTGAAATAATAACTTGTAGGCATAATAAGGGTTTAATGCTTTGACAACGTAAAGATTTTTTACAACGTAAGTTCCACCCAAGATACCAAGCGTCAGGAACCATATCAACATAATTGGCCCAAATGCACCGCCGACCACTTTTGTCCCAAAGACTTGAATAACAAAAAGAAATCCTAGGATGGTAAGGACGATGGGGACTGTCTGAATATTGGGATATAAAATTTCTAATCCCTCGATGGCAGAAGATACCGAAATAGGAGGACATATAATACCGTCGGCCAAGAGTGCGGCGCCACCAATCATGGTTGGAATCGTAAGCCACTTGGCGTGTCGTCTTACTTGGGCAAACAGGGAGAGTGTACCTCCTTCCCCACGGTTATCAGCCCGAAGGATAAGCACTACGTACTTGACCGTTGTTTGGAGTGTAAGTGTCCAAAAAACGCAAGATAAAGCCCCTAAAACTACCTCCTCGTTGATAACGGATTTGCCAATAATGGCCTGCATTACGTATAGCGGCGAGGTCCCAATGTCGCCATAAACGATGCCCATGGCAACCATTAAGCCAGCAGCTGTTACTTTATCCAAATGGTTGTGAGCGTGACCATTGCTAGATTCCATAAAAAAAGTATTTATAAAAAAAGAGGACTGTTTGAGATATGAAAGAAGAGCAAATACATGGGGATGTCCTAAAACGTAGTTTATCAGTGGGTTTTTAAAAAGTCGGACAAATATAAAGGTCTGTAACATCCGTTGTTCTCGGAAGACCAAAATTATTCATCAGACCGATTAAAAGTGGCTCAAAATTTATGCTAAAAGTCATAAAATCGCCCCTTAAAGCTGTTTTACCCATGCCATTAACCAGTCTGTTTTTAGAAATAAAACCACGATGGCTACCGTCAAAACAAGTACCAGTGCCATTCCAGTGGTTTTACTGGCCTCAGAACCCGTATCATTATGGGTTTTAAAAAACAGATAGAAAGGAATTTTGAAGTAATAAAATAATGAAACGACTGCATTCAACAATCCCACAACGAGCAACGCAATAAGCAACGAAGATGGGGCGGAAGCGTTGGCTTCCCACAAGGCCGAGAAAACCAAGAGCTTGGAGGTGAAACCTGCCGTGGGGGGAAGCCCCACCAAAGCAATCATGACCACGACAAAACACACCGCAAGAACTGGTAATTGTGCTCCTTTGCCAGACAGAGAAAGTAACGTGGGGCGGCCCGAACTTACCAAATCGACCAATAAGAAGGCGGTAAGGTTGGTCAATACATAAATGACAATGTAAAACGTAGCACTTTCAAAACCTGCTTGATTGAAGGCTACCACTCCCACCAGGGCAAAGCCCGCTTGCGCAATTCCCGAATAAGCCAAAAGGCGTTTGAGGTCGTTTTGCCACAGGGCCGATAAGTTTCCTACTAAAATGCTACTCAGTGCCAGTAGTGCCATTAACGATTGAAAATCGGCAGTAAAAGAACTTAAAAGCCGCATAAGTAGCAATAAAGCAGCGGCTTTGGGGGCGGTAGATAAAAACGAAACAATGGGAATGGGAGCGCCTTCGTACACGTCGGGAGCCCATACGTGAAAAGGAACCAATGAGAGCTTGAAAAGCACACCACCGAGGGTCAGAAAACCGATAATAAGGACCAGAACGGGGTGATTTTGGGCAAGGTGATTGGCAAAAACGTCGCTTGTAAGGTCGAGTGAGCCTGTTATGCCGTACAAAAATGAAAGACCGTACAGCATAATACCTGAGCTAAGTGCTCCGAAAAGTAAGTATTTGATACCACCTTCTGCGGCCAATTTTCCTTTGCCAATACTTGCTAATAAATAGGAGCCAATCGAAACCAGTTCAATCGACAAGTACACGCTAAGGCCGTTGACCGACATGGTCATAAAGCAAAGCCCAAGTACAACCGCTAGCAATATGGAATAAAATTCGGTGGGTAATTGGGAATGTGTCACGCGGATATGAAGAAGTACTACGAGGGTAGCAACGAGAATGAGCCCTTTGAAAAAAACGGCTTTCGTATCAAGATAAAGCAAATGGTGAAATAAATAGCCTTCGGGGGCGTTCCATTGGAGAATAACCAAAACCAACCCAACCAAACTCAAGCCAAACGCTGAAAACCACAAAACGGTGGAGGTCTGCTGCGACCAACGAGTTATTTTAAGAACTAGCTCGGCTGTAACCAACAGCAGAAAGGCAAAAGCCAGCCATGTTTCGGGCACTACCCGTGAAAGGCTTTCGATGATATGGAGTAAATGCTCTTTGAGTTGCAAGGTTGTTCGATTAATTTGCCAGCAAAAGTACAATTCAACATGAAAAAGTCATTACTCTGCCTCGGATTGATTTTAGCGACCATCGCTGCCCATGCCCAAGGGATGTTTATTCAGGACATCAACGGACGTCCTATTTTTGAAAACGGCTATACCGAAATCGAAGGCTCGCCCTACCTGAAAGATGAGTGGTCCAGAGGAAATGTAAAAGCCAAACACAACGGTAAAACCTACGAATTGGCCAAAATGCGCTACGACACGTACAAAGATGAACTAGAGTACGAAGAAAATCAAAAGTCGTATCGGTTTAGCAGTGAAATTACTGAATTTACCACTACAAGTGGAGTATTTCGTAACAATTTTCCTGCCTACGAATCACTTTCGGGGCGTAATTTCTACCAAGTACTTTATGATGGGAAAGTAAAACTTCTCAAGCGCACCGTGACGAAAATACAAACGGAAAAGTTGTACAGCTCGGCTACTACGACCAAGCGTTTTGTCAAAGATGAGTTTTTGTATTTGTTCAAAGACGGAGCAATTACCCGCCTCAAGAAAGACAAGAAGGCGTTGTTAGAAGCCCTTAGCGACAAACAAGCCGATTTGGAGGCTTTTATCAAGGAACAGAAAATTAAATTTTCGAAAGAAGAAGATTTTTTGCGCGTGCTTGAGAAGTATGAAGGTCAATAACGATTGTTATTTAAAGACTTTTTTTAAATCAAGTTGAATGTTAAGAACGAAATCATTAAGAATTTGGTCACTTTGAAAAAAGCGATACCTTTTGGGGAATCATACACGGAAACGCCTTTTAAAGCAGGAAACACAACCCAAGATGATTTAACCCCAAACTGAAAGTATTGTTTTACTTTGTCAATCATTTCTTCGGGGCTTTGCGAAGGCGATTGAATCTCAATGGTAAGTAAAGGTGGCTCGGTTTTGTTTGGTAGTTTCTGTTTCAAAATTCAAATCACGTTCACCATACAAGACGATATCGGGTGTAGTGCCATCGAGTACGGTTGCCAAAGAGATTTCACTCGCTATTCTGAAACAAAACCTTTCTGAAAGAATAAAAATACTCTTCTAAACAAAGTGGCCAGGGACCAAACAAATGACCTCTGACCACACTTGTAGTTGATTTATATTTTTAAGCCAATGCGGCTACTCCTGGAAGAATTTTTCCCTCCATGTATTCAAGAAGTGCGCCACCACCCGTCGAAACGTAGCTTACGCGGTCGCCATAGCCAGCGTTATTGATAGCAGAAGCAGAATCCCCTCCACCGATGAGCGAAAAGGCATCGTTTTGCTCAGTAGCTTGTACTACCGCTTCGGCGATGGCGTTGGTACCTGTGGCAAAATTCGGGAATTCAAATACGCCCATTGGGCCGTTCCAAAGAATCGTTTTAGAGTTGCGAACGGTTTCTTCAAACAATTTGATGGTTTCTGGACCAATATCCAAACCTTCCCATCCATCTTCGATTTCGCCCGTTTTCACGATTTGGCGGTTAGCATCATTGGAGAAAGCATCCGCGCAGACGTTGTCCAAAGGCATCAACAAATTCACGCCTTTTTCTTTGGCTTTTGTCAAAATTTCAAGCGCTAACTCTTGCTTATCAGCCTCCAAAAGAGATTTGCCAATTTTACCTCCCAAGGCTTTGGTAAATGTATAAGTCATACCACCGCCGATGATAAGGTTATCCACTTTGTCCAAAAGGCGCTCAATGATGAGGATTTTGTCCGAAATTTTAGCTCCTCCCATAATCGCCGTAAATGGACGTTCGGCTTGTTCTAATACCCGCTGAGCATTGTCGATTTCGGCTTGCATGACGTAGCCACATATGCGATCTTCAAAAAACTGACCGATAACGGCCGTAGAAGCGTGGGCGCGGTGTGCAGTTCCGAAAGCGTCGTTTACCCATACATCGCCCAATTTTGATAGCTTTTCGGCAAACTCAACGTCGCCTTTTTCTTCTTGTTTGTAAAAACGAAGGTTTTCCAACAACAATACTTCGCCTGGCTGAAGAGCAGCGGCGAGGTCTGCTGCCGAAGTACCGATGCAATCATCAGCAAATTTTACAGAGACACCCAAAATGACCGAAAGTGGATTGATAAGGTGTTTGAGCGAATATTTTTCGGTCGGGCCATCTTTCGGTCGACCTAAGTGCGACATCAAAATGCAAGAACCGCCGTCTGCCAAAATTTTACGAATGGTAGGGAGAGTAGCTTGAATACGAGTGTCGTCTGTGATTTCGAATTTTTCGTTGAGAGGAACGTTGAAGTCAACGCGAATGAGGGCACGTTTGCCCGCAAAATTGTACGAATCTACGGTTTTCATAGGATTCAAGTGGGTTGAAAGATTGTTTTTCAGGGCAAAAATAGTTTTTTCGCTCTATTAACCCTAGCAAAAAACCATTAAGTCGAAATATTCATTGATTGTAATGCTACGTTCAGGTCTGTTCTCTTGTCGATTTTTGTAACGGAAAAAGTAAGTAGTAGCCCCTATAGTGAAAAGGTTGGTTAATAGGGGTTTATCTAGTTGTTGGTGTGGTAATCAATGATGAAGTAAGGGGGGTAGGTATTAGTTTTTGACTAAAATTGCCTTAAACAAATGATTGTCAACTTCACTATCTAACAATTCATCATTTTATGAAACAAATAACACTTTTTGTGATTGCGTTGCTTTTAATGGTAGCTACCCTCAAAGCACAACCTCGCTGGACGGCTCAACAAGCCAACGATTGGTATAAAAAACAGGGCTGGATTAGAGGCTGTAACTTTCAGCCAAGTACAGCCATTAACCAATTAGAGATGTTTCAGGCCGATTCATTTGACCGCCAAACTATTGACAAAGAATTGGGATGGGCCGAACAACTGGGTTTCAACGCCATGCGTGTGTATTTGCATCACATAGCGTGGACAACCGATGCGTCTGGCTTTAAAAAACGCCTCGACGAATACCTCGCGATTTCGAGCAAACACGGAATCAAAACCATTTTTGTGTTTTTTGACGACTGCTGGAACGATGACTATCGCCCAGGCAAGCAGCCAGCCCCTAAAACGGGTGTTCACAACAGCGGCTGGGTACGCGATCCAGGGACGATGATTCACAATCACCCAGATAGCTTAGGAATGTTGGAAAAATACGTGAAAGATGTAATGACGACTTTTAAAAACGATAACCGTATTTTGTTGTGGGACTTGTACAACGAACCAGGAAATAGCGGTTATTTTAATAAAAGTATGCCGTTGTTAAAAGCCGTTTTTGCGTGGGGGAAAGAAGTGAATCCTTCGCAGCCAATCAGCGTAGGCTTGTGGAGCTGGGGAGAGAAGTATAAGGAACTGAACAAATTCCAAGAAGAAAACTCCGACGTGATTACGTACCACCACTACGGCTATGTAGATAAACACAAAGAATTGATTGATAAACTTCGTCAGTATGGCCGGCCGCTGATTTGCACGGAATACATGGCACGTCGCAACGGTAGCTTATTCCAGACCATCATGCCCATGTTGAAGCAAGAAAACGTAGGGGCTATCAATTGGGGATTTGTTTCGGGAAAAACAAATACCATTTACGCTTGGGGAACACCTATGCCTGATGGGAAAGAACCTGAATTGTGGTTCCATGACATTTATCGCACCGACGGAACGGCATTCAGCCAAGATGAAATCAAAACAATCAAAGCATTAACTGGTAAAAAATAATATGTCCCACTTTTCAAGAATTTTGTTGCTTGCTCTGAGTGGGTGCCTCGCGCTAACGTCTTCAAGGGCGCAGATGCTTCGTCCACCCGCTTATCCCCTCATTACCCACGACCCGTATTTTAGCATTTGGAGCAATACCGACCAACTCACTGACAGCCCCACTCGCCACTGGACAGGTCGCCCGCATTCGCTCGAAGGCATTGTACGGGTTGATGGCAAGTCGTATCAGTTTCTAGGAGCTCCTCCAACTTTATACCAGGCCTTGTTGCCAACGGGCGAAAACAAAGCGTACGACGCGTTGTATACCACCACCAAACCTTCGACAGGGTGGGAGCAACCCGATTTTATTCCCCAAGGTTGGAAAACGGGTTCGGGGCCTTTTGGCGATTCGCCCGCATCGCGCACGCCGTTTCACAATGGAAAAATTGACAAAGACGGAATTTTTATCCGTCGTGAGTTTAACTACGACGGGCAAGTGGAGGCCTCTAAGCTGTTGTTGACCCTCATCAACGACGACGATGTGACGGTGTATTTGAACGGTACGCGTATCTTCACAAAGCCTTGTTGTGCAGGTGAATACATCCGTTCGCCCCTTTCGGCCGAAGGCCAAAAGGCACTTCGTAAGGGGCGTAACGTCTTGGCGGTGCATTGCATTAGCCCCATCGGTGAGTCGTTTGTAGACGTAGGGCTAGTAAGTGTCGTTCCTATGGCGCAGGCGGCGACGGCTACGCAAAAGAAAGCTACCGTTACGGCGACCCAGACCAGTTATGTATTTAATGCAGGTCCTGTTGAATTGGATGTTAACTTCCTGTCGCCTTTGTTGTTGGATGAGTTGGAAGTAGTGGCTCGTCCCGTAAGTTATGTGACGTTCTCCACGCGTTCGTTAGACAACAAACCTCACTCGGTGCAAGTGTATTTTGGCGAATCGGCCTTGGTCGCTACTAACGTGCCTTCGCAAGAAGTAGTGGCAGAAACCAAGAAAGACGGAAAGCTAGTGTATACGTCAGTTGGAACCAAAGAGCAGCCTGTATTGGGCAAAAAAGGCGATAATGTCCGCATCGACTGGGGCTATGCCTATTTGGCGGTACCTGATGCAGCAAGCAGCGTGGTAACGGGGAATCCTGACCAATTGAAAAACGACTTTAGAGCAAAAGGCCAATTGATGGCTACTTCTTCGACAGTCTCAGGAACGGCGGGCGAGTTGACAATGGCGACGGTCGTAAACTTTGGCAATGTTTCGGAAAAAACTTCCTCAAAGCATTTGCTTTTGGGCTACGACGATGTGTATTCGGTACAGTATTTTGGTCAAAACCTCCGTGGATGGTGGCGCCGTGACCCTACTACGACCATGCTGAAAACGTTACAAACTGCCGAAGCAGATTATCCACGTTTGTTGACCAAAAGCACGGTGTTCGATAAAAAAATGTACGATGATGCGACCAAAGTGGGTGGAAAATCGTACGCTGATTTGTGCCAATTGGCCTACCGTCAGGCCATCTCAGCCCACAAAATTGTAGCAGGGCCGAAGGGAGAAGTATTCTTTTTGTCGAAAGAAAATTTCTCTAACGGTTCGATTGGAACAGTGGACGTAACGTATCCGTCGGCACCGATGTTTTTGTTGTACAACAACGAGTTGGCAAAAGGATTGCTACGTTTTATCTTTGACTATAGCGAATCGGGACGTTGGAAAAAAGACTTTCCCGCGCACGATATTGGTACTTACCCGCTTGCCAACGGCCAAACTTACGGTGAAGATATGCCCGTGGAAGAAGCGGGAAACATGATGATTTTGACAGCGGCCTCGGTGAAAATGGATGGTAATCCAAGCTTTGCGCGCGAACACTGGCCGATGCTGACGAAATGGGTGGAATTCCTAAAGCGCGACGGATTTGACCCCGCCAACCAACTTTGTACCGACGACTTCGCGGGGCACTTGGCGCGGAATGTCAACTTGTCGGCCAAGGCCATTGTCGGAATTGCGTGTTATGCCCAAATGGCGGCTCAATTGGGCGAACAAAAACTGGCCGATGAGCATTTTACGTTGGCGCGCACCTTGGCCCGTCGTTGGATGGAGATGAGCGCCGACGGCGAACACTACGCGCTTACGTTCGACAAAACCGCAGGAAGTTGGAGTCAGAAATACAACATCGTTTGGGATAAATTGCTTGGATTGAACGTGTTCCCGAAAGAAGTTGCCCAAAAGGAAATTGCGTTTTACCTCAAAAAACAACAAGCCTATGGTCTTCCGCTCGACAGCCGTAAGACTTATACCAAGTCGGATTGGATTGTATGGACGGCAACCATGGCCGATTCGGACGCCGATTTCAAAGCGTTGATTGACCCCGTATGGAAGTATGCCAACGAAACCCCCACCCGCGTCCCACTCTCTGATTGGCACGAAACCATCAATGCCAAGCAGGTAGGCTTTCAAGCCCGCTCCGTAGTAGGAGGGTATTTTATCAAAATGCTGGCGGAGCGTTTGGAGAAAGGAAATAACTAAAAACTATCAGTGGCCAGTACTCCTCAAAAAGTAACAATAGAGACTAGGAGAACTGGCCACTCGACGTACCTACTTATCGTCTAGTGCTTGATAAATCATTAAATCAAACTTTCGGTCGAGCTCGCCGCCCATGGTGGTAGGCCACATTTGTTTCATCAGTACGGCACAAATCTTTTCTCTGGGGTCGGCAAAATAGTGCGTGCTAAAGGCCCCGCCCCAGCTAAAAGTACCCACGCTGCTGTAAATATCGTTGGCGCGTCCTGCTTCGTTAATTACACTAAAGCCCAAACTGAAATAATTACGAGGGTCAGGGAAAAGCGTTCCACTTTGATTAGTATTGGTAAATAACTCCACTCCTCGGCGACTCAACAAGCGCTTGCCGTTATAAGTACCTCCGTTAAGCAACATTTGCAAGAATACCGCGTAGTCGTAAGCTGTGCTGATAAGCCCACCACCGCCCGAAAAATACGATTTAGCCCCTTTGATGGGATAGTCGGGGTCGGAACTAAGGTTATCGAGCGAGCCTTTGACAAGGGTTTTTTCTTTGGTTTCGGAATAAATCGGAACTAAGCGGTCTTTCTTGGCGTCGGGCAAATAAAAATGGGTGTCTTTCATACCCA
The DNA here is from genome assembly GCA_023254175.1 of Runella sp. GTDB lineage: Bacteria > Bacteroidota > Bacteroidia > Cytophagales > Spirosomataceae > Runella. Next base: position 2,729 of record JALQYJ010000137.1, on the reverse strand, counting down.
ACGGCTCAAAAATGTGTTTCTGAAAATACTGCTCTAGCGTTTCTCCCGAAACTACTTCTACCAAGTACCCCAACACGTCGGAGCTAAGTCCGTAGGTCCATTTTTCGCCTGGCTGATGGGTGAGCGGAAGCTTAGCTAATTTTTTGATGTTTTCGCCAATGGTCATTTTTTTGGTCGTAAAAGCATCCACAATTCCTGCTTTTGAATACACGGCTTTGATGCGGTCGTCGCTCCCGATGGCGTTATAATTGATTCCCGACATGTGCGACAACAAATGCCGAATCGAAATTTCGCGTTTGGCAGGAACGGCTGTGTAGGTGCTGTCTTTGGGGTTAAATTGATCAATGACGACGGGCTTGGCAAACTCAGGAATGTACTTGCTGATGGGGTCGTCGAGCATGATTTTGCCTTCCTCGTGGAGCATCATTACTGCTAGCGATGTGATGGCCTTGGTCATGGACGCAATGCGATACATGGCATCTTTGCTCAAGGGCTTGTTGGCATCGAGATCGGCTTTTCCAAAGGCTTTGTGGTAAACGATTTTTCCATCTCTAACAACGATGGCTGCCACGCCAGGAAACGCACCTTTGTCGATGTACGATTGCAAAACGCCATCGAGGCGACTGAGGCGCTCGCTGTACATCCCAACGGTTTCGGGGGTAGCGGCAGTCAGTAAAGGAGGCTTTTGTTGAGTCCCTGTTTGGGCAAATACCGCTGCGGTCGTCAACGCTACAAACGCTGACGTTCGAAAAAAAGTCAGAACAGTCATGTGATTGGTTAAGGTTTGATAGTCAGTAAAGTTATACTGCTATTAAGTCATTTGCAAACTCCTGAAACGACTTAATCTGATATTGACTTTGAACCAAGCCATTCAGAATCCGATAAGTAGGTGAGGACAGGTTTTTGAAGATGTTCGCCAATTGCTCTGTGGAACGTACAGCGTTTTGAGGAGCGAGTTCAATCAAATGTCGGTCGTTTTGGTATTGGTGGATAAAACCGTACAAACTCAAGTCGTTGGTAGAAGTATAGCCAAAGTCGAGCATAAATGAAGGTATATCGGTAAAACAAGCCTCCAAGCCCATAGTCGTTCCCATGTGAAAAAAGGCGTCGGCGTTGGCGATTTTCTCAAATTTCTCCAAAATATGGCTGTCTTTGACTGACAAATCCAGCGTTTGGAAACCATCATCCATCACCACATTAGGCAAACCGCGCAGCGGTGTGTACAATTCCCAATTGCCCTGCACAGGATATGGCCGAACCACTAACTTCAAATCAGGGCGAGCTTGTTGTAAGACTCCTGCAACCTGTTTAATCACACTCACTTCGTCGCGTACAAGGTCAACAACGCCAATGGCACAACCGACATAGACGTAAGGGAAATCGTACGTACGGGGCAACTGAGCCGCTACTTTACGGTATTCGTTGATGTAGGCAAACTGACTAGCACCCACCACGCTCGCCTGTGAGGGCGATACGTGTTGTAAATAAATCAAATCTTTGCGAATGCGCTCATTCCAGCACACATAGGTCGCACGCGACGAAAAACAAGTGTGTTTACAGGCGTGGTCCCAGCTGTAGACATAGACCTTTACAGGATGCTTTTCGCGAACCAAGCGCGCCATCAAAAAATCATCGGCAATGGCCGTAAAACACACAAATTGGTCGATTCCCGTGAGGTCGGTTTGGGCTCGGTACTGAAGTCGGTTCAGGTAAAAATCGTAGGAAATAATTTTGGGCAATCGACGCACCCACGTCAAAATTTGGTAGTTTTTTTTCAGCACAGCTGCGTCCGTAGCAAGCGATGCTTTAAAGAGCTCCATCAAAAAGAAATTGTGACGGCTTTCGGGAATTTGTCGAAAAAGAATGTAGAGTTTTATCCAAAGGCTATTCCACCAGCCGCCCTTTTTTTCGTTGATGAGCCGAAACTCCACGCCCGAAGGCAGATGGCGTAAGATTTCCTCTTTATTTTCAGGGCGACCAAAGATGGTAACCTCGTGCTGCTGGGCAACTTCCGTAATAACTCGCCGCACATCGTTGCGGAAATCAAAAAAAGAAACGACAAATCCGATTTTCATGGGTAATGTTTGTGGTACGGACGTCTTGGCCGTAAAAAATCATCACAATAAAAGTATAAACTACTTATAACCCCAAATACCTTTCATCAAGAAAAAGTTGTCCCTTTATTACTGGTGTATTAGTTTTTTCGTTAAACAGTCATTAAACTTATAAAAAAAATAGCCATCATCTTCCTTGGTGCGGTAAACGTAGACCCGCCAACGCTCAAACTATCTTTCAGACCCAAGAAGTTGATAAAGCTGCTGTTTAGAAGCTGTAGATCCCCATTTCTTTACATCTCTCGCTGGCTCAATGGCATTGAGTTTCCATTTGCCTACCAATGGCTGTAAACGTCAGTCGTTTTATCGACTGACGTTTAATTAGGTTGATTCAGGTTGTGAGCAACCTTCGACACGAATTCGATATGCTGCCCTTAACCAATCGACACTCCAAAACTAGCTCCAATCTCTGTCCCACGAATCTTTGGTATTCCATTCATCGGTAGGAGCAAACCATTTTTGGTCTTTCATTAAGAATTTTTTTGCTACTTCCTCGTTGAGTTCTACGCCCAAACCTGGCTTGTTAGGAACAGGCGCAAAGCCATTGACTACCAAAGGTTTATTGCCCGTTACGATATCTTCCCATCCTTCCACGTCCACGCCGTGGTGTTCCAA
>JALQYJ010000165.1 GCA_023254175.1 Runella sp. | reverse complement strand
ATTGGCATCTTCGTTGGTCAAACGGCCCACGATAGACTCGCCGTTTTTGAGCGTAAAGTGCGTTGCTGCGTATTGGTCAGAAACACTCTTATTGGGCTCGATGATGGCCTCTAGCATGTCTTTGGTAGAGAAACGAGTTCCCAATTGGGTTAAATCTGGCCCGATACTGCCACCTTCTCCGCGCATACTGTGGCAACGGTTACAAGTAATGGCTTCGTACATGTTTTTACCGTTTTCAAAGTTACGGCTTGTCAGTTTGCCCTCTACGGCGGCGGTGGCATTATCAAGTTTCCACTGGCGACCTGGGCCTTTCGGATAAGTTACTTTTGCAATGTCATTTCCATTTTTGCTCAATAACTCAGCACCCGAAAGCTTATCGTAATAGGCTGTCTTGCCTTCTGGAACATTTTTCAAAGCAAGTTTACGTGCACGGTCGATAAAACCAACGTAGCTACGTCCACCTTTGTAGCTAAATGCTTTGTAGAACCATTTGAAATAACGCTCATGCAGCTCAGGCGTCCATCCTTTTTTGGCTAGGCTAAGCATAGTAGCATAGTAGGTCTGCTGGGCAGGAGGCATACTTTTCAACATGTCAGCAATGTCCAAACCGTATTGGGGGTTACGCATAATTAACTCAGCCGATGCCGTAGCAGTTTCACCACCTGCGGTAAGATTCGTAGGTTGTTCTTTGGCTTCTAGCAAGGCCAATATTTTAGGGATTACACCTGGAGCTTCTAAGTAAACCAGAATTTTGCTTAATTGACGGTTGAGGTCAGAGCTGCTAGCATTAGCGGGGAAAAATGGATTTAACGCTGCCGCAATTTTTGAACCTGTGGCAGCATCGGGAGCGCCTGTACGTAAGAACACCAACTCGTAAGCACGCAATAAATCAATTTGCTGAGGTTCTGTCAACGATTTAAAATTGATGCTTATCAAAGAATTGAGCATGGCACCTTTTAAGTCTGTTTTGTTTTGACGAGCAAGCGCGATGATAGCGTTGATAGACGTGATTGGGTCTTTTTCGCTTACAGCTTTGTCTTGCCATTCAGCAACAGGTTGATGTTCAACGGCTAAACGTGCCGCATAACGAATGAACCGATCGGGGTGTTTCAAGTAAGGCCAAGCCGTTGCCACTGCTTTTGCGTTTGGCTCGCCGTGGAATTTTTCCAAGCTACGACGTAGCTCGTTTTCTTTTGTAAGTGCTGTTGGGGCAGGAGATGCAGTATTTTCGGTGCCTGTGTAATAGACACGATATACATCCGATTCAAGACGACGACCACCTGTCATAAAGTACAAGGCACCGTCTGGACCAACCACGCCGTCGGTAAGCGGAAGCGGAATACCCGAAATAAATTCTTCGTGTTCGCCAGTGTAAGTAGAACCTGACGGTTTGAGGTGAATGGCGTGCATAATCCCAAAACTCCAGTCGAAGGCCAACAACGTTTTCTTGTATTTAGCAGGGAATTTGGCATCTCTTAAATAGATGAGGTTAGTCGGAGAGCCTTGACCAATATTCATAACTGGAGGGAGGTTGTCAGGCCAAGTAGCTGACCACTTGCTGTTACCAGTTCTCCAGCCAAATTCAGTGGCGCTAGTAGCGTGGCAAATGCGGGTAGGGCGGTACCAAGGTAGACCAAAATCCCACTCCATATCGGCATCATACACAAACAAATCACCAACTTCGTTGAAGGCCATGTCGAAGGCATTACGGTAGCCTGCACTAATCAACTCCCAATTTTTACCTTCGGGGTCAACGTTGGCAATCCAGCCACCTGGAGCCATACGGTCGTTGGCGTGGCCGCGCGGGTCTTTGATAAGCGGGAAAAGGTTATCTTCTTGCCAAGTCGTAGGCAAACGATACGCGTCCATTTTAGGGACGTCGGTATGATTTCCCGAAATGACATAAAGTGATTGCTTGTCGGGTGATAAGATAATGCTGTGAGGGCCGTGTTCACCGTCTCCAGCAAGCTCTTTCATCAATGTGAGCTTGTCGTACTGATCGTCATTGTCAGTGTCTTGCAAACGATACAAGCCACTTTTACGCGTAAAAATTTTGTTGTTTTTACTGTTGTTAATCATTACGTATAAGCTATTGAAAGCGTACAATAGCCCGTTTGCATATCCCATTCCGAGTGTATCAATGGCAGCGCCTTTCCCGATTTTTAGAGGCTCTACTTTGGGAGTACCTGTACTGCCAATGGGCGGTAATTCAAGACGATAAAGTGTTCCGTATTGGTCAGAAGCAATGAGACGCCCCTTGTTGTCGAAGGTCATCGCAACCCAAGAACCCTGTTTGTTGCCTGAAGGGCTGTATAAATGTTCTGCTTTGAAACCAGGCTGGAGGCGAAGTTTTTCGACTTTAGGGTTATCGCGGCCGTTGACAGCGGGCTCCGTTTTGTTAAGGATAGTAAACGATGCCGCTAGTGTAAACAGGGCAGAAGCCACTAGAAATGCGCGGAGAGAGCGGTGTTTAGTAAACATAGGAGTAGAAATATGGATGCAAATGAAAGTTCAACGTTCTCATGGGTGGAATCGTAATCTTTGACTTTGAAAATAGGCTATGAAACCTTCAATGAACTGAAAAGACTTCGAGCCGACTGCGGCAATCGGCTCGAAGAAAACAATTAAAAATTAGGGCTCAAATCTGCTTCGGCAGCAGGGAGTCCATAGTAAGGGGTGATGTTGGTGAAAGCATCACTTGGAACAAAGCCAGATTCTGGGAAATAATACCGGAACTTATCGGCTTTCACACGGTCGCCATAGGCTTTGATGACCGTTGCGAGGCGGCCTGTACGTACCAAGTCATGTAGGCGCTTTGATTCAAATGCCAATTCAACGCGACGTTCTTGATAGACGGCGTCACGGAGTGCTGATTGCGTAGCGGCAGTGGTATTTGCTAATCCTGCACGGGTACGGACTTGGTTGAGGAAAGGAACTGCTTCTGTCAGTTTATTCTGTTCAATCAACGCTTCTGCCAAGAACAACAGCACTTCTGAATAGCGGTAGATAGGCCAGTTCATACCATGGTTGTTATGGAGAGAGTGAGGCTTCGCATATTTTTTGGCATAAGGGAAAGTTTTGTTGGCATGTAAAGCCCCACTTAATGTAATAAGCCCAATCGTTGCATCTTTACGCTTATCTCCTGTTTCGTAGGCTTCAATCAAATCAGGAGTTGGAATATTATTCCCTTCTCCTGATAAAGGTTGAGGATTGGAAGTACCCGTAATAGTTACCAATTCATTGGCTGCCATTGGGTAGGGAAGCATGCCGTACAAGAAGGTTCCATTGAGTCCCTGTGACCCTTCTAAGTACTGTACTTCGAACACCGATTCTTTGGTGTTTTTATTACCTGTACTTGTCGAAAAAGCATCTGCATAGTTGGGCATTAGGCTGTATTCGCCACTTGTGACAATGGCGCGAAGTTGTGTTTCGGCATCTGTCCACTTTTTCTGAATCATAAAAACATTGGCCAACAACGCACGCGCTGAACCAGAGGTAGCACGACCAGCTTCTTGGGCCGATTTAGCAGGAAGAAGGCTGATGGCTTCGGTAGCGTCTTTGATGATTTGGGCGTACAATTGCTCGCCTGTACCAAGTGCAGCGGCGGCTTCCGAACGGGCACTCACTGGGGTCAACTGGAGTGGGCCACGATTAAAGTAACGGGCTATTTCTAAATAGGCCAATGCTCGTAAAAACAAGGCTTGCCCTTTTACGTTCTTTTTGGTCGCATCTGGAATTGTAGCCGCATCAATCAATGACAATACCTGATTCGTTCTGGCAATAATCAGGTAGTTTTGACGATAGGCCGTCAAGACGTTTCCGTTGGTCGTGATGCCATTGGCAGTGGGTACGTTGAAATCTGCTAAGTTGGATTGGTTTTCAGTAGCACCAAACAAAACGTTACGTACATAACGGGCATTATCGGAGTGTTGCTCGGCAAGCAAGTGAGAGTTACCGTTGTGTAGCGCACGTAAGGGTACATAAGCCGCATTGACAGCCTGAATAAAGTCAGATTCGGTCTTGAAAAATGTAGCCGAACTAAGGGCAGTTTCGGGCGTTACGGTAAGAAATTCGTCGGTTTTGCAGCTAAAAGCTCCTAAACTTAGAGCAATAGAAAATATGATTGATTTTTTCATGTTCTTCAATGATTTTGGTTTAACCGTTGGTTTAGAAATTAAAGTTTACACCAATGGTTGATGTACGTGGTACAGGATAGTTGAATAAGTCAACGCCTGGGCTAAGGTTACCACCGTCACCTTGTCCGTTTTGCTGCGCACTTGTTTCTGGGTTAGAACCACCCCAATATTTAGTAAATACCAATGCTTGCTGAATAGAAGCATAAATACGTGCCGAACGGAAAAGTTTATTGCTTTTGTTGAAGGTATAGCCCACCGTGATATTCTTAATTGTAAAGAACGACGCATCAGCTACAAAACGGCTGTTTTGCCAGTCGCGCTCGATACCTGTAGCTGTACCACCTCCAACGGTTGTACCGTAGAAACCTTTACCTGGGTTAGCTTCTGAACGGAAGCGGTATTTTACTTCTCTATGAAGGTTAAACACTCCGTCTAAGTTAGCCGTGCTGTACAAGTGACGAACCCAAAGTTGGTTACCCTGCGAACCCGAACCAACTACGCTAAAGTCAAAATTGCCATAGTTGAGGTTGGTGGTGATTCCATAAGTGAAATCAGGGAAAGGATTACCCAAAATAGTACGGTCATCTTTGTCGCCGCCGTTGGTAATTACTCCATCCCCGTTTACGTCAACGAGTTTAATTGTACCAACAAATGAACGGCCTGGTACGACTGGTGAGTTTTTAAGGTCCTCGGCATTCATATACACCCCGTTGGCAAGGTGCCCGTAGAATTGGCCAAATGGCTCGCCAACTTTTGTAATGTGGTGCAATCCATACACGCGATCAATTCCGTCTGCAAGTGCTATCACGCGGTTGCGGTTGAAGGAAATGTTTGAGTTGACGCTCCATTTCAACTTACCACGGTCGATAATACGGGTATTGAGTGAAAATTCGTGTCCCCAAAACTTAATTTCACCAATGTTATCATTAAAGTTGGTAAAGCCAGATTCTTGTGGAATTTGTACAGCAAACAACAAGTTAGTGGTATTCTTGAGGTAATAGTCGTACGTAAATTGGAAACGGTCATTGAGGAACCCAAGGTCAAAACCTAAGTCTAATTGACGAGTGGTTTCCCAACCCAAATTCGGGTTGGCCAACGAAGTCAACGCTGCTCCTGCTGCTACGTTATTCCCAAACACGGCATTTACTGTATTGTTAATAAGTGCATACTGTGTATAGTTACCGATGTTATTGTTACCAGTTACCCCTAAGCTAGCTCTCAATTTTGCAAACGAAACCTTGCTGAAATTCTTCATGAAATCTTCGTCAGATACTACCCAACCTGCTGATAATGATGGGAATGTTCCCCAGCGATTGTTAGAGCCAAAGCGAGAAGAACCGTCGCGACGAATAGAGGCGGTGAGAAGATACTTGCCTTTGTAGTTGTACGACAAACGAGATAGCAATGAGGTCAGTCTCCATTCCTGCACGTTACTGCTGGTACCACCGCGCGCAATGTTAATGGCTCCTTGGATGGTTGGAAGGCGGTCGTCCGAGTAGGTATCTGCTTGAATACGGCTCGACTCACTACGGAAGCTTTGGTTAGTGTAACCCGCCAGCAATTCGATGTTATGATCGTTAAATGATTTAGAATAAGTAGCCAAGTTTTCGTTCAACCAGCCAAAGTTATCCGTTGCATCGCGTATCGAAACTGCCGTAACAGGCACCGCCGTGTTAATGGCGCTGGTTGCGGTAGAAGGGTTAAAGAAGAAGAACTTTTGATTCAACAATTCAACGTTGAAGGTTGATTTTAGGGTTAAACCCTTGATAGGGCTGTAAGCAACATAAGCGTTTGAGAGAATGTTGGTTTGTTTTGTTTCATTCACCAACTCATTTGCCGCACGCACCCAGTTAGGATAAGCAAAGATATTACCTGTGCTTGAAGGAAAACGGTTAAATAATGTAAGGTCGCCTTTGTCGTCGTAGATAGGCATCACTGGCCAGGTGTGGATGGCATTAAACAAGATACCTGTTCCACGGTCACCGTCCGTACGAGGCGTGTTGTCAAATACGTACTGCGGGGCAATATTCATCCCGATGGTCACTTTGTCTGATACTTTATACTCGCTGTTGAGACGAAGTGAGTAACGTTGGTATTTGGTATTAATAACGACACCTTCTTGGTTGAAAACCCCGGCCACCAACGAAGTGCTTACTTTGTCTTTATTGGAAGTCAAAGTTAAGTTGTAGCTCTGAAGGGGCGCACGGCGAAGTACGGCATCGTACCAGTCATTATTTTTGCCTTCATAAATTGAAGGGTTTTGGAATTCGGCAGGTACGGGTTGTTTTGCATCTTCGTAGTATTCTTTTTTGAACTGTGCAAACTCAACGGCATCCATCATTTCAAAACGACCCTTTTTAGGTACGACCTGAGTTCCTGTGAATACGTTAAAACTTACGTTTGTTTGTCCGCTTTTACCTCTTTTGGTAGTAATAAGTACTACCCCGTTGGCAGCCCGAGAACCATACAATGAAGTTGAGGCGGCATCTTTCAAAATAGAAATATCTTCAATTTCATCGGGGTTCAACGCTCCGATATTACCTGTAATAGGAAAACCATCGACAACGTAGAGGGGCTCGCTACCACCTGATACCGAAAGCTGCCCTCTGATACGAACGTTCATCCCTTGTCCTGGGCGACCTGTCGTTTGGTTGATCTGTACCCCGGCTACCTGTCCTTGCAGTTTTTGAGCTATTTGCGATACAGGTAAATCCTTAATTTCTTTAGCTGTGATGGTTTGCACAGCTCCAGTTACTTCTTTTTTTACCTGACTACCATAACCTACAACAACAATTTCGTTTAGGGTTTTGTCATTCACATCAAGAACCACATCTATGGTTGCTTGTGAACCTACTGCCACTTCTTTGGTAAGATACCCAATGTAACTAAATACAAGGGTTGAGCCGTTGGGGACATCAAGTTTGTAAGTCCCGTTCGCGTCTGTGTTGGTGCCACGGGTAGTTCCTTTAATAGCGACGTTTACTCCGACGAGTGTTTCACCGTCTTTGGCAGATACTTTTCCCTTGATGGCATTTTGAGCAAATGAGCTGGTAGCTACAAGTAATAGTAAGGCAATGATGCCTACACACAAGTTGCCTCTACCCTCAAGTAGGATAAACTTTTTTTGCATGGTGGAAATAATTAAGAGTTTATAAATAAATAGAATGGTACCAAGGCTTTAAATAATTCTATAAATCCCTGACATTATACAAATATGATTTATACAGTTGAGAGAACTATCCTATGCAATCCTGTATCTTTGGTACAAAAAAAGAGGATAAATCGATTTTGCATGATTTATCCTCTTGGTATGTTTATTAATGTGCAATAAATCAGCTATTTATGCTTTGTTGTGTATTGAAATTGATTGAAAAAATATGATTTTGTTTTTAAAAAATATTTCTTTTACAACACTACTTTAGGAGTGTTTCTACGTTTTCTTTTGTCACAAGCTGAAAGGGTATTAAGGTTTGTTTTTCAAATTTTTCCCCTTTGACAATTTTAACGGCCGTTTCAAGGGCATTGGCGCCTTGTTGTTGGGCATTTTGGAAGACGGTTGCGTTGAGAGTGCCTTTTTTTACAGCTTGAAGCGCGTCTGGAATCGCATCAATACTGACTACCACTACCTTATCTTTAAGCCCGGCGGCGGTGAGGGCATTTACGGCACCCATGCCCATTTCGTCGTTTTGGGCAAAAACGGCATTGATGTTTGGGCCATATGACTGAATCCAGTTTTCCATGAGCGACATAGCTTTGGCGCGATCCCATTCTCCCGTTTGGTGGGCCAAGAGCTTGAGGTTGGGAAATTGTTTCAAAATTTCACGCGCCCCTTGTTCACGTTTGATTTGGGCGGCTTGTCCCATGTAGCCGTGCATCATCAGAATGTTGCCTTTGCCGCCGAGTTTTTCGGCAATGTACTTCATCGCAATCCGCGCCGATTCTACATCGTCGGAGCCTACAAAGGCAGTTGGAGCAGCACTGGTTTCTGAATTGACATTAACAATCGGGATTTTAGCTGCCAATGCCTTGGTCACTGCGGGGGAACTTGCCTCTACTTCGCAGGGATTCATGATGATGGCATCAACTTTCTGCGCAATAAAACTTTCGACTTGTTCCACTTGCTTCAGGGCTGACCGCTCAGCATCGACGACGATGAGTTCTACGCCCATTTCTTGGGCTTTTTTCTCAATTTCATCACTAACTTTCACGATAAACTCATTTTGCATACTGAGCATGGTTACGCCAATCGTGATTTTTTTGCTTCCGTTAGCTTCCTTGTTTTCGCTGCTTCCTTGTCCGCAACCTACCAATAATAAAGCGCAAAGCGCCGAACCGATTAATGTACGTTTCATTGTGTTATATGTCAATTTTGGTTGAAAAAGCGTAAATTCAAAATAATGAATATAAAGTTCATAAAGAACCTTTGTGCACATTGTGAATTCTTTATGTTTTTTGTGGTATAAAAACATCTACTTCTTCTGATTCCAGCTATCAAGTACCACTGCTCCAATGATAATCGCCCCCATGACCACTTGTTGGTAATAGGACGTGACGTTGAGGAGGTCGAGGCCGTTGCTGATAACGCCAATCAAAAGTGCGCCGATAAGCGTACCCATCATTGTGCCTGTTCCGCCCGAGGTACTGGTGCCACCAATAATGGCCGCTGCGATGGCGTCGAGTTCAAAACCTGCGCCTGCATTGGGTTGGCCTGTGGTAATTCGGGCCGTGAGAAGAATCCCCGCTAAACCTGCCAAACCTCCACACAAAGTGTACACAGCCATTTTGACCTTGTTGACCCGAATCCCTGAGGCCATTGCTGCTTGTTCGTTTCCTCCAACGGCGTAAATGTATCGTCCTAGAACTGTTTTTTTGAGTAGGAGTGTACAAATAACAAAAAAGACGACCAAAATAAGAATGGGAAAGGGAATGCCCACTACGCTTCCGCCACCAATGAAATTGAATGAATCGGAAAGGTTAGAAATGGGACGGCCTTTGCTCAAAATCAAGGCTAAACCCCGACCAATGGTCATCATTCCTAATGTTACGATGAAAGGTGGGACTTTACTTTTGGTAATCACTAGCCCATTGAGCGCTCCCATAGCTACTCCTGAGAGGAAGCCGACTCCAATGGGAACAACCACGGGATAGGTATCTGGATGCGCCAGAGACGCTGCTACGACGCCCGTTACGGCAACTATCGAACCCAAGGAGAGGTCAATGCCACCTGTAATGATGACAAAAGTAACGCCAAAAGCTAAAAGTGCATTGATGGATACTTGGGTGATAATGATTGTCCAGTTGGAGACGGTCATAAACTGCGGATTGACGACTGCCAATCCCAAGCAAATCACGAGAAATGCCCCAAAAATGCCGTATTGGCCTAAGTTTTTTGAACGAGTTAAAAGTGTATTCATATTTTGGGTTTGCTATTGCATTGCAAATTTCATAATCTTATCCTGAGTAGCTTCGGTATTGGAAAGCAGAGCGGTTTGTTTGCCTTTCGACAGCACGAGGATTCGGTGGCTAAGTCCAAGAATCTCGGGCAATTCCGACGAAATCATAACAACGGCAATGCCTTGCGCGGTGAGGTCGTGGATGAGTTTATAAATTTCAAACTTCGCCCCAATGTCAATGCCCCGTGTGGGTTCGTCCAAAATCACTACGTCGGGAGCAGCCTGAAGTACCTTGGCGATGACCACTTTTTGTTGATTTCCACCGCTGAGATGGCTCACTTTTTGTGCCGCGCCCGTGGCTTTGATACGCAGGTTTTGCATCATGTGTGTGGCAACGGTGGCTTCGCTGTCGGTGATTACCCAGCCTGCTTTGGCGTGCTGGGGAAGGCTCGAAAGCGTAATATTGTCTTGGATGGTCATGGCAGGAATAAAGCCTAGCCCTTTGCGATCTTCGCTGACGTAACCAATGCCCAAGGCGATGGCTTCGGCGGGGGAATGGACGCGAACGGTTTTTCCATTAAGTTGAATTTCGCCACTATCATAACGGTCTAATCCAAAAATAGCCCGTGCTACTTCCGTCCGACCAGCGCCCATTAGACCTGCCAACCCCAAAACTTCGCCCTTGCGTACCTCAAACGTGATGTCCGAAAATACCCCTTGGCGCGTGAGTTGTTTGACCGAAAGAACAACTTCGCCCTTGGCAGGAACGATTTCGGGAAAAAGATGGGTGATTTCGCGCCCCACCATCATCGAAATCAAGGTAGGTTGGTCGAGGTCGGAAGCGGGTTTTGTTCCGATGTATTGACCATCGCGCAAGACGGTAATGGTGTCCGAAATCTGGAAAATCTCGTCCATTTTGTGCGAAATATACAGGATTCCGACGCCTTGTTGTTTTAAGTCTTTGATGATTTTGAATAAGGTGGCCACCTCCTTGTCTGAAATGGCGGAGGTAGGCTCGTCCATGATGATGACCTTGGCGTTGTTGGAAATGGCCTTAGCGATTTCGACCATTTGCATTTCGGCCACGCTCAGGTGCTTGAGCAGGGTAGTGGGGGCAATATTCACGCCCATTTGTTGTAAAATGGCTTCGGCTTGGGCGTTGGTGTAGGCGTCGTTGAGCCAAAAAGGGAGCCAATTGGTTTTTTCCCGCCCCAAAAAAATGTTTTGAGCAACGGTCAACTCGGGTACGACGAGCATTTCTTGGTGAATCATCGAAATACCGCGTTTGAGCGTTTCGTTGACGTCGGCATTTTTTAGTATGTCACCTTCCAGCCAAATTTCTCCCGAATCGGGAGAGAGCAGTCCCATTAAAATTTTCATGAAGGTGGATTTTCCCGCCCCATTTTCGCCCATAACGGCATGAACTTCCCCTTTTTTGAGGTCGAGCTGCACTTGGTCGAGGGCCTTCACGCCCACAAACGACTTTGAAAGGTTGCGTACTTGGAGTAATTGGTCAGGTCGGCGGGTCATTAGGAGGGAAGCCCTTTGGTGGAAAACAGTGTACTAAGGCAAAAAAGAGCTTCCTTTACTCATTTTTGGGGTGAAAAATGGGGGGGGAATCAACAAAAATGAACGCTTTACAGAGACTTAAAAAACTGCCAATACACAAATCGGCCGTCGCTGTATTGGAGTTGAAGCATGGATTCGGACAACTCGGTTGCCCTATCCCGCACCAACGCAAATGCATTTTGTCGCCTTTGTCTACAAAAAAAGCGGTTTCGGACACGGCATTTTCTTTCGCAATTTACAATATAAGTTCATTGGGTAGCCATGTTTCAAGCGATACTACGCAAGTTTTGATAGGCGTCACGGCTCGGGCTGCCGCTAGCGACTGCGGGGCAGTTTCAAGTTTTCTTTTGGAAGACTTCGAATCAATGAGTGTAATTCTTGAATTTCGCTTCTATCCTTCGCTCGCTATATTTTAAATCGTTCTTCATTGTGATATTTTAAAAACTCAACGTCAGGTAAAAAACGCGAAGGAAGAATAATAGGTTGATTATCAAACTTGTCAAAGAAATCAAGGTTATGTTGATTTTTGTTTTTTAGTATTAATGGCGAAACTCTAATCTTATAATCAGGTGTAATTGTAATATATCCTGTCTCAAATGCTTTGTCATGTAAAGCGTTTATTGCTATTCCATTTCTTGGATTTAATCTGTTCTTTTCATCAATCCCCCAAGGACGAATGTGGCCTGCTATTAAAAATTCAGGCTTATTAATTCCTGTAATACAGCAAGTATTATTGTACGCAGCTAGTATTGAACTCCTAAAAAAAGATTGATTAACTCTTACTTTTACCATCTGCTCCCTTGTCTTTCCTTCTTTTGGTGGTTCATCTTCTGAAATCTGGTGTAATTGCTCAACAGTTGTATGTTCAAATTGTGCTAATAATTTTTCGCTTTCATAGGGAAGTATATCCCAATTGTTAAAAAATTCATTCCAAATTTCATTATCTGCTTTACTTGCATTAGAAGCTCCTTTTATACCTCTTGCTTTTAGACTTGGGTCTAAGCTGGCAAAGTTCACTAATTTATATGCTACTGAACTTGGCGTCCTATTTATCAGATTGGCAAGATTTTTTACTTCTGGATTCAATCTATGTAAACGGCCAAAGGGTAATTTACAATACAAGTTAATTGCCAATATTAATTCGTCTCTTGTCCATAGTCTTTGACCTTGTTTCATAATAAATCTCCATTATTAAAATCTTCATCATATTGCATTTTAAACTCTTTTTTGCACTTTATATTGATACACTTGTGGATTTGAGTTTGATATTTTGTTTGGGGTATCTCTAAAATTATCTCTGACCTTGAACCACAATTTGGGCAAGTTGCTGGCTGGTCAGAATAGATAAAAATCTCAGAAAAAGATTTCACTAGGAAGCAGTATTGGTCAAATTAGAGATTGCTTGAAAATCCTAAATGTAAAAAATAATTCAGAAGAATTAAAAAAACAGGATTTTTGTAAGTAGAGCCTTAAATAGAATGTTTAACGAATGGCTAACTGACTTGATAAACGAAAAAAAGTCACGATTGCAGAACTCAACTTTTGTTAAACCTTTCCAAGGTGTTGAACCTTGGAAAGGTTACAATTACTACCCAATCGCTTCTGCACCCGTATCTTTCCAGCTACGAGAGTTAGCAGATTCGATTACCGCTTCGCATACCTTTTGGGTTTGGAGCGCGTCTCTGAACGTTGGGCCGCAAGGTGAGCCGTCTTCGAGGCTTTTCAAGAAATCGGCTACTTGGTGGATAAAGCTGTGCTCGTATCCGATACCGCAGCCAGGAATCCACCAACGGTTCATGTAGGGTTGGTCGCCGTCGGTGACGTGGATGGAGCGCCAGCCGCGTACGATAGATTCATCTTTGTGGTCGAAGTATTCGAGGCGGTTCAAATCGTGCAAATCCCAACGAATTGAAGCGTGTTCGCCGTTGATTTCAAACGTATAAAGGGCTTTGTGGCCGCGTGCATAGCGCGTTGACTCAAACAAGCCTAACGAACCATTGGCAAAATGGCAGTGGAAAAGACAGGCGTCATCGATGCCCACAGGCTCTACTTTGCCCGTAAGCTGGTGCATCCGCTCTTTGACGAAGGTTTCGGTCATGGCCGATACGTCGGTGATGGCGCCGTTGAGCCACATCGCGGTGTCGATACAGTGGGCCAACAAGTCGCCCGTTACGCCCGAACCCGCCGAGGCTACGTCCATGCGCCATAGCCCCGTACCTCCTTGTGGTAGGTCGGCGTTAATGGTCCAGTCTTGTAGGAAGTTGGCACGGTAGTGAAAAATCTTGCCTAATTTTCCCGAATCTACGATTTGTTTGGCCAAAGTCACCGCAGGAATCCGACGGTAGTTGTACCAAACGGTGGTTTTTACCCCCGCTTTTTCGGCGGCTTCTACCATAGTTTCGCCTTCGGCCAAGGTGCGTGCAAGTGGTTTTTCGCAAAGAATCATTTTGCCCGCTGCCGCTGCTGCCAACGCGATTTCGGCGTGGCTGTCGTTGGGGGTACAAATATCAATTGCGTCGATGTCGTCGCGGTTCACTAATACTTTCCAGTCGGTTTCGTACGATTCAAAACCCCACTGCTCGGCAAATGCCTGCACATTTTGAGGGTTACGTGAACACACTGCTTTCAAAACGGGGCGGTACTCCAATTCTGGGAAGAAATTGGCAATTCGATTATATCCGTTGGCGTGGGTACGGCCCATCAAACCCGTCCCAACTAATCCGATTCTGATTTCTTTTTTAGCTGACATAGTGTTATAGTATTTTGAACCCCACCCTAGATTTTTCCCCTGTTAGGGAGGCCCCCATCTCTAGCTAGGCGGTTTGCCGCTGCGGGAGGGACAAGGGGTGGAATTGAGTTAATTTATTCAACCCATCCGTGTGCTTTGCGCACCTTAATCATGGCCGCGAGGATGTCGTTCCACGTTTGTTGGTTGTTCATGACCGCGTTCGGGAACATACAGCCATCCCAGCAAATGTGCTTGAATGCCTTGGTCAACTCACCGCTTTCGTTGCGAAGCCAAAGTCCCGCGTCGTTGGTGATGTCGAGTTTACCGTTCGGGTCGGTCGCTTGGCAGTGGCGACCTGTTTTGTCGTGCGAGCCTGAACCAAACACGGTTCCGTCGTTTTGGGCAACGTGGAAGTCGATAGTCCACGGACGCAAGGCGGCGGTCAATTTGCGCAAACCTTCGAGGAACGTTTCGCGGTCGCCCCATTGGAAATCTTCGGGCAACACGCGGTGTTCTGGCGCATTATAACCCAACAAATACAAGGTTGTGTGCGACATATCGGCTTGGAAACCAATGTTTTTGCGGTCAACGGCCTCTAGCGTATCGAGCATGTATTTCCACGAGTGCATCCCGCCCCAGCAGATTTCTCCTTCGGCGGCTAGGCGTTCACCAAAATCAGCTGCTACGTCGCAAGCTTCGCGGAACGTTTGGGCAATGAGTTTGGTGTTGCCAGCAGGGTCGTTGGCCCAATCGTGCGGACTACTTGCCGAGTCGATACGAACAATGCCGTTTGGACGAAGGCCCCACTCGCGGAGTTTTTGGCCGATGTGGCAAGACTTACGCACCATTTCCACAAATTCGGCACGTTGCTCTTTGGTACCCATCGCAGGGCCGCCCCAGATTGGTGCCACCAAGCTACCTACTTCGAGGCCGTGCTTGGCTACTTTGTCGGCGAGGCGCTTGATGCCATCGTCCGATATATCGAGGTCGTAATGAGGGTCAAAAAGACCAACGTCCACGCCGTCAAATTTTACGCCGTCCACTTCTGCTGCCGCAGTCATTTCGAGCATGGTGTCGAATGCAATTGCAGGCTCTGAATCAGGGCCTTTACCCACAATCCCAGGCCATGTGGCATTGTGGAGTTTTGGAAAATTGTTTTCTGCCATTGTTTAAAAGGTTTGTTTATGAATATTCAATTTTATGTGATTGCCTGTTGTTGGTTATCAGTTGTTCGTTAATTATGTTGATTATCAAGTAATTTAACAATATCAATTACTTCACTACGACCAAATCAGGGTTATTAGGTCCGAAGTGCTTCAACATCACGATAGGGTCCGTTGACGAGTAGTTGGTGATGGTAACGCCTGCTTTCGCTGCTTTCTCAGTCACAAAGAATTCGTCGTTGGTCAATTGTCCGTAACGAATCAAGGCAGGTGTTTCGATGTTCCACACGCCCATTTTACCGTGTCCTTGCATCATGATTAAGCCGTAAGCCGCGCTGTCGGTGATGGTTACAGTAGCGCCTGGCAAGACGGTGAGTTCTTTGGCACTGTATGCCTCAGATCGATAACAAATCCAGTTTTCTACATACCCTTGGGCTTGCATTTCTTCCAACGGATGTACGGGTTTAGGCATCATAAAGTGATTGGCGGCAAAGTTGGGGTCAACATTGGCATCCCAGTCAATCACCGAAACCAACTCATCATAATCCCCCATCTTGTCTTGTGGTGTGCCATTCCAAAGTAGTTCTTCTGGTACAATTGCCTCATTGACAAGGCTTTGGTACATGGCAAAAATGTCGGATGCTTTTTGGGGTTCGTAGGTACACAAGCTGCCTGGCGCGTGTAAAATACCTGGAGGTACGTCCCAGCCCGTACCTGGTTCTAATTTATAAGCTGATGAGAAATTGGTGATTTTGTTGTCACCTTTATTGAAGTCCATCAAGCATTGCTTGATTTGTTCTTTGGTGGTACCTGGCGTAATTCCGAAGAAAGTGTAGGGAAAATCACCACCGTGGTTGTTGAGTTGGGGAGGGAAATAATAGGCTTCGGGCTTTCCGTTTTGCCCTACCAAAGCTGCCTTTTCGTCGTTGTGGTGGATATGGTGCGGCAAAGGCCCCATGTTATCAAAGAATTTGGAATACATTGGCCAGCTTTGGTATTCGTCCCAAAGGCGGTCGCCAACGATTTCGCCTTTCAATTCGTCGATGACGTCTTTCAACAACACTTGTTCGGTTTGTCCACTTTCTTCAAACACCACTTTGCTCAAGCCTTCGTGTTCGCCCGTGAGTGGACCGTTTTTGGCAGGAGTCGTAGAAGAAAGCCACCGCTCGTCGATACCGCCGCGAACACCGCCTAACACATAATAATCGTCAGGGTGAAGTTTGATACGACGGCCAGGAACGCAAAACGAGCGCGGAACCCACGTAGGGGCGAGCCGTAAAATACCTTGTCCTTGCTCTAATGCTTTTGCTGCTATACTTGAATTTGCCATTTTTTCAGGGGGTGCAGTTGCACTTGTTAAGAGTTAATGAATGAAAGTTGTGTGTGTATAATTAGGGTTTCCCAACAAAGTTGCGAAGCGCGGCTGAGTCGGTAATGATTTCAATTTCAAGGGTGTAGCTACGTTTTTCGCCTGGTGCAAGCTCAATGAGCGTATGTTGTGCCCGTGCTGCCGCTTGTCCAATCGGAGGGTGGGTGCCAGGTTCTAAGCCTGTGACGTACTCGCCTTTGCCCCAGTGCTGCCAGTTGGTGAGCCAAGGTAATTGCGCTTTGGGAAAACGAAGCGCTACCGCCAACCCGAGGGCTTCGTTGTAAACTCCGCAAGTTGCTTGTCCGTTGGCGTCAGCGTCGATGTCGATAAAAGCGGCCTCTTCGCCAAAACCATTGTGGGCTTCGAGCGGGGCAGGACAGCGGCGAAAATCGTTATCGTTATTAAAAATCGGATTTTGCGGATTACCCTCCCGCGATTGCCATTTGCCTTGCCACACCAAACGCGTTCCTTCGTCCACCAGTGGCCAACCGAAGTTGCAGTGGTAAAGTAACATGTGCGGGGCAGGGGTATTGGCGCGGTTGATGACTTCGTCGTGGATTTTGATGGTCGGCTGTCCGAGCGTTCCCGAAATCGTCCGACGCAGTTCCAATACAGGGCCAAAAACGCGGGCTTGTTTGATAATTCCCGTAATGCTCATGTCCAACTTGCCCGCGGCAGGGTCGGGCTGAACGATGGATTCAATTTCGGCGGGAATATTGCTGATTTCACCGTGAAGGCCACGCTGACCGTATTCGTCTGACTCAGGCCCACCGACGTGGCTCAACCCGCAAGTGGTAAGTAAACCTCCTCCGAAGGTCCGAAGCCAATCGATGCCACCGTCCGAAAAAGGTTGGGGCGGCGTGACGCCTGCATGACTCAACCAAGCCAAGCCGCTTTGGTTATAGAACGCCTCGGCGATGTCCATGGCGCGGTCAAGTACCACTTTATACCGCAAGCCCGTTCCCGTATTTATCCACGCAATGCGCGTACCACGTCCTGGGCCGTTGTCGAGTATGGAGGTTTCGATACCTCCCCACTGCGCCGCGTGCGACAGTTTGTTGGTCCAAGGTTGCGTGTTTGTTTCATTTGTGTTCATAAATAACTATTCCGTCTTGGGGTGAACCTGAGATTAAGTATGCTGACGTAACCAATTCTTCACCCGTGGGTTAAAGTCGTCCAAGTGCTCAAAATGAAAAATATGTCCCGCTTTTTCGTACAAATACAATTCAGCGTTAGGCATTGCATTGGTCACTTCTTCGGCCATCCACACGGGCGTAAAAATATCTTCACGACCACCAATGACTAGCGTCGGTTGCGTAACGTTCGGTAAATCGGGCAAGGCATTGTGCGAAATACAGGCGGCTGCTTGTCCTTCCAATCCGTGCAACGGCTGAGGGAACGGGTCGAGGCCCGCTTGGGCGCGTCCTGCTTCCAATTCTGCCGCAATTGTTTCATTGTCCCACGACGATTTTGAATAAATCAATTGCTGAATATACAAGCTAAATTCCTCAGGCCGAAAGCGCGCTTTGCAGTGCATCATGTGGGTAAAAATAGCTTTTGCCACGTTGTCACAGCGTGCCCACGGACACATCAGCACCAATGAGCGCACTTTTTTAGGGTGACGAACGGCGAGCTGTTGCGCAATCGTGCTTCCCATCGAACAGCCCACAACGTGGACATTTTCCAAACCCAGGGCGTCGAGTAAACCCGCATAATCGTCGGCCATTTGGGCGGTGGAATAGGGGCCTTGCGGCTTGTCGGTTTTGCCTACGCCACGGTTATCGCCAATAATGCAACGAAAATCGGTTGCCCAGTACGAGGCGTGAGGTTCCCACACACCGCCTGCTGCCGTGATTCCCATAATGAGAAGTAGTGGTTGAGCGTTGGCCGTACCCCGTTCTTCGTAGTAAAAATTGATATCGTTGGTTTGAACAAAAGGCATAACTTATTTGAATGACGAATGGTTGGAATGATGGAGATTATTTTAGATTGGGGATTAAATCGTTTAAAATCCAACGTCCGTCGTGGAGGGTCACAAAATCGGGGTCGTCCAGGGCTTCTTCGCCTTCGTCTTCGCAGATAATCCAGCCCGAATAATTGATGTCTTTCAACCACTGAGTAACGCCGAGCAAATCAACTTTTCCGCGTCCCATCAACGTAAATTCGGGATTCCCGTCCCAATCTTTGTAATGAACGTGGTTGATAAGTGAGGCATATTCTTTCATTTTGGTGAGCGGATCCATGTCACCATTGATGATGTGCCCCACGTCGGGTGTCCAGCCCGTCACGGTAGCATCCAACGACTCCAACACGATTTTATAATCTTCTTCGGTACGAATAATCGACGAATGCGGTGAATTAGGGTGAAAACTGCAAGGTACTCCCAACGCATTGGCACGGGCCGAAACGGTATTGACAATATTCACTAAGCTTTTCTGACGCGCAGCTAAGTCGTGGCGACCCGTCGGAATTTGTACGGTATTTAAGACCGCCCCAGGAAAACGTTGTAACAAAGCGATGGCATTGTCGGCGATGCGGCGTTCGTCGTTGCTTTCACCGTTGCCATTCCACTCCAAGGCCAAAGCGACGGCGGCTAGCTCGATACCTTGCTCTTTCAATTTAGCTTCCAGCAAGTCGGGGTTTACCAAATCACCCATCCACGTAAAAATGGGTTGGATGCCTGTGAAGCCAGCTTGCGAAATAATCTCAATCATGTGGCCTAAACGACCTTGGTGGGTGGTACCGTTTCCGCTCATGAACCAAGTGTAAACCTCAGAACCGAAACGAAATGGGAGTGATATTGACATAGTTGAAATGATGGGTTAATTACAAATTATGCTTGATGGACATTTCACGAATAAAAGTAAGGCCATTTTTGGCAATGTGCCAAGGGTCGTTATACTCGCGCCAAACTCCGATGGCGTTGGCAAAATCGGGGTCATTACGAGAGAACGCCTCAATGGTCAACCAGCCTTTGTAGCCAACGGCTGCTAGTCCCCCAAATGCATTATCCCAAGGAATGTGACCATCGCCAGGGGTGCCTCGGTCGTTTTCGCTGATGTGAACATGGCTCAAGTATGGTGCTATGGTACGAATGGCCGATTCGTATTTTTTTTCTTCGATGTTGGCATGGTGCGTGTCGAACATCGCCCGTACGTTGGGGTGGTTGGTCAGTTGTACCAAGTTGGCAAGGTGCTCCATGGTATTACAGAGGTAACATTCAAAACGGTTGAGAGCCTCAGGAGCAAGAATTAAATTGGCTTGTGCGGCATAGTCGCCCGCAGCACGAAGTACTTCTGCGGCGCGGGCAAATTCATCTACCGAAGCAGGTCGAGCCACAAAATGGGCGTGAGCCGAGTGAAAAGGTCCACAAAGCACTTCGGCGTTTAAGTCATAAGCTCGGTCAATCACCCATTTGAGTTGGTCAAGGGCTTGGGCGCGTACCGTAGCCGATTCACTTACAGGGTTGGTGTCGGGACTGACGACCGTGACGGCCGTGACGCCCAAGCCCAATTCGCGTGAGCGATTTCCCACGCGTTTGTAAGCGTCTTCATCGGGAGCACCGATAAAATATTCTACGCCGTCGTACCCAATTTCTTTGAGCTGTTCGATGATGGGAAATAAGTCGTCAGACATTCCTGCCGACCAAGCCAAAACATTAAAGCCAATTTTATTCATATTCTTATCTAGCAATTTTGTTTGTTGATTTGTTATCTGTGGTCTGTTAATAGTTAACTGTTTGTTGTTTTGATTATTAAATGTGTGCTAACAAGTTTTTACCGCTAACGATTAACTCCATTACAATTGCTTCAAACGGAGGTTACGGTATTGTACTTTCATAGGAGGCCCCACGTGTACTTGCACACCTAGAAATCCTTTTGATTTACCATTTACTTGGTCATTATCAGTTACATCACTCATCAAGATACCATTGATATAATGTTGTAAGCGATTACCTTTTATCACTAAATGAAATTCGTTCCAATCTTCTGATTTAATTTTTGTTTTCAATTCATCCGAAGTTCCAAGTGAACCCGTTACTTGGAGGTCTGTCCACGCGTTACGTTTAACTTTAGCCCGCACTTCCTCGGGAGACATGGGGGAGGATTGGGGATTAATGGTTGTAACCTGCCCACGGTAGGCCAAAGTAGTACGTTTCCGTTCTTCGTAGTTTTGGCCTGTATAATTGATTTGGCCGTCAATATCAGCTTGGTAGCCTTTCAACGCAAAAGGAATATCGGTCAATCGTTCGCTACGGTAGTTGATACCCGAGTTACCCGTTTTGGCAATGTTAAATTCTCCTTTTAGTTCAAAATTAGCGGGTTCGCCTCCTTTCCAAATAATAAAGTTATTCGTTTTTAGTAGAGTACTGGGGGTAATTTCCCCAATTAGCACGCCATTTTCAGCCCGCCAATACGTTGGATCGCCGTCCCAGCCGTCAAGATTTTTGCCGTTAAAAATAGATTTGAAACCTTTTTCAGAGTTACTGGTGCTCGAAGCTTTGCAGCCACCCAATAAGACTAAAGCTGAGAGAAGCCCTGCTTGTAGGAGTTTGTTATTCAATTTGGTTAGCATGTAGATAACGTTTTTAATGTTTAGGAATTAGCTCAATGTAGAGAAACGAATGAAAATCGGACTAAACAACGGACAAATTATTATTCAAATATTTCTAAAAAGTGAAAGAAACACTATCCTACACCTTCCTGCTCAATTACATTAATTCAAAAGTTTTTTTATACTAACAAGGCCCTTCTGGATTAATTATCAGTGAATTGCATTTTTAGCAAATCGAGTAAAAATTATGTAGAGGTTGTAGTTGTGCATGCCGAAAATAGCACAAAATGATTTAGAACAAAGTTGACAAAGTGGTTTCATTTGGAAAGGTGTTGATGTCTAGAATTGACTTCCAAAAGAGGAATAACTCATGGCCATAAAGCAAAAAAAGAGGCTCAACTACCCCTTTTTTTGCTAATAAATGTGTAGTTTAAATGCAAAATTATCCTAACGCCTCAATGTTATTTTGCCCTTGACTGAGCAGTGGAATTTGGAAAGAGCTATTTTTAACAAATTTAAAATGCCATCCGAGGCATAGGACTGACGGTTTGTTCACAGAAATCTTCTTTTTCAAATTTGAAGTGTGAGGCCATCGCAATCATAGCGGCATTGTCAGTACAGTATTCAAAACGTGGTATAAAAACATTCCAACGTTCTTGCTCACCAAGTTCTAAAAGTGATTTTCGCAAACCTGAATTGGCTGATACACCTCCTGCAATTGCAATGTCGGAAATTCTTGTTTGTTTGGCAGCTTTGCGCAATTTTTGAAGAAGCATTTTGATGAGCGTATGCTGTACACTGGCACAAATATCAGCGATGTTTTCTTCGACAAATTGGGGGTTATTTCTGGTTTTATCCTGTAAAAAGTACAGTATAGAAGTTTTGATACCGCTAAACGAAAAATTCAAAGCGGGCATTTCGGAGAGGGGAAACGTGTACGCCAAGGGGTTTCCCTGTTGGGCATATTTATCAACCAACGGTCCGCCTGGGTAAGGAAGATTGAGCAACTTGGCGGTTTTATCAAAGGCTTCTCCCACGGCGTCGTCTTGGGTTTCGCCGATGATTTCCATGTCGAGAGGGGAGCGTATCAACACAATTTGGGTATGCCCACCGCTGACCGTCAAACACAAAAAGGGGAAAGATGGAGCAGGTTCTTCAATAAAATGCGCCAATACGTGCGCTTGCATGTGGTTGACCTCAATGAGTGGAATATTTAAGCCCAACGCAAGGGCTTTGGCAAAAGACGCACCCACCAATAATGCCCCCAAAAGTCCAGGCCCGCGCGTAAAAGCGATGGCATTCAGGTCTTTTTTGCTTACTTTTGCGTCTAAAAGCGCTTTTTCAACGACAGAAACGATGTGTTGCTGATGAGCACGCGAGGCCAATTCGGGGACCACCCCACCATATTTTTGGTGAATCACTTGGGTCGCTATAATGTTGGAACAGATTTTGCCGTTAGAAATTACGGCCGCGGAAGTTTCATCACACGAAGATTCGATGGCTAAAATAGTTGACATTTGTTGAAATTTTGTGTTAATTTTGAGCATATACCCAGCCCATGAAACGTATCTTTTGGTACATTCTGAATACTCTTTTTATCCTCTTTGTCACAGTGGTGCTGTTGGCAGAGATGATAAGTTTGTGTATTCAGTTCCCATTGATACAGACTTCTTTAGTGGGTTACGTAACCCAAAAACTTTCAAAAGAACTTCAGCACCCAACTTCCGTAGGAAAGGTGAGTATCAAATGGTTCAACGCCATTTCGCTCGAAAAAATTGAGATTCGTGACCGCAAAGGCCGTCCTATGATTCAGGTGCAGCGTTTGGACGTCAACCACGACTTTTGGGCGTTGGCGATGGGCAAAGATAAAAAGACTTTTGGGACATGGCTCGATGAAGCCACGCTTTACCGCCCTTCGGTGTGGCTGGTGAAGAATCCCAAAACGGGCGATTTGAACTTGGACGAGTTCATTGCTCGTATTGAAGAACTGACGGCTAACCCTGATTCGCCCCCTGGAAAAAAAGACCAAAACGTTCCATTCTACATTCGACAAGTACATTTGATTGAGGGAACATTCCGCTTCGATGACCCTCGTGAGCAACGCATGGCAGGTAAGGTTTTTGACTATAATCACTTTACCTTGAAGGGTATCAATGGCGAAGCCAAAAATTTTATGGTCTTGGGGGATACGATTGCCCTAAAAGTACGAGGGCTACATACTTACGATAAGCGTACAAATCTGACCCTGAAAGGGTTGAATTCCAATGTGATGTATTGTCGAACTAAGCTGGAGTTGGCCGATTTGTATGCACCCATTGGAAATTCAATTATCCGCAATTATATCTCTTTCAACTATGATAAGCCTTCGGCATTTGGAGACTTCAATGCCCAAGTGTTTATGAAGGCCCACATTGACAGCTCGCGGGTGCGCTCAGAAGATTTGGGGTGGTTTGCTGATTATTTGTTTACTCTTAACGAAACTTGGAAAGTACACGGGGATTTTCTGGGAACGGTCAATGATTTTAAGCTGATAAACACTGATTTACGCTTTGGAAAAAATAGCCGACTGCGAGGAAAAATTGGGTTTAAGGGGGTTACTGAATTTGAAACTTCAGTATTAGATTTTGACATGGTGGACACGCGAGTGGATGCGGCCGATTTGTACCAGTATTATCCTGAAAAAGGTTTTAATGACCTTGCCCAAAAATTTGGTGTTGTCGATTTTTCTGGAAAGTACAAAGGAACGATTGACCGTTTCAAAATGAACGGAGATTTTAAAACATCCATCGGGCAAATTACCGTTCGAGCGCTTGATATGAACCTTGCGGCTCCCGTCCCGACCTACGTAGCAGATATGAAAACGCAAGACGTAGACTTGGGGAAATTGGTTGGAGATGAGAACTTTGCGGGATTAGATTTGGACGGAAAAATTAGTGGAAAGGGGTTTTCAGTCAAAGATGCGGCTTTACGCCTCGACGGAAAAATGCCGAAATTTACTTACAATGGCTACGTGTATAAAAACGTTTACCTCAACGGAACGCTGCAAAATAAACTCTTCAAAGGTTCTGTTATCGTGCGTGATACCAATTTGATTGTGGACGTGGACGGGGTTTTTAACTTTAACAAAGAGAAATATTCTTACCACGCCGAAGGGTTTATTCAACGGGCCGATTTGCGCGCGTTGAAGTTTATGAAAGATTCGTTGCTCATTCACACGGAGTTGGATGTCAACTTGGAGGGAAATACGTTGGATGCAATGGTAGGAACAGGCAAATTTTTGAATAATTATGTCACGTTTAAAAAACGAAACCTAGTTATTGATACCCTGTTACTTGACTCGCGATTGGTAAATGAACAACGAGATTTGTCCATTATTTCGGAGTTTTTCAACTTTAAAACCAAAGGAAAATTTGCTCCCACAGAAGCGGTAGTGGATTTAGCATGCCTATTTGACGAATATCAAATGTATTTTTTGGGAGACGAAGCCGCTCAGATGGCTTATTACGATAACAAAAAACTTAAAAGGCCCATCGGTGAACGATACAGCGTAGAATATAACTTACAGTTTAAGAAAATGGACGCTCTGTTGGCGTTTTTGTACCCTGCGGGATATGTGTCGCCAGGGGCGCGGGTGGAGGGAGTATTTACGGTAGATAATACGTCCATATTTTCGATGTCGGGGCAGTTTGATACCCTTAAAATTGGGAATAATACGTTTTATCGCTCTGATTTAGACCTTAATACGTCAAAATTTACAAACACACCTGAGGTGTTGGCGTCGGCCATTATTCATTCCGAAAAGCAAAAATTAGTAGGTATTGCTCCTACGGAAAACATGCAAATTGAGGCCGCATGGAACAAAGACCACATTGATTTTCGCAGCAATCTGCGCCAGCAAAAACTACCCAACCGCGCTACCCTCAACGGGGAATTACGGTTTGTTGGAGATAATATGTACTTGCAGTTCAAAAAATCAAAACTCCGGTTGTTGGAAGAAGACTGGAATTTAGACGCAACCAATTTGATTACCATCAAAGGTGCTGATGTGCTATTGAGTAATGTCAATCTGAAAGCAGCCAAAAAAGACCAGCTCATTTCGCTCAACGGTAGAATTTCAACCGATTCACTGGAGGAACTGGATTTTGAGACGCACAACTTTGAATTAGCCACCCTTAACCCTGTATTGAATGTTAATTTGGGGGGAGTTGCTAACGGAAGTCTCACCATGAGGGACGTGTACCGTACGCTGATTTTTGATAGCCAACTGCAAATTCAGAAGTTGACCTATAATAACTTTTTGATGGGAAATCTCATTGGCGATGGCGAATGGGACCCCGTCGATAAGCACTTGCACGTAGACATTCATTTGGATAAAAACGAGAAACGTGAATTTACCGTCACGGGAACTTATACCCCCGACCGCACCGACGATGAGCTGGATTTGACGGCGGAGTTTAACGAAACTAACCTCAATTTAATTGAGCCATTTGCCCGAGGGTTGGTATCAAATATGAGCGGAAAGGCCGTTGGGAAAGTAACGGTGAAGGGAGCCGCGTTGTCGCCCGTGTTGGATGGAGTGGTAGATGTAAAAAAAGGACGCTTGACGTTCGATTATTTAAAAGCCGTTTTGTCGTTTGAAGACAAAGTACTGTTTGGTGAAAGCGACATTCGGGTAAAAAACCTACGCCTTACCGACCCAGATGGCAATGTGGCCAATTTGCGCGGAGGTGTTTACCACGATGGCTTTAGCAAGTTTTCGTTGGGTTTTGATGCTGAAATGCGCAATTTCCGAATCTTAAATACGACGATTCGCGACAATGAGCTTTTCTACGGAAATGCGTACGTGACGGGTTTTATGGAGATTTTTGGCCCCATTAATAACTTGAATATCAGCGCTGATTTGACCAGCAACAAGGGGACAAAAATATACATCCCGCTTGATGGCGCGGCCGAAGTAGCCTCCGAAGATTTTGTGCAGTTTATGTCGCCTGTGGATGATACTACTACGCAAATTGCCAAAGAAGAAAAAATTATTCCATCCCAAGAAAGTAATATCAAAATGGATTTTCGCCTCAATATGACGCCCGATGCGTATTGCGAAATTCAGTTTGACCGCCAGGGAGGAGACGCCATCAAAGCCTACGGGCGTGGATTAATCAATCTCAAAATTGATACCCGCGACGTGTTCGACATGGCGGGTTCGTACGAAATCCAAAACGGAGACTATTTGTTTACGTTGAAAAACGTGATTAACAAGAAATTTCAAATTCAAAAAGGAAGCCGAATTTCTTGGACGGGCGATCCGTACGGAGCTACGTTGGATGTAAAAGCGAGTTATTTGTCTAACGTTTCGTTGGCTCCTGTGCTTTCGTCAAGCACTACCACAACGACCAATACCTCCAACGACGGGCTAATGTCGCGCCGATATCCGGTAGAAGTGACGATTGGACTTAGCGAACGAATGCTTTCTCCGCAAGTGACGTACGGGTTGAAATTCAAGGAGTACCCGTCGGCGTACTCGTACATTGTGACGGCTTTGGAAGAGCGCCTCAAGCGCGATGAGCAGTCGTTGTCGCAGCAGGTGAGTAGTATGTTGTTATTTGGACAACTTTTCTCCGATCAAAACAACATTTTGGCGCAATCGGCTACAGGATTTGGCAACAGTATTGGAGAAATGGTGACGAGCCAAATCAATAAATGGGGGTCGTCGTTGAACGAAAACTTGGAGCTTGGCGTGTCGGGTCTAAACTTTAATTTGAACGATCCTACCATCAACGCCCTCAACAACTTGCAGTTACGCTTTTCGTACCGTTTCTTAAACGACCGTTTTCGTATCACCCGCGACGGCCGTTTGTCGTACGGGCAAAACCAATATGATGCGACGAGTCTGTTGCTCGACTGGACCCTAGAATACTGGCTCAACGACGACGGTAGCCAACGCCTGCGGATGTACAACCGCAATGTTCAGAATCAATTTTTGGCATCCACAGGAACTCCCACCACTGTTTCGTACGGAGCGAGTTATTTGTTTACCCATAGTTTCAATTCATTTAGAAATTTAGGCCCGAAAGAATCGCGCCCCGAAGCACCTCCCAAAACCGACTCTGGAAGGCTAACTACCTATCGTAATTCGGTAACTACCGAGAAATAATGTGAAATGGGTTGCCCATATGTACTGAGGGTTGCTCATAAGTCGAATTTTGTGCCAAAGCAAATCGCGAATTGGTGTAAGTAACGGTGAAGCAGGAAGAAATTACGTTTGAAAAAGAGATTTACCTGCAAGCACTTTGGTTCAATCAGCAACAAGGACAACTTACTGTAGCTCAAAAAGCAGATTAGGTAAGCTTTCTATCACTGACCTGAGCATGGTACTGAACGAAACCGTACAAGCCCGACAAAATTATGTGAATGTATTGAAGACATACTGTACATCCTTTTATACCTTGCGGCGATTAACGCTTTTCGATTTTTTGAAGAATGAGAAAATAACCTATTCCGAAGGGCGTTTTTAGTAACACTCGATGCAGGAATTTCCTGTGGATTATGTCGTATTTCATTCAAATTCAATGAAAATTCTTCTTTTTTGGCAAAATTGGAGCCGCTCTGAGCGGTTTTTGTACCTCACTGCTTTTGGGCTATTAAAAATAAGCTTACTCCTACTGTTGTTTTTTCACTATCGGGGCATCGAAAACTCGATAGAATGGAAAGTTTTGAGCGAATTGGACGAGGTGCCCGTCAAACTTGATAGTTTACAAGTCAGTGGTCAGCAGTCAGCGCGGACAGTGGAAAGCCTCTTTTTGTTAGGGAAAACCTATATTTTAAAAGAACAGTTTGTCCCTGTTCAAATCGACCTGCCCGAATGGCTGGGGCGAGGGTATCTGGCGGGAGTTTTGGCGGGCTTTGTGCTTTTGTTGGCGGCTATTTCGGGTTTACCCCGCCGCTGGTACATCGGAATGATGATGCTGGTGATTACTTTGTTATCCCTTTCACATCTTGAAATGCTCCAATTATTTGGAACGGACAATACCCTTGGATTTGGGTTAGTAGCGGCTGTTGTGGTTTTTGTTAGCTACTATTTGCACGCTTTTAGGGAAAATATGCCCATGGTACAGCGGGTATTTTTGTTTTCGGGAGTGATTGCGGTTTTGGTAGGCGTGTTTTCGGTGGGGGCCCAAGCTCCAGTTTTGTCCCTGACAGCCACGTCTTATAGTTTGTTGCCTATGATTCTTCTAAGCGTATTATTTATAGGATGGTTGTCGGTCGAAATCATCGCGGGTTTTGTGTATGTCGTTACCAATTCTCGTACAGGTTTTGGCAAAACTAGCTTGTACAACTTTTTGTTTTTAGGGGGTTTGTATATGTTTAGCATCTATCTCTTGTACCTTAAAGTGACGCGTCAAACCGAGGCAGCCTTTTGGTATTTTAGCCCGTTTGTGTTGTACGGGGCGAGTTTACTACTTGGTATTTGGAGTTTTGCCAAACGCACCGAAGCTTTCCTGCCTTTTCGAGAAATTGGCGCTTGGTTATACCTTGGATTAGGCTTAATAACGACCACCGTGATGGCGTTTGTGTTGTTTACGCACAACAATTCCTTTATAGAAGTATTTGAAGACCTCATCGTTTATAGCCAATTGTGTATCGGTACGCTCTTTATCGCTTACATTGGACTCAACTTTTGGCCCCTTTTCAAACAAGGCAAAGCTGTGCATAAAGTGATGTACAAACCCATGCGTTTTTTGCAGTCGCAAGCATGGATGATTGGCGGAATGGCGTGGGTGGCGCTTATGGCCTTGCACCGTTTTTATACTATTGACCAAGCCCAAGCGGGTTACTACAACAGTCTGGGAGACTTGCACACCGTTACCAAAGAATGGACTGTGGCAGGAGGTTACTATCAGCAAGCACTAGATACAGATTTTCAAAACCACAAATCAGCCTTTGCGTTGGCGTCGTTGGCGTTGCGGCAAGGAGATGCGGCTTTGGCGGGGGCATTTTTTCAACAAGCCCTTCAAAAAGACCCGACCCCTCAAGCTTATGCGGGGCTTGGTCAGACGCTTTTGAACGAGAATTTATTTTTTGATGCGATTTTTAACCTTCGAAAAGGACTGACTACCTTTCCCAAAAGTGGTGAATTACAGAACAACCTTGGGTTTTTGTATTCCAGAACAGCCATCGCTGACTCGGCCTATTATTACTTAGAATTGGCGCGGCAACATGTGAAGGAGAAAGAAGTAACCGAAAGTAACTTGTTGGCTTTTTGGGCAAAGGCGTTAACAATTTCTTCTGGCAAAGGCTCGTTGGCTGCGTTGGGGTTGACCAAAAAAGACTTTGAAGAAACCCATTTGCTGGACCAACCAACGAAAAACTTGTCGCACGAGGCCAATCGCTTAGCCGTGGCCCAATTGATAAAGGCTACAATCGACCCGTTGAAAGTGGAGCTAGGGTTGCCTAAAGATTCGGCGTTGAGTGTCAATAATTTTGCGTATTTATACAATTACACTCAGTACACCAAGGATTCGAGTCAAGCTAAACTTCTGAAAAAATTGGTGAATACGGGCAATAACGGGACGCTGTATCATGAGCTTCAACTGGCACAGGCTTACGCTGAATACCAGCACGATAAGTTGGCTGCGATGGATATTCTAGCATCAGAAATAATGTCGGATACGTCCCAAAAGGTTGCCTTGGCTCGCCAAATGCTGGACTATTGGCTTATAAAAGAAGCACGACCTAGTTTTGTAAATTTGGCAAATCTGAAAATAGAAGCTGACTATCAAAACGCCATTCGGCAGCATCCGTTTGATAGCGGTGTGCTAGGCGCGGCTACAACATTTTTTAACCAACAGAAAAAGCCTAAAGTAGCCTATGACGCGTTACTCAATGCTTTAAGATTTCGCCGCAATGCTCCCGAATTACAGAAATTGTATGTTCTTCAGTGCTTGAAATTATACCTTACAGACTTCGCTGAGGAAGGTTTACAAGAATTAACAGGTATGACAAGCTCTACCGATTATCAAGCATTTTTGAAAATCTATCAAGCCCAACGCGCACTCATCGAAAAAGAACGCGAAAGTTTCAGGTAAAAACGTACCTTTATCCGTCAAATTTTTCTGCTTTTTGAACTTTCGTTAATTTATTAAAACCACTCGTTATGTGGAAAGTAATTGCTACAGGCTTGGGCATATTGGCTTTGCTGTTTAGTTGTGTATTCGGATATTTTTACTTTAAGTATTTGCGTTACGAAACTGATTTTGTAGCGGAGTATCTGCAGAAAAACCCTCAAAAATGCGCGATTTATTACGCTAAAAACGGAAAAGTAGAAGTTGCACACCGAGTAGATACCCTAATGCCGCTGGCAAGTACCGTGAAGATAGTGATTGCCGTCGAATTTGCCCAACAAGTAGCCGCAGGGAAAATAACCCCCCAAGAACCCATTTCAATTGGAGAGCTGGCAAGGTTTTATATTCCTGAAACCGACGGCGGGGCGCACTTACAGTGGTTGGCAGAACAACGAAAAGAAAAGAAACTTCAAAACAATACTGTTCCATTGCTGGAAGTAGCAAAAGGGATGATGCAGTACAGCAGCAATGCCAATACGGAGTTTTTGATGTGGAAATTGGGGTTAAATCTAATCAATGAGAATTTGGTAAAACTAGGTTTAACGAAGCATCAGCCCTTGTATCCGTTTGTTTCGGCCCTGTATGTTTGTTCGGATGAGCACTCGGAGTCGGGAATGAAGAAAATGCCGATGGCGCTTTATCTTCAACGGGCCAATAAGTATTTTGAACTGTTGAAAGTGGATACGACGGCCAAAGCAAATTTCAAATTGGCTAATATTCCACTGCCTGTTCAGAAAGTTTGGTCGAATCGATTGCCAACTTCAACGGTCTTGGAGTATGGTAGCTTGATGCAAAAAATAAATAGCCGAACTTATTTTGAACCCGCTACGCAGGCGGTTTTAGATGACTTGATGGAGTGGCCGATGCGCTTAAACCCTGAGAATAAAAAGTATTTTGTGCATTTTGGGGCAAAGGGAGGTTCGACGGCTTTTGTGCTCAATTATGCCCTGTATGCCACCGATAAAAAGGGAAATCGTACAGAATTTGTGCTTTTTACGAACGATTTGAAAGTCTTTGACCAAACGCTTTTACAGGCTGAATTTCAGGGGTTTTTGAACAAACTGATAAAAAACGACGCAGACAGTAAAGAAGTACTTGAAATTTTGAAAAAAATAGGAAAGTAAACTTTACGACATCATCAAGACACCGAATACTTATACCAATTAATACACCCGTAAGCAGTCATGAAAATCATTGAAACGTCGCACATAGCAAAACGTTATATCATGGGGACCGAAATCATCGACGCCCTCAAAGATGTGACAATCTCAGTAAAGAAAGGAGAGTATGTAGCTTTCATGGGGCCTTCAGGTTCGGGGAAGTCTACACTCATGAACATCATCGGATGTTTGGATTCGCCTACCTCTGGGAAATACATTCTGAACAATAAAGACGTGAGCGACATGAGTGAAAATGAGCTGGCAGAAGTTCGAAACAAAGAAATTGGGTTTGTATTTCAGACGTTTAACTTATTGCCGCGTATGACCTCGCTCGAAAATGTGGCACTGCCGCTGATTTATTCAGGTTACACAAAATCAGAACGTACCGAGCGCGCCATGGCGGCATTGAAAAGTGTAGGTTTGGAGCAACGTGCAGGGCATCGTCCCAATGAACTATCGGGAGGGCAGCGTCAGCGGGTAGCGGTAGCTCGGGCCTTGGTCAATAATCCTAGTATATTGCTGGCCGACGAACCTACTGGTAACCTTGATACGCGTACTTCGTACGAAATCATGGATTTGTTTGACCAGCTTCATTCTAAAGGAAATACCATCGTCGTAGTAACGCACGAAGACGATATTGCAAAATATGCTCACCGTATCATTCGTCTACGTGACGGATTGGTAGAAACGGATACTATTAATCCTAATCCAACGAAAGTGAAGCTGACGCATTTGAAAGCGGGATAAGATAAGGATGAGTTGGGTTACTTATAACCCACTCGAGAGGTTTCTCAAAACCGAACGATTTCGCGGTTTTGAGAAACCTCTTTTACTACCACCACATGGCAAACATTACTTTTGAGGATTATCTACAAACATTTCGGTTTCAGGGCCTTGAGGTTGAACTTTAAACCTATCGATAGGCTCCGATTCGCTTATGCCTCGGCGGGCATTACGAGCGCCCGTAATTTGAAAGTAAGCCTCCGAAAGCAAAGGGTCGCGTAAGTCTCCAAAGGCATAAAAAGGTTGAGAAAGGCTTTCTTTAACAGTAAACGTGGGAGTAAAGCCGCCTGTATAATCAGATTGTCCAGCAGAATTGTACGTTTTGAGTATAATAGGCATGATGCCTTGTACAAATCGCTTTTTGGAATCTTTAATGACCGTTGAACCTACATTTTTACCCACAGTGAGGTCGCCTACAATGACTACTTCCATAAAAGGCTTCAGTGCATTTATGACCATTTCGCTGGCCGAGGCTGTCCGTGAGCTGGTAAGTACATATACCCGACTTAAATTGCCGCCGATGTTTTCAGGTCGGTTTTCAAAATTGCGTAAGCCATAATTAGCCCCGTATTGTTTTTGCAAATCAGGCGTTACATTTTTGTTGTATTCATCGCGAGTCATGAGTACTTTATCGGAGGCTCCTTTGGCAATAAAACTAGCTAAAGTGACGGCGGTAGAAATGAATCCGCCTCCGTTGTACCGTAAATCCAACACAAATTCATTGATGCCAGCGGCCTTAAATTTGCCAAAAATCTGCGCCATTTTAAGGTCGTATAAGGCTTGGTCGCTGTTGTTGGGCTTCGAATAAAAGCGGTGATAGACCAAGTATCCAATCTTTTTATTTCCTTTGGTATAAACCGTATCCAACGGCATGGGGTCTTCTTGAAGTGGCTGTGCTACTACCGTTTTGGTTTGGTCGGTACCTACGATAGTGGAGTTTTCGTAACGCCCAACTGTAAAAACATAGCTGGTTCCAATGGCTAATAAACTGGCGTAATTGTTGACAGTGACAAGTTGCCCATCTACGGTTATTTTCGAAAAAATATCGCCACGTTTGATGCCATTTTGGGCGGCAGGTGAGCCTGGTAAAACATAAAGTACTAGAGCAGAAATACCGTTGTTGATATTGTAGAGACTTAGGCGTGCGCCGGTTGTTTTACTTTCACCAGCAAGCGAAGCTTCGGTTGTTTCGGCGTTTTCTAAAAAACGAGAAAATCGGTCACCGTCGGGGCGGGCTTGCTTGTCGTAGGTATAAAGCATGGCATTGAAGTAATCAGACGGGGCTAGTTTTGCGTCAATATTGGTCGGAATTTTGTCGTTCCAGTAGTACCAATATTCCATGTTTACTTTGATAAATTCGTTGATGAGAGCGTCGCCTGAAGCCACCTCTTTAAACAAACTGCACGACGAAAAGGTCAGAAGTAGCGTTAAGGCTACGTAAGAGAGGGGTTTTAAAGCCGTTTTGCGCATTAGATTAACAAGGTTGATGAAGCAAAAACGTAAAATGCCAAGGATTGTTTTAACTATATTTACGACAAATATAAAATTACGATGAAATTTATAATGTCTTTTTTGGTACTTCTGTTGATTATTCAAACTGGTTATTCGCAGTGGGAACCCCAAATGAGTGGCACCGATGCCAGTTTTCGGTCTATTTCGGCGGTCAATGAGAAAGTTGTGTGGGCAGGAGGTACCAAAGGAAAAGTTTTGAGAACAACCAATGGCGGGAAAAATTGGGAGGTGTTAGGGGTAAATGGGGCTGAAAAATTAGACTTTAGAGGTATTCACGGCATTAACGCCCAGACGGCCGTAGCCGTAAGCGCGGGTCTTGCCGAAGAAGGTCAAGCCCGAATATATCGAACCAATGATGCGGGTAAAACGTGGAAAGAAGTATGGAATACCTCTGAGAAAGGCGTTTTTTTAGACGGAATTTCGTTTTGGGATGCTAAAAACGGGCTGATTTTTGGCGACCCTATTCAAAATAAAATATACCTTCTCAAAACATCTGATGGCGGTCAGACGTGGCAACGACTTGTTCCGGACGAACTTCCTGACAATCGACCTAACGAAGCGGCTTTTGCGGCAAGTAATTCTACGATGGTGCTTTATGGTAAAAAAAATGCGTGGATTGGAACGGGAGGCAATGACCATGCGCGCGTGTTTTATACGAGCGACCGTGGTGTGACTTGGAAAGTGACAGATACGCCTCTCACGGCCAATGCCTCTTCGGGGATTTTTGGTTTGTGCGTTTGGGATGCTAAAAATGGGATAGCAGTAGGGGGGGACTACAAAGCCGATAAAGAAGCGTCTGAAAATGTGATTATGACCCACGACGGTGGAAAGACATGGAAGCTAACCACTGCCACTCAGCCCGCAGGATTAAAAGAGGCAGTTCGAAAGTTGAAAAATGGGTATTTGGTGGCGGTAGGTCCAGCGGGAACAAGCCTGTCAAAAGATAACGGACAAACGTGGGAAGGTTTGTCTAATTCCCCAGCGGGCCTGCATGCAATGGCTTGTGTTGGGAATATATGTTGGGCGATTGGTAGCAAAGGGACACTGGTGGTGCTTCGGTTTCCCTGAATAAAACCTTCTTGAAAACATAAAAACAAACCTCCCGAAAAATTCAGAACTTTCGGGAGGTTTGTTTCTTCAGAAGTAGTAGTAAGCAGCTATTTTTTGCTTGGAAGTTCTTCTACATCTACGCGATTTTTTTCTTTGTTCCAGTAAAGTCGGTACTTCTTTCCCGAGTCAATTTTGTATTCTTCCGTAACTTTATCAAGCGTACTTACTCGCATATACACTTGGTTATCAGCTAATTTGAACTCTGCCCGTTTTTTAGAAGGTAAAAAGAAGGCTTGCCAGTTGAGGCGGTCACCGCTAACTTCGTAAGCTACTTCTCCATTAAGCTCGTTTTGAAGAGAAAACGGAAAACGGTCGTTGACGGGGTCTTCAATGACATCGGCCAAGGAGACTAGTTCTACTTTGATATAACCAATCTTACGTTTTTCAAGTGGTTTGATGGCGATATAAATTTCATCACCTTGACAGCCTTCTAATTTTCCGACGGCACTTTGGGTACTGTCAATCTTAAAACAAGGTGCAGCGTCTTTCCCGTCGATAAATTTCTGAGCCGATTTAGAATCAGTAAATACCCCAATGGATACTTTAAAGTTAGCGTTGGGGGCTAAGAGGTGTTTGTCAAACGAATATCCTACTTTGAGGAGAGAATCAGGGTTAATCACTCGAATTGATTCGTACAAACGTGCCGAGGTATTTACTTTTTCTGGTTTGAAAACACTGATTCGGTAAAAAGAGGCTTGAGTACCTTTCAGAAGAGATACTTTAACGGGTGTGTTTTTGGCCAATACTTTATTGACTACATTGGGCGGAACGAGGTTTACGTAGTCGATGATAACTTCTTGGAGCATTTTCTGGGCCGAGACCTGAAGATTCCCTAAAAATAGACCACACAAACCTAAAAGGAAGATTTTTTTCATAAAAACGGCAAGTTTCTGAACCCTTAGACAACGCAAAGATGGGGAATTTATTTTCTGTACCTCTATCTTTGCGCCATGAACTTTATTCGATTACTTCGTGCAAATTGGCCTTTTGTGCTAGGCTATGGGTTGTTGTTGCTGGGGTTAGGCGTTTGCCAAATTCTTTACCGACAAGGAATCATTACGCTGACAATCAATCAGTATTATAGTCCCTTGGCCGATACGTTTTTTAAATATGTGACTTATTTGGGTGATGGAGTTTTCTGCGTGGTGTTAGGAATAGGGCTTTGGTTTCGAGCTCGTAAGAAAGCCTATTTGCTGATTGGTGCCTATGCTATTTCTGGGATATTGGCCCAACTCATTAAAAACGTTGGATTCCCGAAAGAACCACGCCCAGCGGAATATTTTGCGGGGATGATCAACTCTTTACATACTGTTTCGGGTGTTGAGTTAAGTCACTGGAATAGTTTTCCGTCGGGGCATACGACCTCGGCTTTTGCATTGTTTGCCCTGTTGACTCTGTGGACACCTAAACCTTGGTTAAAAGTTGGTTGCTTGGTAATGGCCTGTTTGATAGGGTTTTCAAGAATGTACTTACTCCAACACTTTATGGTAGATGTTTACGCGGGGTCTTTATTGGGTACGCTCACCGCATGGGGATTAGCATTGAAATTCAACGAATTAGCTTAATAATTTATACTTCGTCTTTAGAGACACTACGAATGAAAAATATAAAACTCGAAAATCCGTGGGTGGTTGCCTTCCTTGCGGTTGCTTTTTTTATTCCCTATTTAGGCCAAGTGCATCTGTTTGATTGGGACGAAATCAACTTTGCCGAATCGGCCCGCGAAATGCTTGAGTCAGGGAACTACTTGCGTGTACAGGTTGATTTTCAGCCATTTTGGGAAAAGCCGCCGTTGTTTTTTTGGTTGCAGGCGTTGTCGATGAAGGTCTTTGGAATCAACGAATTTGCAGCACGTTTTCCCAATGCCATTGTGGGAATTTTGACCCTAGTAACCTTCTTTTTTTTAGGGAAGCGCTTATTAGACGCTCGTTTTGGGTTTCTGTGGGCATTGGCCTATTTAGGCTCAGTAACTCCTCATTTGTATTTTAAATCGGGTATCATCGATCCTTGCTTCAATTACTTTATGTTTTTGAGCGTGGTAAACTTTGCTTTACCAACGTCTTCTAACACAGCCAAACGCTTCTTCTGGGCGGGCGTTTTTGCGGGGTTGGCCGTTTGGACCAAAGGCCCGGTGGGGGTGGGTGTACCTACTTTGGTGCTGGCAGCCTTGTGGGGTATTCAACAAATCCAAAAGAAAAATAATGAACCTACAAGTGGGGACTTTTCGATTAAAAACCTGTTGATTTATGCTATCACGGCGGGAGTGTTTACCGTTGGGTGGATGTTAGCTATCATTTTAGAAAGTGGGTGGGCAACTTTTGTGGCTTTCTTACAGTACCTCTATCGTCTTGGCGCTACTTCCGAAGCCGACCACGGACAGCCGTTTTATTACCATTTTGTGGTGGTGCTTATTGGCTGTTTCCCTATTTCTGTAATTGGCCTAAAATACGTAGCGGCACCTTTTAAACCGTTGATTGCGAGGTGGAAGCAGCAGGTGACTGACAAGATGGAGCTACCTTTGCCTGCGTTTTCGTTGCCGATGTTGTGTTTGTTTTGGGTGGTGATGATAGTGTTTTCGATTGTCAAAACCAAAATTGTTCATTACAGTTCGATGGCCTATTTTCCACTTTCTTACCTAGCCGCATTGTGGCTATACCAGTGGTTGAAAGGCGAAATTACTTGGCCCAAATGGATGACGATTTTGTTGTTATTGATTGGTTTTGTACTGTCGTTGGTGCTGGCACTTGTGCCGTTGATTGGAATGTATCCTGCGACATTTACTTCTTTTATTGACGACAAATTTGTGGTAGCCAATCTACAAGCGCCTGTTGAATGGGCTGGAAATGAGTGGCTTTGGGGTATGTTGTATTTTGTGGCTATTTGTGTTTCGGTGTATAAATGGAAAACGCAGAAGCAGCAAGCCCTCCGAGTGTTGTTCTTTTCTACGGCCGTGTTAATGTTTTTTTATACTTCTATTGTTGTTCCCAAAATCGAAGGTTATACTCAACGAACGGTCATAGATTTTTACGAATCCAAAAAAGGACAGGAGGTGTACGTTTGGCCCATCGGGAATCGAAGTTATGCGCAGTATTTTTACTTTAAAAAACCAAAGGGTGTCCGCCCCGAAGCGAGTGATGAAGAATGGCTGTTGAATGGTCCAGTAGACAAGCCAACTTTCTTGATTGCCCGCATCGACCGTGCAGATACTTACCGTTCAAATCCAAATTTAGAACTGTTGAAAGAAGAAAATGGGTTCGTCTTTTTCCGAAGAAAACCCGATTACCAGAAAATCGCGGAATCACTCAGAAAGATGGAGTAAAAACAGATTACACACACTAAAACAAAAAGCTAGTATTTATTGCTCCAAAGGAGCTACGTTTTAGTAGCAAAAATGAATGAGGCCTGAAATTAAGCCCCATCGGGGTGGCCTCTTTCGCTGGTATTTTTCAAAAAAAAACCTTAAAATTTGTTTTTTCAGATATAGAGTAGTTTTTTTGTGTCAAGTTTAACCAAATGGTTAAACTAAATAATCAACAATGCCAAAACTAGATTTAACAACGGAAGAAAAGATATTGAAAGCGGCAGAGGCTATTTTTCTGAGGGATGGCTACGACGGTTCTCGAATGCAGGATATTGCGGACGAGGCAGGAATTAATAAAGCATTGTTACATTACTATTTTCGGTCGAAGGATAAGTTATTTGAACACGTTTTTGATTTGAAAATAGGTACGTTTTTCCCAAAAGCAGATGGTGTTTTTGATTTAGACATTGATTTTACAGACAAAATTGGTTTAATCATTGAAGGGTATATCAACTTATTGAGAGAAAATCCCTACTTGCCTTTGTTTGTTTTGAATACCGTCAATAACCCAGAAAAGTCAGATTTTATCAAAAAACTTCCCATCGGATTGATGCAGAAAATAGCATTAAACTATTTTGTTGAACTCCAAAAAGGTAAAGTTCGTAGCATTAACCCCATGCAATTTGTGATGTCTATCATGGGAATGTGTGTATTCCCATTTTTGGCACAGCCGATTTTAATGGATGCGTTTGGGGCTGATAAAAAGGCGTTTGATGTACTAATGGAACAACGAATAGAGGAATTAAAGTTATACGTAAAGCTAATTTTAACGCCGTAAGCGTGCAGAGGGTTGTTCACAACTCGACCCTCGAAGATAAAGCCCATCCAAGTTTTAGAAACTTGGATGAGATGAAAAATTAGAACACCTATTTTTTTATATATAATTTAACCAAATAGTTAAACTGTAAGGTTATGAAACAAAAAGTGCTATTTATGGGGATGTGGTTGGGGCTTATTTCGGTGGGGTACACGCAAAGTACGTTGACC
Source organism: Runella sp. (assembly GCA_023254175.1). Lineage (GTDB taxonomy): Bacteria > Bacteroidota > Bacteroidia > Cytophagales > Spirosomataceae > Runella. The sequence goes on along the minus strand of JALQYJ010000165.1, from coordinate 3,558 downwards.
CTCGATGAATGCTACCGACAGGCCGAAACCCATAGCCCACAAGCGGGACAAACTCGCTTGATTCAGGAGGCGACCGAATTGCAATTGAAGCTGCTAAACCGCAACTTTATGCCTCAATCTCGCCTCAATGGGCAAGCTACTTGGCAGTCGGATGTGACAAGTGTGCCAATAAAGTTGCCCAATTTTGAAATAACTCCCCCTCCAAAAGACCAATACAAATTGACATTGGACGTGACACAGTCGATTTGGGATGGAGGAGCTGTCCAAAAACAAAAGGCGGTGGCTGTTGCGAATCAACTCGCTGATCAACAAAAGGTAACGGTGGATTTGTACCAACTTCGAGAGCAAGTAAGTGGCCTTTATTTTGGAGCGTTGTTTGCCGAACGTCAATTGAAAAATTTTGATATTTTGGACAAAGAGCTTCGTGTAAAACTGGCCAAAACAAAAGCTTCGGTTCAAAACGGCATCGCGATTCGTTCCAATATCCTTGCTTTGGAGGCACGTATTTTGGAAGTAGAACAGATGGTGCTTGAAACTCAAAAACGGCGTACGGGGTCATTGGAGGCTCTTTCACTGCTAACGGGCGCAAATATTGATGCCAATACCTCGCTTCAGCTGCCAATGATTGTTACAAATTCATTGGAGATGAATCGGCCAGAATTGAAGTGGTTTGATGCTCAAAAACAAACCCTTTCGGTAAGTGAAAAGCTGGTGAAAGCGAAAAATTTACCCAAATTGTCTGCCTTTGCGACGGGTGGTTACGGGCGACCTGGGCTAAATTTCCTTTCGAATGAATTTAAAACGTACTTCATCGGAGGGGTGCAACTTCAAATTCCTTTGTCGCATTTATATACCAATAGCCAAGCGATTGAAGTGCAACAATTGCGGGTCAATCAACAACGTGTTGAGAAACAAAAAGAGAATTTCGTGTTGGCCACCCAAGTTAGAATGGCTTCTCAGCGCCAAGAAGTAAGCCGTTTGCAAGCACTGGTGGAGAGCGACCGTAAATTAATTGACATTCGCTCGACGATTCGTAAAGCGGCGGAATCTCAGCTTGAAAATGGCATTATTACGGCAAGTGATTATCTGACAGAACTAGACAATGAAGACAGTGCCCGTCAAAACTTGATTTTGCACGAAGTTCAACTCCTTCAAGCACAAAACAATCTACGCTTGTCGGCTGGTATTTAATGGCCGACTTAATAATGAACAACCAAGAATAAGACATGAATACATTTTCACAAAAAACATACCTAAAGAAAGCCCAGCAACGTGGTGTAGGGGCTTTGATTTGTTTGTCACTTTTGAGTTTGGGTGCTTGTAAGAACAGCGACCAAACATTTGATGCAAGCGGCGTTTTTGAAGCCGATGAAGTCGTCATTTCGTCGGAGTCGATAGGGAAAATTCTGAGTTTGGAGGTAGAAGAGGGAACCACCCTCAAGGCTGGACAGTCTGTCGGGAGTGTTGATTGCACAAACCTGAGCCTGCAAAAAGCACAAGTGCAAGCAAGTATGGAGGCGTTGAACCAAAAAACCAATGATGCTTCGCCACAAATTCAAATTCTGAAGGAACAATTGATGACGCAACAACGCCAGATAGTCGCTCAACGTGAGCAACTTAGGCTGTTGGAGCGCGAACACAAACGTTTGGATAACTTGGTAAAAGCCGAAGCCGTACCGAGCAAACAATTGGACGATGTCGATGGACAAATTTCGGTGTTGAAAAAACAAATTGAGACTGCCGAAGGACAAGTGGCGGTGGTTCAGCAGCAAATCAAATCGCAGCAGCAGCAGGTGTCGATTCAGAACCGTGGGGTACTGAGCGAGCAAAAGCCGTTGGAAGAACGCATCGCGCAGTTTGACGACCAACTTCAACGGTGTACCATCACCAATCCTATTGATGGAACGGTGTTGGTCAAGTACGCTACCACCAACGAAATGACGGCGGCTGGTAAGGCATTGTATAAAATTGCTGATTTATCTTCGATGACGTTGCGGGCGTACATTACGGGCGACCAACTCGGTAAAATAAAGCTGAACCAGCCCGTCAAAGTGTTTGTCGATAATGGTAAAGATAGCTATAAAGAAGTGAGTGGGGTGGTAACGTGGATTTCGAACAAAGCGGAGTTTACGCCTAAGACGATTCAGACCAAAGACGAACGTGCAAATTTGGTGTATGCCACCAAAATCAAGGTAAAAAACGACGGTTTCCTCAAAATAGGAATGTACGGCGAAGTGAAACTCTAATTCCCGAATTCAATGTCAACCGTTCGCGTAGAAAATATCAAAAAAACGTACGAAAAAGGGCAAGTACTCGCACTCGACGAGGTTAGTTTTGAGGTAAAATCGGGGGAATTGTTTGGGTTAATTGGTCCCGATGGTGCAGGGAAAACGTCACTTTTTCGTATCCTGACAACCCTCTTGTTATCTGATGCTGGTCGGGCAGAGGTGGGAGGTTTGGACGTTGTCAAGGATTTGTGGAAAATACGCCAAATGGTGGGCTATATGCCAGGAAAGTTTTCACTGTACCAAGACTTAAGTATTGAAGAAAATCTCCATTTTTTCGCAACAGTTTTTAACACAACTGTTGCAGAAAACTACCACCTGATTGAGGATATCTACGTTCAAATTGAGCCTTTTAAGAACCGATTAGCAGGCAAACTTTCGGGAGGGATGAAGCAAAAGTTAGCCTTATGCTGTGCGCTGATTCACGAACCCAAAGTACTGTTCTTGGACGAACCCACCACGGGCGTTGACCCTGTGTCGAGAAAGGAGTTTTGGGATATGCTCGACCGCCTTAAAACACGCGGAATTACCATTGTGGTTTCGACTCCCTACATGGACGAAGCCAGTAGGTGCGACCGCATTGCGTTGATTCAAAAGGGCAAAATTTTAGAACTCGACACCCTCGAACAAATCCTTGCGCGACATACCCAGAACCTCTATGCGGTAGATACTGACAATCGGTATAATTTGATGAACGACCTACGCCAGAATACCCAAATCGTTAGTGCTTTTGCGTTTGGAGAAGAGCAACACGTGACCCTGCCGTCTCATTTTCAGGAGAAATATATTTCAGAGTTTTTGAATAAAAAGGGACATACGGGCATTAAAGTACGGAAAATAGCACCGACGATTGAGGATACATTTATCAAATTGATGCTCGAAAATCAGTAAAACCTATGACAAAATCAGTCATTCATACCGAAGCACTTACCCGAAAATTTGGTGACTTTGTGGCAGTAAACGCCATTACGTTTGATGTGCAAGAAGGAGAAATATTTGGTTTTTTGGGCGCAAATGGAGCTGGAAAAACTACTGCTATGCGGATACTGTGCGGATTGCTGGAGCCAACCTCGGGCAAAGCATCGGTAGCAGGCTATGACGTGTATCGCCAAAATGAGGAAATCAAAAAGCATATTGGGTACATGAGTCAAAAGTTTTCGTTGTACGAAAACCTGACCGTGCGAGAAAATATTCAGTTTTTTGGAGGAATTTACGGACTGACGCGCAAAGAGCTTCGCGAAAAAACAGCCGTGCTGATTGAGCGACTTGGACT